>JBGVDJ010000029.1:0-6264 GCA_045119335.1 Candidatus Choladousia sp. | reverse complement strand
CTTTTTCTTCACAATAACAGATATTTCCTTTCAATGCGAATGCTTTCATACTATTCTTCTCCTCACCGGTATTCTGATTTCCTATAGTGTACCACAAAATCTCCGAAGCTTCCACGATTATCCCTTTCCACAGTCGAATCTCCGGTGTTTCCTCCGCCATCCCCTTTTCTCACCGGAATTTCGATGCGACACAACACAAAATATTGTTGCCTAGGCATAAGCGCCAAACAGGAGTATAATATCCTCAGGGTGCAGCGTATTCTGCCACTACAGATATAACGTTGTCAGGGGGCTTATTACTATTACAATGTGGAGGTATTTTCTATGCAGAACTGTGGATACTGCCAGGGCGGAGAACTTCTGGCAAAATTCGGTATTAAGATTTGTGACCTTGATGTGAGCCAGCTCATCCTTTTCAAAGAGCAGAGCCATCCGGGAAGATGTATCGTAGCATACAAGGATCATGTGAGTGAGATCGTCAACATCAGTGAGGACGAGCGCAACCGTTTTTTCGCAGATGTGACAAAAGCTGCAAAGGCTATTCATGCTGCTTTTCATCCGAACAAGATAAACTACGGCGCATACGGTGATACAGGCTGTCATCTTCACTTCCATCTCGTACCGAAGTACGAAGGCGAAGCTGAGTGGGGCGGTGTATTCGCAATGAATCCGGATCAGGTATACCTGAGCGACGAAGAATATGCAGAAATGATCGAAAAGATCAAATCCTGCCTGTAAAATTGTAAATTCCACCTAAATGCGGCAGAGCTTCCTGCGTTCGACCAGCGCAGGAAGCTCTGTCATTTTTTTCATCCCCAGGGCAGCTCTGCTGCTCTTTTACTGTTCATCCAGCATCCGTACGGTCACTTTATATACCTTCTGCTCTCCCGGATTCAGGAATTTCAGCATACCGGTCCTTCGCATCACATCACGTCCGTCCGGATAACAGTTGCCGCATTCCAGCCCGAGCACGTAATCCCGCACTCCCATCATTTTCCACTCGACAAAGCCATCCAGCTCCTCTGCATTGAACTGTATGATCAGTCCCATGCCAAGCTTCGGCTGATAAATGGATGCCATTCCATTCGCATCCGCAAACGTATGATAATAGCACCGCTCCTGATATCCTGCCGTCGGTTTCTCCATCCGCAGGCAGTTCGCAATGTCCTCTGTCGCATGGTCATCCCTCGGCATCACCTGCACAGCCGGGACTTTCACGATACTGTCCTCATCCAGCAGCGGATATCCCATATTCATATGATACAGAATCTCCATCGGTTCCACTCTGTCCCCCGTATTCTCAATCATATCGCAGATCTCAAACACATTTTCCTGTGTGGAAACAGTAATCGTTCTGGTCAGACGCAGCTTTCGCCCGAAAATAGTTTCATCCTTAACCACACTGTGAATGACCAGTGCACCCTTCTCCTCTGTCCAGTAGGCATGCTCGCACGGCTGATTCGCAATCGAACCGTGCAGCGGCAGCTCTTCCCCTTCATCAACACACGGGGAACCGACTGCCTGCAGGCCGCAGGTGGTCAGAAATCCGGCAGTAAAAGACTTCAGCCAGTTCGAGCCGATACTGTCATAATAAGCCGGAGCTGCATACCCGCACGGGGACATATAGCTCATATTGATTCCTCTGTAACGCAGTCTTGCAATATCCCCTGCGCGGTCCGGAGAAACCGTCAGTTCCAGACCTTTTCCGTTATTCACCTGAAACAGGCGCATTCCATCCCCTTTTCCGCCCACAAGGCGGTACTCCTCCACACCGCATACCTGTGAATCGTGTCCTATATATGGATTCATATTTCCTCCTTTTCTCGCGCTCTACACAAGAGGCCGCACAGCCTGATATACCTGTCGATAGCGCTCGTAGATCTGCATATACTTTTCATGCATTTCAGGGCGCGGTTCATAGACTTCCTTCTCCTCCACCATATGCGCGGCTGCATCCTCCAGATCCGAAAACAGCCCGATTGCGATTCCGGTCAGCATCGCACTGCCTACCGTTCCCGCATCAACTGTCTTCAGCGCTGTCATCGGAAGATTCAGTACATCTGCCTTCATCTGCATCCACGTGCGGGAATGTGCTCCGCCGCCGGTGGCATGAAGCTTCGTGAACCGGACGCCTGAGCCCTGCAGCGCCTGCATGTTCAGATACATTTCGTACACAACACCTTCCATACAGCCGCGGTAAATATCAGCCGCTGTCGTTTCTGTCGTAAGCCCGATCACAGCACCTTTTGCGCCTGTATCCATATACGGTGTGGCGGCTCCCGCAAAGTGCGGCAGCACCAGAAGTCCGCTGGGATCTGCCGCATTCGACGTCCCCCCTTTGCTTTCTGTTCCCTCTGCCTGTGTTTCATCAGACCGCACCGCGTGTTTTTCTTCCTCATACATTCTTTCGAGCAGTTCGTTCACGGAAATTCTCTGCTCTTTTGCAAGATCCTTCTCTTTTTTCGCTATCTGATCCACACACCACTGCATCAGTGCACCTCCGGTGTAGGAAAATGCATATGCAACGTATTTTCCCGGAATCACATACGGTACAACAGAAAAATATCCGTTATACATCACCTCAATATCCGGAAGTTCATCATAAACCGGTGTCAGGCATTCTACCGTTCCTGCTCCGTCTACCGCCACAGAACCGTCAAATGCACCTGCACCGACTGCTGCCGCTACCTGATCGTGACTGATGGATACCACCTTTGTCTCCTGATCGAGTCCCGTCTTTTTCGCCGCCTTTTCTGAGATACAGGCTGCGATCGTCCCGGTCGGAACCGGCTTCGACATCAGCTCCATATTTACACCTGCCGCTTCAAATACCTCGCTGCTCCAGTCCAGCTTCCGGATATCAAATGCCATGGTTCTGGTCGCAAGCGAATAATCGATCTGTGCAACCCCCGTCAGATGATAGACCACGTAATCCTCCATCAGCAAAATCCGTTTTGCTGCAGCATATAATTCCGGTCTGTGCTTTTTCAGCCACATGATCTTTGAAATACTGTACATCTCATGAGGCCGCAGTCCCGTGATGCCGGCGATCTCCTTTTCGCCCAGCCTGGCGATCAGTTCCCTGCACTCCTCCTGCCCGCGTACATCCGTATAGAGCATAGCCGGATGAAGCGGTTTCCCCGCCTCATCCACCATGACAAATGTTTCTCCGAAACTCGTCACACCGATTCCCTGAATATCCGGATACTGCTCTGCCATCTCACGGATTGCTGCATAGACACCGTCCATGATCACAGAGATGTCTATTTCATGCCCGCCTACCGCTCTGCGTACAGGATAATCACGGTACGATTTGCCAAGATACTTTCCCTGTTCATCAAAGACCGTGCATTTGCATCCTGTCGTTCCTATATCCAATCCTGCTATTTTCATGCTTCTGTTCCCCCTGCATTTCTGACAGCCGCTCACCCTGATGTCAGTCGATATCTACCCATTCATAGCCCAGATAAACCGTAAATGCTTCTTTGAGGATCTCTTTCATATGACCGACACCGACTGAAGTATGATGCTTGAATCCGCCCCTTGCCAGTCTGATCAGCTTGTTCTGCAGGTCCTCAATCTCACATACGCCGCCGCATCCGAAGAATGCTTCTTCGATCGGATCATCGGTAAACTGTGCCTCGCTGGCATATACGATAATCTTTCCGTCCTTCGTCTGGCAGTTGGAAATCGTGGTCGGGAATGCTTTGATCCTTCCTTCATTACAGCCCCATCCTGAACCCGGATCATTCTTGGCGAACATCTTGTGCTCCGTCACAGTCCCCTTTGCCGTCATCAGGCTCTGAGCCACCGGTCCGCAGTGGAACAGGATCACCTTATTCTCATCGTCGCCGTAATTGTTGTTCCAATCCAGAACAGCAGTCGGCTCCTCGCTCGCCAGATTCATTGCGCGCATTGTAATTGCAGAGCACATGTCAATCTCGCAGGAGGCAACAATGCCTCTGTCATTCAGTTCGCTGAGCAGTACGCACGGACATACGCGCAGATAGGTCTCCATTTCATTCCAGCAGCGCAGTGTGATCGCATCGAGATGATATTCCTTAATATATTCATCAATGACAACTGAAATTTTGGCCAGCATGATCTTGTTGGCTTCCGGAACTTTCGTAAAGTCCGTATAATTCTCGAGTATCTGAACCTTTTCCACAACGGCTGCATCGTCATCTTTCTTCTGTGACACCTTGTACATCAGTTCAGACAGATCAAAGGATTCTACTGTAATTCCGTATTTCTGCAGTGTGATCTCGTCGAATCGAACCGTCTTGAATGCCGTCGTTCTCGCTCCGATACAGCCGATGCTGAACCGCTTCATACCGTTTACCACACGGCAGATCGCTGCAAAGTCCTTCAGATTCTGTGCAAATGCCGGTGACAGCGGATGAACCACGTGCGGCTTCATAACTGTGAACGGTACATTATACTGCGTAAACACATCCGTAACAGAGAATTTTCCACAGTAGGCATCCCGTCTGTGTGCAAAATCCATCTTTCCGATCTCATCCGGATATGCCTGCATCAGAATCGGAACTCCCGCGTCCTGAAGCGCTGTGATCGCACCATTTTCATCTGCGAAAATCGGCATGGAGAAGATCACACCGTCATATTCTCCCTCATGCTGTTTCAGCCACTTCGCATACAGAAGTCCCTCATCCCTTGTCTCAATTCCGCCGTACCTTGTCAGCTCTGCATCCATTGCAATATAATCATAGCCTGCCTCGGTCACGGCTCTGATCATATCTTCTCTTGCTCCGTAGATCAATTCTCCCGGCATGAATCCCCGGTTACAGAATGCCAGCGCAAACGTCATTTTCTTTCCCATTTTGAAATCTCCTTCCCTGTATCCCCCGTTTTTATTTTCCTGTAATGTCATGTCAGCTGCTCTGGGCAGCCGTTTCTGTTTTGCTCTGTTTTTCAAAAACCTCCTGCATTATTCCCGACGTTTTACAGATAACTATATTATAATAGAAAAAGTGCAGACAAACAATGCCTGCACTCCATATTATTTTCTGAATTTTCTATTTTTCATTTTCTATTGACTGTTCTGTTGTCTATTCGATTCCCATCAGAAGATTCATCACATACATCTCCAGTGCTTCAAAGTCGCGGTTCTCCACACATTTCTTCTGGAAATCATAATCAAAGCGATCCACCTTTTCTTCCAGTGCCTTGAAAATCTTCAGACTGTTCTCGAGATGCTTGTAGCTGTCCTCATCCTTCGTCGTACGCATTGCCTTCACATCAAGGCCTACATATTCCCCGTTATCACCGTATCCATTCTCCTTCAGGACTTTTACCTGATTGAATGCCGCGCGGAGATTCTCAACACCGAATGTCTTGTCCTGATCGTAGCGGATGCTGTTCTGATCATTCAGATGCACGGTCATCAGCTTGCCCATCGCCATTGCAAATCCGATTTCATGAGCCGGATCCAGTCCTGCCAGAATCGCATGTGCACTCTCCAGATTGCCGCCTACACGCGACGGATCGATCGTGGCTGCTGAAATAGCCATTACATGTCCCATAGTTCCGCAGATACTTCTGTCGATCGGCTCATTCGGCTTCGGCTCGATGCAGACACGGATCTTCGGATCATATTCCAGCATTTTGTTGATCGATTCAATCAGCATCTTTGTCGCCCACACCGGTGATTTGGATTCCGCACACAGAGTTCCTTCTCTTGCGAGCCACAGAACGATCATGTCACAGCCAAGCTCATTTGCAATATCAATCGAACGATATGCACGCCACATCGCGTATTCTCTGTCCGCTTCGGATGTGCTCATAAAACCGCCGTCAACGGTATGACCGTCCATCCACAGACGCGGCGCAACAAATTCTGCTGCCAGACCGTATTTATCGAGTGTTTTTTTCAGTTCACGTGCTTTTTCCCTGATCTCTTCCTCGGTGTAATCATTGATGTTCGGCACAGCATCATCATCATGAAACTGAACTGCAGAAAATCCCAGCTCTGCGAATTTTCTGTACTTCTCTTCTGCCGGAATCTCGTTTCTGGTCGGCGGGCCATAGGAATCAGCTCCTGAGTGTACGTTCCACGGACCTACGGAAAATCTGAATTTTGACATTTGATGTCCTCCTTACTATATATAATAACTTCTCGGAATCTTCAGCCTTGATTTTATAAGGGTTCTAGATCCCTATCTCAAAAAATCACCCACTTTTTTGCCGAAAGTACTTGACAAATCGCTCAAAATTTGCGGCGAAGCCGATTGATTATACTTTATT
>JBGVDJ010000028.1:0-1680 GCA_045119335.1 Candidatus Choladousia sp. | reverse complement strand
TCATCAGGGCAGTCTGGAACGCAAGCTGCAGTCGATTGAGAATCTGGATCAGCGCATTGTGAAATATATCCGCGAGAGCATGGATGCGTCCGGAGAGGATTACCGGATGCTGATCCTGCCGGATCATCCGACACCGCTGCGGATCCGTACCCACAGTTCCGATGCAGTGCCGTATCTGCTGTATGACAGCACGAAACGGCTTGGCAGCGGTATGCTGTACGGGGAATCGAATGCAGCGCAGAGCGGAATCCTGCGCAGAGAAGGCTATCGTATGATGGATATACTCCTGGAACGGGAAGCGTAGAAAACGCAGGATAAGCGAAAGTATACAGACAGAACAAACGGCATCCATGAAGCTGTACAGGCTTCGCGGATGCCGTTTTGCTGCATTAAATAATACGTTGCAACAAATGTCAGATGTACTCAATGGTATCAAAAACTGTCATTCTGAGTGGTCTTTAATGAGTCACGCAGATTCCGGTAAAAATATGCAAGCGTCATCTGCTGGTACGGTGCCACAAAGAGAAGACCGATACCGAATGAAAGCAGGCCGAGCAGCTTCATACCGAGAAAAGACAGATTCAGAAGAAACAGCCGGATGCGCATTCCCTTCATCAGAGACCAGCTCTCATGCAGCAGCTCTGTCATCGATCTTTCAGGGGACTCATTGTAGAGATACAGAACGAGCGACAGACTGAGCTGTATCCAGCAGAAAACAACAAGGCTGATGAGATAGACAGCCAGCAGCAGGAACAGGACTGTTGTGGAGGAGCCATAAAGGATCTGCCGTATAAACAGGGAAATTCCATATAATTCAACAGTCTCAAGCACATACATAATTACTGCGAACAGAGCGATCTGTTCCGGCTGGTTCGAAAATGCAAAGATCAGATCCCGGAAACTGCAGGACTGATCGATGCACAGCTTCATATAAATGCGTGTCTGGCCTGCGACCAGCAGATAGTAAAAAATGTTGACAACAAGTGCAGCAGCCAGCTGAAGCAAAGCATTCCAGATGCCGCTGCCGGAATCGAACAGATCCCCCAGTGCTGCTGAGAAAATCAGGTTTGCTGCATTGATCAGAACAGTGATCAGAGCAAGAAAACCGTAATTTCCGGACAGTGTTCTGCGGGCTTTTGCCTTCAGGGAGCGGCGCGATAATGTGTTTTTCATATGAATTTGCCCCCTTCCTGTGAGGATGAGTCAGATGGCGAATCAGGTGAGAACGGTGAGGACGGACTGTCAGGCGAAGCCGGGACATCCGGAGCACCCGGGTGGCCTGATGCGTCCGGGTCATCTGGTGAAGTCGGGATATCTGATGCATCCGGGTTGTCCGGTGAAGTCAGGATATCTGATGCGTCCGGGTCATCTGGTGAAGTCAGGATATTGGATGCATCCGGGTTGTCCGGTATAGTCAGAGTATCGGATGCATCCGGATCGTCAGGAGAAACCAGGGAATCCGGAACGTCGGATGCAGTATCAGTATCCCCTGCATCGATGAACGGAAACAGTTCTTCCAGACTGAAGTCGGAGTCTCCGGTATAATACTGAAAATACTGCTCCAGATAGGAACGTGCGGCCGGAGTGGTCATAACGTAGTAGACAGATCCGACTGAAATGACAGTTGTTGCGATGATTCCGCAAAGACCGCAGATGAGACCGACCTTGCTTTTGGTGCGC
>JBGVDJ010000027.1:0-22992 GCA_045119335.1 Candidatus Choladousia sp. | reverse complement strand
ACAGGCATTTCGAAAAGTAAACGGATATTCCTTTGCCAGCACAATGTGTATCGGAAATCTGCGCAGCGGAATGGATGCGCTTTGTACTTATGGAAACACACATGACAGGCAGACTCTTCGTAAGGCAGTATGCTATTTTGGTATTATATTTATGTTTGCGTTCGGAGCAGGTCTGGGCGGCTATTTTATTCCTGTGTTCGGCATACGTACCATCTGGTTTTCCTGTTTCTTTCTGTTTATCAGCTTTATCTTTATGTTTATCAGAGAAGAAGGCGGGGAAACCGCCTGAAATATCTGGAAGACCTGCTTTGACAACCATCTCAATAACATTTCTGACAGCAGTATTCATGACATGTTTCCTGACGGCATCAGTAATAATACTGCCAGCCGTCTTCGGTCTGCACACGTCTGATTCTGAGATCGAATGCTGCATCCAGCACACCGCTTTGAAATACTTCCTCCGAAGTGCCCTGACCGACAATCTCGCCGTGTGACAATACAACCATCTGATCTGCTATTCGAAGAGCCATGGAAATATCATGCAGCACCAGCACCACTGCTTTTCCTTCATCCGCCAGTTCCCTGGCCGTCTCCATCAGTTTCAGCTGATAGGAAATATCGAGAAATGAAGTTGGTTCATCCATCAGAATGAACGGTGTATCCTGTGCCAGTGCCATGGCAATATAGACTTTCTGCTGCATACCTCCGGACAGTTTATTCATATTTCTGTCCGCAAATTCTTCCATTCCGACTCGATGCAGTGCGCTTTCTGCAATCTCCATATCAATCTTCCGGTAACGCCTCGGGTATTTCAGATATGGGAAACGGCCATGCAGGACCATTCTTTTTACTGTAATATCCGGTACATTCCGGCTCTGAGGAAGATATGCGATCTTTTGAGCCAGCTCCCCCTGCCGGTATTCCTCCTGTCGTTTTCCTGCTATGAGAATTTCCCCGGAACTCTTTTCCACCATACCTGTCATAGTCTTCAGCAGGGTACTCTTTCCGCAGCCATTCGGACCTGCCAGAACTGTAACTTTACCCGGTGCAATCCTCAGACTGACCTTATGCAGAACCTCTCTTCCCTCGTACGCCGTACAGAGATCTTTTACTTTAAGCATTGGAATGTCCCGCCTTTCGTTTTAATAACAGCCAGACCAGAAACGGCCCGCCGATAAAGGACATCAGAATTCCTACCGGTATCTCATAAGGCATGAAGACCACTCTGGCCAGTACATCACAGAAAGTGACAAACCCTGCCCCTCCTATGGCGCACAACGGCATCAGATACCTGCTCTCACTGCCCACGAACCTGCGCATGGTATGCGGAACGATCAAACCCACGAATCCCAGAATTCCGGCAAAGCTTACACTGGCACCGGCCAGAAGCGCCGCAAGACACAGAAGCACTGTACGCATCTTTTTTACCGAAAGTCCAAGGCTCTGCGCTGTCTCTTCTCCCAGATTCATTAAATCCAGCTCATTTCCAAGACAGAATACACCGATCAGCGCAAGGATGGTCAGAATAACGGCCGGTATCAGTCGCAGATGAGAAACAGCAGAAAAACCTCCCACCTTGAAGTCGGAACTCAATACTCCCACTTCCGGAATCAGCGTCGTGATCGCCTCGGAAACAGCATTAAAAAAACTGTTCACCGCAATGCCGCCCATAATGACTGTCGTCCTGGAAGCTTTCATTTTCTGAGCAGTAATGACCACGAGCATAACCGCAAGAAGTGCTCCTGCAAAGGATGCTCCGGCGATCACCCAACCGCTCACCGAGCCAAAAGTACAGCAGATCGTTACCGCCATACCTGCTCCTGCATTCACACCGATGATACTGGGGGATGCCAGCTGATTTGCCAGCACAGCCTGAATCACTGCACCGGAAACTGCCAGCCCTGCTCCTGCCATCAGACATGCCACAGTTCTCGGAAGTCTCACATACCAGAAAATGTACCCTTCGAATCCACTGTTCGCGCCGCCCTTTATTGCCTGCAGCAGCTGCCCGGGCGTCAGATTCGAGGCACCGAGACACAGGCTGCCAAGCATCGCTGCCAGACAGAAAATGCCTGCTGTCAGGAAAATCCTTCTTATCTTCTTTTTACTCATCGGACAGTATCCTCTCCAATCCTTCATATGCCTCGCCCCAGCGAGCGTTCGGCTTCAGATTATACAGACGCTTATCCATATGACAGACCTTCCCCTCCTGCACTGCGGTGAGCATGGACCACGCGGAACCTTCTCCCAACAGTTCATTCAGTGCCTTCTCTGTCCCTTCCGTATCACCACCGGACTGTACTGTAAAAATGTAGTCCGGATCTTCTTTCAGGATATATTCGATATTCAGATTTTCCAGCAGCGATTCTTCACTGTCCGCAATATTTATACATCCCAGATCCTTCAGCATCTGTGCTAGCACTCCGGTCTGACTGTTCTTGGCGCGGATACTGGATGCGGAAGCCACCAGCACCAGAACCTTCGGTGCTTCCTCGGTTTCCAGCCGTTTTTCACTTGCTTTTATTACTTCCCCAATCTGTTCCTGTACTTTCAGACCGTTCTCCTCGTACAGATCTTCTCTGCCTGTGATCTCCGTACAGATTTTCAGCATCCTCAGATACTCGTCAAAATTCGAAACACTGAAATATGCCGTCGGGATTCCCGTTGCCTCCAGCGTGTCCAGCATATTCATATTTGCCTGCGTTTTGGTACTTGCAATGATAAAATCCGGCTGTGCCTCAAAAAGCTTTTCCAGACTCGGCTCTTTCGTCATGCCCAGATTCACGGCATCCTCCGGCATGGTGAATTCAAAATCCTCCCATGCATCTTCTGCAGAGGCACACACAGTACCTCCTGCCTGGTACCAGACATCTGCATAACTTCCGATCAGAGCGGCTACTCTCTGCGGCTCGCTGACCGTTATCTCTCTTCCCAGATCATCTGTAAATGTAACCGCCTCTTCTGCAGCTTTCTCTGTCATAGGATCCGTACCTTCTGCCCCTGCCGTACTGCCTGACATAACCGCCAGACCAAATGCCAGTGCGATCATCCACTTTTTCGTTACCAATTTATTCCACCTTTCCCGTTTATCAGATTTTTCCATTCTGGTTTCTATATCTGTCCTGTCTCTATTTTTCCCCTGTCTTCAATGCATCCAAAGACTGTGCCAGATGCTCCAGGAACATCCGGCGGATATCCTCATATTCACCGAGTCCTTTCAGCACCGGCTGTACTTCATACCCTTCTTTCTCAAAAATGCTCTTCCAGGAATCTTCTTCGTCGCCTGCCAGATCATTGTTGGCATGATCGCCTGCCACGATCATGAACGGGGCAAGAATCACCTTTTTCGCGCCGGTTCTCTTTACTGCATCCACCATGTCATCAACAGTCGGGGATCCTTCCACCGTACCCATAAACAGATTCGTGAGTCCTCTGCACAGGAACTGATAATTCAGTGCTGCATAAACGAAATTGGAATGATGCTCCGTACCATGTCCCATCAGTACCAGAACCTCGTCCTCCTTCAGTTTCCACTCTTCTTCCAGAATGTCCGCGATCCGGTTGCAATCCTGCTGCGTCGTCAGCAGCGGACTGCTCACAATGATCTGTTCAAAAGAATCTCCTGCCGCCTTCAGTTCCTCTTCCATCTGTGTATTCTCGTATCCGTTCAGTACATGAGTCGGCTGAACAACAACTCTGGAAATACCGTCCTTCTTCATCTGCTCCAGTGCTTCCTTCACATCAAAAATGTGAATACCGTCCCGTTTCAGAAGCTTCCTGCGTATTATACCGCTTGTCCATGCCCGATACAATGGATACTGCGGATATTTTTCACGAATCCCGTTTTCGATTGCTTCAATTGTCTTTGCACATGTATCGCTGTGACTTGTTCCGAAACTTACCACCAGAATTGCGCTTTTCTTTTCTGTACTCATAAGAATCCTCCTGCTTTTCTGTACTTGTAACTGCTGCATTATATTTTCCTGTCATTGTTGATCATATACAGCAGCGCATTGCAGATACATGCTGCTATATTACTTCCGCCCTTACGGCCTCTTGCCACAATATACGGCACATCAGTCTGCATGATCATTTCCTTGGACTGGACCACATTTACAAATCCTACCGGTACCCCGATGATCAGCTCCGGCTTAAGCTTCCCTTCTTCGATCAGCTCATACAGACGCACCAGAGCAGTCGGTGCATTGCCGATTGCAAAGATCAGAGGCTTCTGAAGCGCTGCCGCCTTGTCCATACAGACAGCTGCTCTGGTGATTCCATTTGCCTTTGCAGTCTGCGCCACATCCTCATCGGACATAAAGCAGTACACTTCACCTCCATGCTGCGCAAGAGACCGCTTGTTGATACCGGACTTTGCCATCTGCGTATCCGTTACGATACAGGCTCCGTTTTTGATCGCCTCCATTGCCTTTTCCACCGCATGCCCGGAAAAGCAGAGATTTTTGGCATAATCAAAGTCCGCGCTGGTATGAATACAGCGCTTGACCACCAGCTCCGTTCCCGGAATGAGCGGTGTATCTCCCAGTTCTTCCGTGATGATCTCAAAGCTTCTTGTCTCGATTTCCATCGGTTTTACATTTTCCAGTTCTACTTTCATACAGATTCCTCCCTGCCTGTCTGTTCGCCTGTATCTGTAATTCCGTCCTCCAGAATTTTATAAATTTGCTCCATATCCAGATGTTTCCGCAGCTCCGATGCCAGAATATCATACTGCGATTCCTTAAACGCGGCAAAATCCACACCTGCCATCTCCGATACGTCGATCCCCTTTCTCTGTCCGAGAATCCTCAGTATCGCTTCGACTACTTCCCTGCGGTCAAATACACCGTGCACATAGGTACCGCACACGCTTCCCGCGCAGCCGCCTTCTGTTTTCTCGTTTCCGCTTACACTGTCTCTGATACAGGTAGCGGTCCGGGCATTCCCTTTCAGAATGCTTTCTCCCATATGAATCTCATAACCTTCCAGCGGTATTCCGGACAGACCCTCCAGTTCTCCTGTCATCCGGCAGAAGGCTCCTGTCACCTGAGTTCTCGTCTTTCTCTGTGCAAATACCGTATCCATCGGAAGCAGTCCCATACCGCGAATCGTTCCACCTGCTTCCACCCCATAGGGATCACTCAAAGTCTCTCCGAGCATCTGATAGCCGCCGCAGATACCGAAGATCAGTTTTCCTCTGGATGCTTCCTTCAAAACAGCCGCCTCCAGTCCGTTTTCCCGCATCCAGAGCAGATCCTCCATCGTATTCTTCGTTCCCGGCAAAATGATCATGTCCGGATTCTTCAATTCGCCTGCATGCTTAACATAACGAAGAGATACACCCGGAATGCTCTCAAGCGGATTGAAATCCGTAAAATTGGAGATTCTCGGCACACGGATCACCGCAATATCGATCAGTCCGACCTCCTGATTCCGCTCAAAACGCTCGGTCAGACTGTCCTCATCCTCCACCTGGATCTGCAGATACGGTGCAACCCCGACCACCGGAATTCCGCTTCGCTCCTCCAGCATCTGCACACCCGGATCGAGAATGGTCTTATCTCCGCGGAATTTGTTGATGATCAGTCCTTTCACCATGGCCCGTTCATCCGTCTCCAGCAGTTCCACCGTTCCGATCAGCTGCGCGAACACGCCGCCCCGGTCAATATCTCCAACCAGAAGAACCGGCGCCTTTGCAAGCTTTGCCATGCCCATATTAACGATATCTTCCTGTTTCAGATTGATCTCCGCAGGGCTACCTGCCCCCTCGATCACAATAATATCGTTCTCTGCCGCCAGCGCATCAAATGCCTTCATGATATCCGGGATCAGTTTCTTTTTATATTTAAAGTAATCTCTTGCGCTCATTGTTCCGAGCACTTCTCCGTTTACGATCACCTGCGATCCAACATCGTTGGTCGGTTTCAGAAGAATCGGGTTCATGAGCACTGACGGAGCAATTCCTGCTGCTTCCGCCTGCATGACCTGAGCACGCCCCATCTCCAGGCCTTCTTTTGTAATATAGGAATTCAGAGCCATGTTCTGAGACTTGAACGGAGCCACCCGGTATCCGTCCTGATGAAAGATCCTGCAGAGTCCTGCTGCAAGCAGGCTTTTCCCGGCATTGGACATGGTGCCCTGTATCATGATCGTTTTTGCCATATTCGTTCCTCCAATATAACTGCCTTTTTCAGGATATTTTTTTCAGAATGTCTTTAAGTACAGTTATCAGTTTCTTGTTCTCTTCCTGCTGCTTCACTGCAATGCGAAAATATCCCTTTTCGAGTCCTGCATAATTGCTGCAGTCACGAATCAGGATTCCTCGCTCCAGACAGTTCTCAAAGAGTGTTTCCGGTCCCCGGAAAAACAGATAATTTGCCTGTGGTTCAAAAACGGTCAGACCGAGGCTTCGCATTTCACGGCACAGGTATTCCCGTTCCCTGAACACGATCTGTCTTCCCTGCTCCACATACTCTGTTTCTTTCAGCGCCGCCATACCGGCATTCTGAGCCAGCGTCGATACATTCCACGGTTGGGTCATACCTTCCATTTTCTCAAGCAGACCGCGGTCGCTGCTGATACCATAGCCAAGGCGTACACCGGCCATCGCATAGCGCTTTGTAAATGCTTTCAGAATAAAAAGATTCTGATGTGTTTTGAGCGCCGCTTTCATTGTATAAGCTTCCGGTTCTTGCACAAAGTCAAGAAAACATTCATCCAGCACCAGCCGTATTCCAAGTGCCTCACAGCGTTCCAGGACTCTGAACAGAAATTCCCGGTCGGTCAATGCGCCGGTCGGATTGTTTGGATTGCAGAGAAACACAATATCCAGATTCTCATGCAATGACTCCGGAAATGCTTCTGTTATCCGGAAGCCGTTTTCCTCCGGCAGCATAAAATATTCGATCTCACAGCCGACACTGCGCAGTGCCTGCTCATATTCCGCAAAGGTCGGAGCCGGAAGCAGCGCGCGCTTCGGAGCGGCCGCTCTGCAAAGGGAAAAAATGACTTCTGCCGCACCGTTGCCGCAGATGATCTGATCCGGAGTAAAAACATACCCGTTCACAAACTCCACCGAATCATGCCCTGGATCCGCCTTCTGTGCTTTGCCGCCTCCGCTTTCCCATGCCGCAATCGCGGTGCGAAGCGGAAGACAGCCCACCCTCGGATAATCTGCAAGCTGATCCAGACTCTGCCGGATTGCCTCCTTCACACCGGGTGCAGTGCCGAGCGGATTGCAGTTTGCAGAAAAATCAATGCAGTTCTGATATGTATAAATGTTTCCGCCATGTATGTGTTTCTGCATCGTGATCTCTCCTGTTCTTCCTGATGATATCGATATATTATAAAAGATTCCTGCGAAGCGCTTTGCTCCACAGGAGCCAGCATTTCCTGTGAAATCAGCAACAGCACAGAAACAGCGTTCTCAGGAGCAGAAAACAGACTGCACCCAATACTGCCGTCCCGTACATCAGCCGGTTCGCCCGTCTGATATCCTCCGGTTCTATCTCTCTTTCTGCATCTCCGATATACGGTTTCTCATACAGCCTGCCGAAATAGCAGGCATTTCCTGCCAGCTGTACTCCGAGTGCACCGGCCATTGCGGATTCTGTATGCGCCGAGTTGGGACTGGCATGATTCCGTCTGTCCCGCACAAATATTTTCCATGCACGTCTGCCGTCAAACCCGCAGATTCCAGCCGCAGCACACATCAGTACACCGGAAATACGTGCCGGAATAAAATTGGCCGCATCATCCAGCTTTGCCGCACACCGGCCGAAATACAGATACTTTTCATTTTTATAGCCAAGCATGGAATCCATGGTATTGATTCCCTTATAGAGGAACATAAGCGGTGCTCCGCCGATCATCATGTAGAACATGGGTGCAATGATCCCATCGGACGTACTCTCCGCGATTGTCTCTACCGCGGCTTTCGTCACTCCCTTCTCACTGAGTTCCTCTGTATCTCTTCCTACGATCATGGAAACTGCATATCTGGCTTCCCCGATCGTTCCGTTTTTGAGCCGGTCATATACCTTCATACTCTCTGTCTTCAGCGACTTTGCAGCCAGCAGCTGATAACACCAGAAGGTTTCCAGTACAAGTCCCGCCGCCGGATGAATCCTGCAGAGCCCCTTTAACATGATCCACGGAACCGTAAAGCACAGAATGCAGACCAGAAGGACTTCCAGTATCCCGGCACACAGTTCCGGCTTTGCTGTCCGTTTTTCTTTTTCCTTTTCCGGGAACTCTTCACTGCCTGTTGTTCCGGATGCGCTGCACAGATTTTTGCTCCCGGCTTTCCGGAGTGCTCCCCGCAGCCTTTTTTCCAGTGCTGCGATCAGATTCCCGATCACACAGACCGGATGATACAGCCACACAGGATCGCCAAACAGCAGGTCCGAAATAAATCCGACTGCAAGTGCTGTAATATGATTCATTTTCCGTCTCCTCTTCTGACTCAAACCAATCCGTTTCAGTCAATTTCAAGTGTTTTTTCTTCTTTATAGGCAAGACATCTGCGCAAAAACAGCTCCGCCACCTTTGGATTTCCGAAATAATACAGGTGCGGAAAGCCTGCCATGATTCTTCCATCATCATGAATACAGTCCCAGCCGCGTGTTCCGACCGGTTTCTTTGCATGAAAATCATTTCCGCAGTTTGTGGAATCAAAATAGTGAAACTCGTGTGCCGGAACCGGTCCGATCTCTGCCTCATGATTCGAACAGCCCTCTGAAGGATCATTTCCCATACTCATCTTCCCTGCATTTCGTTCCAGAGTCACATATCCAAATCTGGAAAGCTTCGGTGTGCGGTAAACCCGTCCCGCAATGGCTCCTACCATTGCACGACTGTTTCCGTCCATATCTTCCATCTCATCATGCAGATACATGAAACCGCCGCATTCCGCCATACAGGGCATTCCGGAGCGAAGAGCTGCAGCAACAGAATCCCTCATAGACGTATTGGACTCCAGCTTCTCCGCATTCAGTTCCGGATAACCTCCATACAGCAAAAGTCCGTCCAGACCGGGCGGCAGCTCTCTGTCATGTACCGGAGAAAAGCGGATCAGTTCCGCCCCCATCATTTCCAGAAGCCTGAAATTGTCCCGGTAGAAAAAACAGAAGGCTTCGTCATCCGCCACACCGATCCGGAGCTTTTCCGGAGCGCGATATCCAAAGCCTGAACCAACCGTCTCATTGTCCGGGCAGATTTCTCTGCCTTTCCCATCGTCCGGCCGGATATCGCGACCAGCTGCGCTGTACGGAAGACCGGCATTTACCTCCGGTGCCTCCTGCGCCAGCTGCAGAATCACATCCACCTCAAGCGTCTGTTCCAGAATCTTTGCCAGCTTCTGCAGCCGCTCCTGAAGTTCCGGAATCTCATCCGGAAGGATCAGACCCAGATGCCTGCTCTCAATCACACAGTCATCCACACGTGGAACATATCCGAGTACACGCACACCGCATTCCGTTTCCACCAGAGTCTTCATTCTCGGATAAAGCATCGGTGACATCTGATTAAAGATCACACCCTTTATATGACTTTCTTTTTTATACTCCGCAAATCCCCTGATATAGGCTGCCAGCGATACACTCATTCCCTTACTGTTTACGATCAGGATGACCGGAGTGTCTGTCACAGCTGCCAGATCATACGCACTGGCCTTCGTCGTAGTTCCGCCGACACCGTCGTAGTATCCCATGACTCCTTCCAGCACTGCAATGTCGCATCCGTCTGCATTCACTGTCAGAAGATATCTGGTGATCTCATCAGAAGTAAAAAAGGTATCCAGATTTGCTGATCCTGTTCCGATCACACGGCTGTGAAACATGGGATCAATATAGTCCGGTCCGCATTTAAAAGAAGCTACCCGCATGCCTCTGCTGACCAGCATCTGAAGAAGTCCACAGGTGATCAGTGTCTTCCCGCTCCCACTGGCTCCTGCTGCAAGAAGTATTCTCGGTATTTTCATCAGTATTGTATCCTCCTTTTCCATGCCGTCCAGGATCTTTCTTCCTATTCGTTCAGATTCCGGCTCCTGCTCCGGGATCCTGTTTCGGATCCTGACACGTAATAATATAGATCGGATTTTCTGCCATCATCATATGATATTTTCCAAGCACCTTTGCGCGCGAAGCCGCGATCTGCACGATCTCGGACTCTTCAAATTCAAAATCCCGGATTGCCTCCAGCGCTTCTGTCACCGTCTCCAGCGTAATGCAGTTGATCACAATGCGGACATTCGGATTTTTCTGTACAAGAAGCGCCAGAATCTGCTTCAGATTTCCGGAAGATCCGCCGATAAAGGCATGCGTCGGCGCAGGCAAATCATAAAGAGCCTCCGGAGCAGTTCCCCGGATCAGTTCAAGATTGTCCGCAGCAAATTTTCGCCTGTTCTCCACGATCAGATCCGCAGCATCTTCCTTCTTCTCAATCGCATATACGCTGCCCTGATGAGCACGAAGCGCCATTTCGATCGCCACTGAACCGGTGCCAGCTCCCACATCATAACAGACGGAATCTTCCGTCAATGCCAGCTTCGCCAGAGACACCGTACGCACCTCACTCTTAGTCATCGGAGCTTTTCCCCGAATAAATACATCATCGCAAAGACCGTGTGTAACTGATTCCGGCTTCGCACCCGGGTTCCATGCGCATACTACACTAAGCGCGTCACCCTCATAGTCCACCAGCTCTGCCGCAGATCGCGCAAATATCCTCTCATTTTCATAGGATAGATTCTCGCCCACATAAAGCAGTACTTCTCCCATGCCATACCAGACAAGCTTTTCCGCCAGCTCTGCAATTCCGTCTTTCGTACCCATGATGGAAAACACTTTCCGGTTATGCCTGATCAGAGAGATCAGATTGCAGTGCCTTCCGTGTGCACTTGCCAGATAGGCATCATCCCAGGAAAGACCGATTTTGGCCATAAAATAGGCTACGGAAGAAATCCCGCAGATCACTTCCGTCTCATCTCCCAGCAGTTCCAGCAATCTTTTTGCTCCACTGTAAAAACCCACATCTCCGGAAAGCACGATCACGATATGCTCATATTCCGAATGTGCCCTGATATACGCTGCGATCGCTTCACTTTTATACTCATAATAAACGTCCTGATGCTCTTCCCGTACCGAATCAACCATGCGTCCGGCTCCGATCAGCAGATCCGCCTGCGCAAGAACCTGCGCGCCGCGTACAGTCAGTGTATCACGGCTTCCCATTCCGATTCCGAGCAGCGTTACCTTCGGTTGTAATTCAAATCCAAAATGCTCCGCCAGCATTCTGCGGCATTCCCGGACATTCATGCCTTCCTCCTGCAATGGCCGTCCGATAATGACCGGTGTCGCACCACACTCCACCGCTGCATCTATTTTTTCCTGAAAGCCACCGGCATGTCCTGTATCCTTAGTTACCATCCAGCAGCAGTCATACTGACGTAAAGTTGCCGCATTCATTTCTTTCGAAAACGGTCCCTGCATTGCGATCAGGTGCTTTCCTTCAAATCCAAGCTCTCTGCAGGTCTCCATTACTGTCGGAAGGGAAAGCACTCTTGCATACAGACGCTCCTGAAAATCCGGCAGCTCTGTGAATTTCGCCAGCTCCTTGCTCCCCGTTGTCAGAAGTATATTTCCCTGCGTTGTTTTCAGGAATTCCACAGCCGCCTGCACATTGTCCACATACACAGCTTCTGTTCTGCCATCCGCATCACCGCACCCGGTTCTGCTCTGACACGCTTTGCATACCTGCTCTGATCTGCTCTGATCTGCGCTGTCACTGTGCACTGCCTTGATCTGGCCGCGCAGCACTCTATAGTATGTAATCCCGGCTGTTTCACATGCCTGACGGATATTCAGCGTCACTTCCGCCGCGTAAGGATGGGTTGCATCCAGCACCAGTTCCGGCTGATGTTCCCGGAAAAATGCCTCCATCTCCTGTTGTGTCATCCTTCCTGCCTGTACATGAAGATACTCGCTCTCCGTATGGGATCTGCTGCCGTATTCCGTTGCCACGCAGGCACATGTCTGAATCTGATGTTCTGTCAGAAAACTGCTGACTTCATTTCCTTCCGTTGTTCCGGCAAATACAATAACTCTGTACATCGCGCCCTCCAAAATCAATCGGTTTCTCTGATCATTTTTCTCCTGATCTGCTTCCTCTATTTCTCCGTCCGGTATCCTCTCGGAGTCACCATTTTTCCATTCAGCTCCATTGTCTGGGAATTTCCGATAAATACGGTCGTAAACATATCCACCTTCGTGTCACGCAGCTCTCTCAGCGTCATGACCCGTGCACATTCTCCTTCGCGTGCAATGTTGGTCACAATGCCGCAGACAGTCTCCGGTGCCTTATAGCGAAGCATCAGATCACAGGCCTTCTGCAGATAATCTGCACGCTTGTGGCTGGACGGATTGTACAGACAGATCACAAAATCAGCCTGTGACGCACCGAGCAGACGCGCCTCGATCTTCTCCCACGGGGTCAGCAGATCACTCAGACTGATCAGGCAGAAATCGTGGATCAGAGGAGCACCCAGCACAGCTGCGCCTCCTGTAGCCGCGGTCACACCCGGAATGATCTCCAGCTCCACATCCGGATATTTCTCCCTGATCTCATACATCAGTCCGGCCATTCCATAGACACCTGCATCTCCGCTGCAGATCATGGATACGGTCTTTCCTGCCGCAGCCTCCTCAAATGCCAGAATACAGCGCTCCACTTCCTTACGCATCGGTGTTGTCTTAAATTCTTTTCCTGTAAAATGCTCCTTCACCAGATCAACATATACTGTATAACCTACGATCAGGTCACTTTCTTCCATTGCCCGGATCGCTCTTCCTGTCATCTGATCGTAGGCTCCCGGTCCGATTCCAATCACATATATCTTACTCAAAATGTATCCTCCTATCTTTTACTGCCAGTGCAGTTGTCACACCGTCTCTTCCCTGCTTTTTCTGAATCAGTGTTCCTCCGCCGGAAGAACACACTGCACTCCGTTCGCAGACATTGCCGACTCCTGTTACCTGCTCCACAAATGCCGATGCGGAAAATTCTCCCTCCGCATTCATGAGTGTCTGTGCGTCATACACGGCAAAGGGAATGTTCCATTCCTCTGAAAGCGCCAGAAGTCCCGCTTCCGCCTTCTTCAGATCAATACTTGCAATCTCCCGGACTGCGTCGCGGCAGATCTGCATCTCCTTCAGACAGTCTTTTGCAGCCCTCCGGATTCCTTCTGCATCTTTTCCTTTTCGACATCCCATCCCCAGTGAGACAATGCGCGGTACAAGATGTACCGTTGTCTCAAATGGGCTGCAGTCTCTGTAAATACTTACTGCAATGCCAAGACGCGGCTTTTTCATATTCCCGGCGGTCTCACCGGTCTTCGCCTCCGGACAGTCCTTTTTCTCTTCCGGGCACGAAATTCCTTCCCGCCCGCACAGCACCAGGCCTTCCGGCACATCACCTTCCCAGGGGATATCACTGTAAAATCCGACCGTTTCCCCCGCCAGCAGTGCCGCCGAAACTTCCTTTGCCGCTGTCATAGGAAAGATCGCGCAGTCATTCTTTTTGGCAAAAACATCCACCGCAAACTGTTTATGCAAATCCGTTGCCGTCGTGATGACCGGAACTGCACCCAGAATACCGGCTGTCTCTTCTGTCAGCTCATTGGCTCCGCCCAGATGTCCGGATAAAAGAGCAATGACAAATCTGCCGCATTCATCGATCACCAGCACAGCCGGATCCTTCTTCTTGCTCTTTACAAAGGGGGCGATACTTCTGACTGCAATCCCGCAGGCCCCGATAAAGATAACTGCATCCGCCGTTTCGAACTGCACCTGCGTCCACTGTGTGTGACTCTCCGCGATCGAATGCTCCAGATATCTGCTCTTTCCTTCCAGCAGCACCTCATATTCACGCTTTTCAAGCTCTGCAGCCAGGCGCTGCCCGGTCTGATAACCGGTCCTGCTGAAGCAGAGCATGGAAATTTTTTTCATATTCTCACCTTTCGCAGTTCCTGCATACCGGTTAATGGCCCGCTGCCTCACGGAACTCTGTCGTAAATTCCGGATCATACAGTTTCGAACGCTCATATCCGGCTGCCTTCACTGCATCGCCGATAATCATCAGTGCAGTCTTTGTAATATTGTTTTCTGCCGCTGTCTGTGCCAGCGTTCCGACTGTACAGATAAATTTTTTCTCGTCCGGCCAGGTCGCCTTGTATACGATTGCTGCCGGTGTCTCTGCACTGTATCCGCCTTCGATCAGTCTGCGGCTCAGTTCCTCCAGCATTCCTGTACTCAGGAATACGACCATCGTCGCCTGATGCGCTGCAAAGGACTGAATGCTCTCTTTTGCCGGAACCGGTGTTCTTCCTTCCATTCTTGTAATGATCACGCTCTGGGATATTTCCGGCAGTGTATACTCCAGGTTCAGCGCGCTTGCCGCTCCGCAGAATGCACTGACTCCCGGACAGTAATCATACTCAATTTTTTTCTCATCCAGTACATCCATCTGCTCGCGGATCGCACCGTAGATACACGGATCGCCCGTATGCAGGCGAACCGTTGTCTTTCCCTCTGCCTCCGCCTGCTCCATGACTGCCAGCACTTCCTCCAGTGTCATTTTCGCACTGTTATAAATCTCACAGGATTCCTTTGCATATTCCAGCAGCTGCGGATTCACCAGAGAACCTGCGTAAATGATCACATCCGCCTCTTCCAGAAATTTTTTTCCTCTTACTGTAATCAGGTCCGCTGCTCCGGAACCTGCTCCCACAAAATGAATCATACCTCTCTCTCCTTTTCTTTTATGATGATCAGGGAATAATATCCTGCAGTCTCCGGAATCTCATCTACTGAAAAGTAAATCCGTTCGTCCTCCATACCGCAGTTCTCAACCATCATTCCCTCTGAATTATTTTCTTTTAATGCAGCTTTTACCTGTCCCATCTTCTTTCCGGCCTTCATCAGTACTTTTGTACCCGGAAGCTTCAGGGCGTCATCCACCTGATAAGATGCCGGAATCACATGAATCGTCTCTGCCTTTTCCGCCAGTCCTGTGTTCAGCTTCGCAGCAGCCGCACAGAAGGACGGAACCCCGCTGACTATTTCTGTCCGGTAGCCCATAGCGGAAATCCGATTATGAATATACAGATACGTTGAATAAACAGTCGGATCGCCCAAAGTCAGAAATGCAACCCGCTTTCCCTCATCCAGCTGTTCCTGAATCATTCTGGTTCCTGATTCATGTGCCTCATCAAGCTCCGCTTTTTTCTTTGTCATCGGCATCGGGACCGCCAACAGCTCTTTTGAGGCAGGACTGCCTGCTGCAAACCCTTCCTGTGCGGCTCTTTCAAATGCACGCTCCACAATTCTGTACGCGACACTTTCCTGCGGTACTTCTCCCGGTACGGCAACAACATCCGCCTCCCGGATCAGGCGAAGCGCCTTCAGTGTCAACAGTTCCGGATCTCCCGGTCCCGTTCCGATTCCATACAGTATTCCTGTCATTCTATTTTCTCCCTTCATCCACGCTTCCGGAATCGCTCCAGCATTTCCTGCGCGCCCTCACTCTGTCCCAGCAGTCCGTACTCGCCGGAAAACAGGATCACCTCAGTCCGAATGGCTTCCTGACAACGATGCTGCAGATAATAGTGAATCCGTTTCACTATATCCTCCACAGCATGCTCCAGAATCCCCTTTTCTTTCATAACACCAAGCGCTTCCTCTGTCGTGATCGTCTCCAGAATCCGTTTTGCCGTATCCAGATCCGCACCTGCACGAATTGCGGCTGCAGCCATCAGTTCCGCTCTGGAATCCGCACATCTGGAGTGGGTATTCATGATTCCTCCGGATACTTTAATAAATTTGCCGATATGCGCAACAAACAGGATACCGCGGATTCCCATGTTCACGGCAAAATCAATGGTCTCACCCACATAATTGCTGCATTTTACAGAATTGTCCACATCTACATCCGGATAAGTCCGGACAAACGCTTCCCCGTAATTGCCCGGAGTTACCAGCAGATATTCTCCGCCGTTCGCCCTGCGAAGTCCCATCTCGGTACGGATGCTGGCAATCAATGCATCCTCACTCATGGGAACTACTATTCCACTGGTTCCGAGTACGGACAGGCCGCCTTCGATCCCAAGACGCGGATTAAAGGTCCTGCGGGCGATCACATCGCCGCCCGGTATGGAGATCCGAACATCAAATCCACCGTTATAGCACCATGTTTCCGCTGCCTTTTTCACTTCGGCCTCAATCATGGACCTGGGTACTTTGTTGATAGCGGCAGCTCCCACCGGCTGTTCCAGTCCTGTTTTTGTCACACGCCCCACACCGGTTCCTCCGTCAATCCGCACTCCCGGATGTGCCGATCTGCGCACAGACGCATAGACCATCAGTCCGTGTGTGGCATCCGGATCATCGCCGCCGTCTTTTTCCACTGCACAGCTGACTTCCTCCCCTGTCATCTGAATATCCTGAATCTGCAGATGCAGAAGGATTCCCTTCGGGGTGAGCAGATCCATCTGCTCCACCCTTTTTCCGGAAAGCACCATAGATGCAGCTGCTCCGGCTGCCGCTGCCGCACAGGATCCGGTCGTGTAACCGTACCGGAGTTTTTTATTATCTTTTATAATGAAATAATCCTCTAGTCCGTTTTTCAATCCGCCCTCCTCCGGAAACTCCTGTTCTTTCCCTTCAGAAATACCGCAGTTATTTTTCTGTATACTATCAGAGAATTACAGTTTTCCTTCTCTTTGTGCCACATTGATCAGGTCCTGAATCCGCTTGTTGCATGCTCCGATCTTGACACCCGGGCAGATGACACGTTTGCATTTCTTCATGACAGCCAGAGCTCTCTGATACGTTTCCTCCGAGATTTCCTCGAACGGTTCTTCTGTCACAACAACCGTTCCCAGAAAATTTGCCACCTGGTAATCAATGTCATTCGTATACAGAATCCCTGCCGCAAAAGGAACATTTTCCTTCTGCAGTCTCCGATAGACCGGTATACCGTTTCCACAGGAGGAGATAACAAATACTTCGGGTTCTCCTTCCGGTCTTGACAGCTCTATGCTTCCGAAACACGGATCAAAAAATCCGTTGTTCACTTCATACAGTCCGCGGATAACATCTCCTTTGAAAATCTCCTCAGGCTCTCCGCAGGCAGAGATCGTCTCTCCCTTTACACAGATGATCTTATCGGAAATCTTCTCCGCAAGATCAATTTCGTGCAGGGACATGATGACCGTGATCCCCTTTTCCTTTGCCATGCCGCGCAGAATGGACAGCAGCTCCAGCTTGTGCTTGATATCCAGAAAAGAGGTCGGTTCATCCAGAATGATGATCTCCGGTTCCTGACAGATAGCGCGTGCCAGAAGCACTCTCTGCCGCTGACCGTCACTGATCTGATTGAAATCCCGGTCTCCAAGCTCCAGTGCATGCACCGCACGAAGTGCAGCCTCCACCTTCTCCTCATCTGCTCTGGTCAGTACACCCAGCTTGCCGGTATACGGATAACGTCCGGTGGCTACAATATCATGACAGGTCATCAGTTCTGTCTTGATCCGCTCAGTCAGAACGACTGCCATCCTGGTGGAAAGTTCTTTAAAACTGAGATCCATCAGATCTCCCCCATCCATAACTACTTTTCCTCCGATCAGCCTCAGCTGTCTCGTGATACTTTTCAGAATTGTTGACTTTCCGGAACCGTTCGGTCCGATCAGCGTTACGATCTCGCCCTTTTTAATATTAATACTGATGTCATGGATCAGTGTCTTTCTGTTGTAGCCCACAGAAAGATCCTGCATCTGAAAATAATAGTCTGCCATTTTATTTACCTCTCTTCTGACGTACCATCATGAAAATTACGATCGGTGCTCCGAAAATGGAAGTTACGGTGCTGATATTCAGTTCCATCGGTGCCAGTGCAGTTCTCGCGATCAGATCACACAACATACAGAATACTGCTCCGCCCAGAAATGTTCCGGGTATCACGACCAGCGGCCTTGCCGTATTCAGTGCACGTTTTACCAGGAACGGAACTGCAATTCCAACGAAAGAGATCGGGCCTGCAAACGCAGTTACCGTTGCTGAAAGAATACTTGAAAGCAGCACAATGATCACACGAAATCTGCGGATATTTACTCCCATACTCTGTGCATAGGCCTCTCCGAGCTGAAATGCCCCGATCGGTTTTGACATCAGGAACGTCAGCACCACTGTGATTCCGACCACGACTGCTGCCACCTGCACATTGCTCCAGCTCATACCTGAGAAGCTTCCCTGCGACCATCCGTGCAGATTGACAATATCAGATTCCTCTGCAAATGTCACTACAAAATCAGTGATCGCAGAACAGATATATCCGATCATGATACCTCCGACCAGAAGCGTTGCCATATGTCTGATCTTTCTGGAAAGCAGCAGAATAAAAGAAAGAGACAGCATTGCACCTGCAAATGCCGCAATGATCAGCGTATAAGATGATACAAAATTAAAATTTCCGAGAAAATATATCATAACCAGTGCTACTACCATCTTCGCACCGGAGGATATTCCAAGTACAAACGGTCCTGCAATAGGATTTTCAAAGAAAGTCTGCAGCAGAAAACCGGATAACGATAAGGCTCCGCCGAGAATGGCTGCCATCAGGATACGCGGAAGACGGATCTTCCAGATAATATTATATTTCATTTCATCACCTTCCCGCAGGAAAATGATGCGAAGAATCTCCGGCATGGAAATACTTACATTTCCAGAATTGATATTTATTACTGTAATGGCGATAAATGCTGCGAGCAGCGCAATAAAAACCATGGTATACCGAACTCTTCTCTTCACATTCTGTGCATGATAGCCTGAACTTTCTGCACTGATATTCGTTTCGTTCTTCATTGTCATCCTCCAAACTGACCGGATACTCCCGTACCTTTACGCCAAAGAAGCTGCCGCAAAAAATGTTGTAATACAGCATTTTTGCAGCAGCAAACCTGTTTAATCTACCTTCTGCAGGAATGTCATCTGATCCAGATTGGTATCGGTCAGAATATAATTAAAATCATTGATCAGTTCTGCGGAAATATCGGTGGACTGGAAAAATGATTTTTTCGTTGTATAGACATTTCCTTCCTTTACTGCCTTGAAGTCTGCGAACAGCTCACTCTTTGCAAGCAGCTCATCCACACTGCCCAGCTCATTTGCAATGGTCGCATTGTAAACAAGGAAATCTGCATCCATCGCGGTTGCATAGAACTCTTCCATAGTCAGATAAACGGAGGCCCCGCTGTCCTCTTTCCAGGAATCACTGTATACATAACGTCCACCTGCAATGTCGATCATGCTCGGAATGTAATCCGATTTCTTACGCACTACAATAGTTCCGTCCTCACTGATATAGAAGAATGCAATCGTCTTTTCTGTATTTTCGAAATCATCCAGATTTTCCATGATCTGTTTCTGCTCAGCAAAGAACTCAAATGCCATTTCTTCTTTATCCATCATAACACCGTACAATTTGATCCACTCTGCTCTCGCAAGCGGATGCGTCTCATAACTGGCACGCTCGATCATGACCGGAATTCCCAGCATCTCGATCATTTCCTGAACCTTCGGTGTGTGCAGAAGCATCGTGGACTCCAGTGCCAGATCACAGCCCTCATCTACGAGCATCTCATAATCCGGCTCGCTGTATTTTCCTGCAAACAGCATCTCGCCGCTCTCCATTTTCTCCACTACTTCATCCAGATACCAGCCGCTCGCCTGTGTACCTGCCATTCTGACATTATCCAGAGCATCCAGTCCGCGGAAGAGCGCCATTGCGGAAGTGGCCTGCAGATAAATGCGGTCCAGAGGCTGGTAAAGCAGGATCACGTCGCTGTCAACATCTGCCGGTGCCTCTTTTCCTTCCGGAATCAGAAGGAACCGTCCGCTGTCGTAGATATCAATCAGCGCATAATCTTCCTCATAAAAATATACATCATAGCATTCTGCAAAGTCGAGCTGCAGCTGACCGATGCATTCCAGATCAGAAAGCTCCGGTGCATCCACCGCCTCTGTCATATAAGAAACACTGGCATCAGACGCTTCCTCCGCCATCACCGGTACACCGGCTGCACTGCCTGCCAGCAGCGATGCTGCCAGCAGAAGTGCGATATTTCTCTTCATAAATTTACTTTTTATTTTTTTCATCTGTTTCTCCATTCATCAAACCATCTGTACTATTTCTGTGCTTCTGCAACAGCTTCGTACATTTCATTCGCCAGTTCCTCACATCCGAACAGCACTCCGTAAGCCTTGATCCACTCTGCCTGTGCAAGCTCTGTCTGCTCATCCGAAGAACGGTCTACGATCATCGGAATACCCAGTGTTCCGAATCCGGAAGAAATCTGCTCATACCGTTCCATGTCCTCTTCTGCTGTTGTCTCATCCCTGATCAGAAGCTCATCAGAAAGAATCGCCAGATCAATACGGTTCAGAACCATTTCCTTAAATTCCGGTTCCTCATAAGTACCGGCAAATACGACATCTTCCGCTTCCATTTCTGCTCTGACAGCATCTGACGGACACGCGTCTGCTTCAAAACCGGATGCTGCGATCAGATCTGTAAGTTCCAGATCTTCCATCAGTGTCATCGCTTCCTCAGATGCAATATAAGCATTCTCCACAGGAACGGTCACAATGATCATTTCCTTGTCGAGACCGACCGGAATCTCCACACCTTCCGGAACGACCAGATATTTCACAGTATCTTCCAGATAAAGTTCTGCGATGATTTCCTCTGCAGTCTGAACCATTTCCTCTTCATCATCGGATACCGCTGCCTGAGCTTCTTCTTCCGATGCCCCTTCAGATTCTCCTGCTTCTTCAGCTGCATACTCTTCTTCCGGTACTGCTTCTGTCACTTCTTCTGTTTCCTCTGTCTCCGTTTCTCTCAGTGTGTCAGTTACCATATCAATCGCAATCAGCCTGATTCCATCACTGTAATTATAGATTCTCAGATAATCTGCATACTCCATCTTTGTCTCTGACTCATAGTCAAGGCCAACGATCTTCGGTGCTTCCCCCTCCTTATCGGTCTTATCAGAGGAATCTGCAGCTTCAAGGTAAATATAGATGCTGTATGTAATCTCATGAGCTGCAGACATCGCCGTAGTCATACCGATGATAGTATTGTTTGCATTCAGTTTAACCGGAATAACAAATGTCGTGGTTCCGCCGCCCTTTGTTCCTGTGTACTTGTTTCCGTTAGCCTTCAGATATGCATAGGATTCACTGTTAAACACCAGTGTCGCATATGCCTGTCCGCCTTTTACCGTAATCTTGGTACAGGAAATGCTTGCACGTCCTGATCCGCCGGACCAGGAGAATTTATCCGGCGTGTATACACCGTCTGCCAGTGTGGTAGAGCTGTCCACCGCACTTGTTCCGCCGCTTAAATCTGTCTCATAAGAAGATTCCTTATCCGGCTCTGTATCCGGTTCCGTTTCGGTCTCTGTCTCGGTCTCTGTTTCGCTCTCTGCCGTGTTTTCTTCTCCGGTAAGCAGCTTCATACCGTCAGAAGTGAAGATCAGAGTACGATCGAACCATTCGCCGTTTCTTGCTGAACGTGCTGCATAGGCCAGTTCCTTATCCAGTGCAGACACCGGAATCTCATACTCGTATTTTCCGTCCGCATTTACGGAGTAAAAGCTCAGTTCGGATGCAGCAGCCTTTGCCGCTGCTTCTTTAGTTCCTGCGTAAAGTGCATCATATCCTGTTCCGCTCAGTGCAATTTTCGCTGTCATTTTTCCGTCTTTATACGTCAGAATGCAGCTTACTACATTGAACATTTTTGCCTGAGAATCATCCACAGTCACACTGTAATCACCGTTCTGGAGTCTGGATGGATCCACTGCTTCACCGGATTCTGTCTGTTTCTCTGTTGTTTTTTCAGTCTCTTTTTCTGTATCAGTTTCTGTCTGTTTCGGATCTTCTGTCTGAGCAGTTTCGGAAAGTACAGCATGAATTGTATATGAAATTTCTTTCGGTTCGCTCATAGCCGTTGTATTGCCGATGATCGTGTTGTCCGCATTCAGTCTGACCGGAATCTTAAACACAGAGTTACCGCTCGCTGCCAGATTGAAATATTTACCTGCACTTGCCTTTACATAATCATAATAGGGACTGCTGAAACGGATCGTTGCATAAGACTTACCGTCCTTTACAGTAATCGTATCACAGTAGATCTTTGTTTTTCCGGAACCACCTTCAAACGTAAAGCTCTCCGGTGCATAAGTTCCGTCAGCCAGTGTTGTGCTGTTATCTACTGCCTTTGTGGAATCGTCCGGAATTACAGCGGATGTCTCGGATTCCTTTTCAGACTCTTTTTCAGATTCTTTTTCAGATTCTGATTCTGTAATTTTTCCTGTCTCAGACTCACTTCCGGATTCTGTCTCTTCCGGACTGCCGGCTTCCTTCAGGTCAGAGGAAGCAAAGGTCACGGTCTTGTCTCCCCAGGTTTCCTTGGATGCAGAGCGTACTGCTATGGACAGCTCTGTATCGAATGCAGATACCGGAATCACGAACTGAAGACCTGTTTTGATTTCTCCGTCCTCTGAGGTATATTTCACACCGGTCTCATCCACAGAAGAAATCCAGCCCGCTTCATCCGCTGCTGCTTCTTCCGCCGTTCCCATGTATACCTTGTCATAGCCTGTTCCGCTCAGTGTGATCAGTGCAGTAGCCTTGCCATCGTTCACAGTCACTTCACTGGCAATTATACTGAACATTTTTCCGGTGGTTGTTAATTTGCCTGTTGTGTAGGAACCGTCCGCCACAGTCACATCCTCTGTCCCGGATTCTGTCTGCGGAGCAGCAAAATTCACTGTCTTGTCTGACCAGGTTCCCTTGCTTGCAGAACGTGCTGCCAGTGCAAGGTCTGTATCAAATGCTGCTACCGGTATTACGAACTGAAAACCTTTCTTGATTTCTCCGT
>JBGVDJ010000026.1:0-15715 GCA_045119335.1 Candidatus Choladousia sp. | reverse complement strand
TGGTTACAGAAATTTTAAGCGTTTCCGTAACCGTATTTTACATATGTTTTCTCACCAAATGCAAAAACAAGCGATAGCTTGATTTACTATCGCTTGTTCATTTCAATTCTTCTTTTTCGGGTTTACCCCAACTATTGACATTGAGCCTGAAAAAATTATAAGCAACAAAAAATCCTGCCTGAAAATCAGACAGGATTTTAAATTTAATTATAGGATTAATTAGCAAACGCCCTGAGCGATCATTGAATCTGCAACCTTCTCGAAACCGGCAATGTTAGCACCTGTCACATAGTTGCCTTCTACACCGTAACGTCTTGCTGCATCAGAGATCTTAGCATAGATGTCGTTCATCATCTGTTTCAGCTTCTCATCCACTTCTTCGAATGTCCAGCTCAGACGCATGCTGTTCTGGCACATCTCAAGTGCGGAAGTACCAACACCACCTGCGTTGGAAGCCTTACCCGGAAGGAACATCATACCTTCCTCAAGGAAGAAGTCTGTTGCCTCACGTGTACTCGGCATGTTTGCACCTTCAGCTACTGCGAAGCAGCCGTTAGCCTTCAGTGTCTTGGCATCATCCAGGTTCAGCTCGTTCTGAGTTGCGCACGGAAGAGCGATATCACACTTGATGCTCCAGATGCCCTTACCCTCTGTGTAAACAGCGCTGGATACTGCATCAGCGTACTCTTTGATTCTGCCGCGGCGTACTTCCTTGATATCCTTAACAATATCAAGCTTGATGCCTTCCGGATCATAGATGTATCCGTTGGAATCGCTCATAGCCACTACCTTGGCACCGAGCTGCTGTGCCTTCTCTGTTGCGTAGATAGCAACGTTACCGGATCCGGATACTACTACCGTCTTACCTGCGATATCCTGATTGTGATCCTTCAGCATTGCATCAAGGATGTATACAAGGCCGTATCCTGTAGCCTGTGTACGAACAAGAGAACCGCCCCATGTCAGTCCCTTACCGGTCAGCACACCTTCATACAGGCCTGTCAGTCTCTTGTACTGACCATACATATAACCGATCTCTCTTCCGCCTACACCGATATCACCGGCCGGAACGTCCTGATCAGCTCCGATATATTTGGAAAGCTCTGTCATAAAGCTCTGGCAGAATGCCATAACCTCACGGTCAGATTTACCCTTCGGATCAAAGTTTGAACCGCCTTTTCCTCCGCCGATCGGAAGACCTGTCAGTGAGTTCTTGAAAATCTGCTCAAATCCGAGGAATTTCAGAATACCCTGGTTAACGGACGGATGGAATCTCAGACCACCCTTATACGGTCCGATCGCACTGTTGAACTGTACACGGTATCCTTTGTTCACCTGAACCTTACCATTGTCATCCACCCACGGTACTTTGAATGAAATAATTCTTTCCGGTTCAACGAGGCGCTCAAGCAGACTGACTGCACGATACTTCTCTTCGTTCGCGTCAATCACGAGCTTCAGTGAATCAAGCACTTCCTTAACAGCCTGATGGAATTCCGGCTCGCCCGGGTTCTGAGCTACGACACGCTCATAAATCTCTTCTGTGTAAGACATAAAATTGGCCTCCCTGCCTGTAAAAAATAGATTTGTGTGCTTCCCAAGTTGAGCTGTTTTATTAATAATAAAACCCCCGAGGCTGCTGCCACGGGGGTCATCTATGCTCCGTTACACACATGCGTTGCTATTATACACCACAGTTTTCCATTTGGCAAACATTTTTCGCATCTTCACGTTAAAGTTTTAGCATAATGACGTATTTTTTCGGAAATACTGTCGCTTTTCCGTATTTTTTTCATTTTCCCGTCCTCCGACAAATGTCTTTCGAGGGAAAACACATGCCGACCGGAACAGTTCACATTACTCCTCAGAATAATCGGCAAGTGCTCCGAGCGTTATCGTCAGCTTCTCTTCCACGTACTCGCCATCCTGCTGATAGCTGACTGTCACCGGGACTTCCTCACCGGCCGCATAGTATGCGAGCATATCGCGCAGACCGCTCATGGAAGTAACACTGCTTCCGTCAAACTTCATGATCACATATCCCTTCTGAAGTCCTGCTTCCTCCGCCGGGCTTCCCTCCTGTACTTCCGTAATGAAGATTCCCTGCGGAATGCCGTACAGCTCAGACATCTCATCTGACACACCTTCACCGGTAATACCGATAAATGCGCTGTCTTCATCATCGACTACTTCTGTTCTTGTCTTCTTATTCATCAGATCCTCCAGGATCGGCTTCGCATAAGAGATCGGGATTGCATAACCCATTCCCTCTACACCGCTGCTGGAAGCTTTCGCGGAGTTGATACCGATTACGTGTCCCTCCATATCCAGCAGTGCACCGCCGCTGTTGCCCGGATTGATTGCCGCATCTGTCTGAATCAGCTCTGCTGTATATCCATCGAGATCGATCGTTCTGTTCAGGGCGCTGACAATACCAGTCGTAACAGACTGTCCGTATCCAAGTGCGTTGCCGATCGCCACAACCTGTTCTCCTACGAGCAGATCATCCGAATCACCAATCTCGGCGATCTTGATCTGGGAAAGTGTATCCTCGGAGATATCCTCCAGACTCACAGCTACCACAGCCAGATCATTTGACGCATCTGTGCCTTTTACAACCGCCTCATATACCTCTTCATCAACAAATCCAACCGTAATCTCCGTTGCATCCTCGATTACATGATTATTGGTGCAGATCAGCAGCTCCTCATCGCTCTCTCCGATGATAATACCGGAACCGCAGCTCTCGCTCTCATACACATAGGTCTTTCCGCGTCCGTTTCCGTATCCGTACATGCCATACAGTCCGTACAGATCCTGCACCTCCTGCACTGACTTGTTCGTAATGGATACGACCGCCGGCATCACATCCGCAGCTATACCTGCAACACCTGTGATCTCACCGGTCACGATCTTTTCTGTCTGCTCACTCTCAGTGTCCTCATCCGTATCCTGATCACTGTCTGACGTAGCGAGGAGTGTGATTCTGCCTTCCGTCTCCTGCCCCTCAGCCTTATTCATAAATCCTGTCAATCCTGTAATGGAAACCCCTGTCAGTATGCCTGCCACCAATACTGTGGTTAATGTTTTTTTCGTCATAAATAAAGTCCCTTCTTTCTGTAAAAAGAATGTGCCGGGCACATTCCCGCGCCGGGTATGATTACCTGCGGCGTGAACTGCTATATGCTGCATTATCTTCTGCCGGCCTTCCTGTTCTCAGCAAAACCATCTCCTCCTGAATCTGGTCGGCATAAAGCTCTGGTTCTTTTCATCTATGACCGTAGTATATCCTGCCCGTTTGTAAGAAATGTGATGGAACTATGGTGAAAATGTGGTGATTTTGTGTTTATTCTGTGAACAGTACTGCCCCGAACCACGTCACAACATTGCTTCCGTTCATAAATTCAATTCCCGCCTTTTCCGCCAGCAGCGGCACAATGACCCCGTATCCCTCAATACACGGAATCATCTGTTCCGGAAAGCGACACGGCTCATCCGGATACGCACATTCCGGACAGATTGCGCATGATTCACTGGACAGCGCCAGCGTACTGCTGCAGTTTTCTCGAAGAATCTGCGTAATTTCCCGCGTCACTTCCTCATGTCCGGCGCGCGTCGCCAGCGTCTCTTCCATATTTTCAACATCCTGTACTTCCGCGATCGTCGTAAACACCAGTGCCCCATCATACCTCCCGCACCGTACCCTGCACTCCTCCACAGTTCCCACTCCTGGCGGACATGCCCAGCTCGTACCGTACCGCGGGCATTCCTCGCGGCAGATACTGCGTACCCGTTCCGAAAAGGTAAAATCTTTTATGTCAAGCCATGCATACTGCACAATGGGAAGCTCCGAAAAACGCTCCTCCATAACCGCTCTCCGCTCTGTTCTCCCGGCATGAACCGCCTTTTCTCTTTCTCCATCAGTTTTCGCATTCGTTCGCTTTTCCACAGGCCTTCCTCCTTGTCTGTCTTCTATCTGAATTCATTCCGTCTGTTTTCTGCCCGGATTTCCTCCCCGGTCTCCTGTCTGCACACCTGCGGATGAGAAATCACCTTCTCCATATCCAGCGGCATCTTACGTTTTATCTCCTGTCTGCACACCTGCGGATGGGAAATCACCCGTTATGCGTTATTATATACGACTCCCCCGCTGCCGCTCAAGAGTTATCCTGCCGTTTCCGCCGGATTTTCCGTCCCTTGATTTTTCCCATGAAACTTGGTATCTTTAAAAGACAATACAGATATACAAATACATGCAAAGGAGCATCCAGATGATTTACCAGACCGCAAGTATATTGGGAGTCATTCTCCTGTACCTTTTTTTCTATTATGCCGCCGGAACCATCGTGTTGCGTCTGTTCCCTTCCGAACGCTGTTCGATCCCGCGCATTCTGATCCTCGGCTTTTTCCTGTATCATTTCCTGTTCAGCATTATCTGCCTGCCTCTGAAGGTCACACTTCAGCCGCTTAAAACGCTGTCCATTCTCTGGGCAGGCATTCTTGTGCTGATGACGGCTGCGTTTCTGCTGATTCTGCGAAAGCAGCGGCACCAGCATTTTGACCTGTGGCGAAGCTCCTTTCAGGGAAAAGAACTTTATGCGACGCTGGCTCTGCTCGCGCTCATTCTTATTCAGGTAATACTCTTCAATCTGAACGACGAGACTTATGCGATCTGGGATCAGTCTTATTATCTGGGTGATTCCGTGACCTCTCTGTATACAAATACCATCAGCCAGTACGACCCGTATACCGGCCGTATCCTGAAATATCTGCACTCAGAATACCTGCTGGAAACGTACCAGAATCACACCTCCGTCATGAGTCAGCTTCTGGGGATTCATCCCATGATCGAAAATCTGACAGTCATGGCCAGCGTGGTAATCATTCTGTACCAGCTGATCTTCTTTGAAATCGGCAAACTGCTTTTCTCAGGCAGCCGTGCAAAAAGTGCCCTGATGACCGGATTTCTGGGACTGCTGAATTTCTTCAGTTTCAACCTGTTCACTGCAGCGGAATTCCTGATCATCCGTCCTTCTGAGGGCAAAACCATTCTGGCCGTGCTGATTCTGCCTGCACTGTTATACTTTTTCATGGAAACTGCAGCGCATCCGGAACAGAAATGCTGGTGGACCTACTCTTTCCTGGCGATTCTCGGGTCCTTCGGGCTGAATATGTCATCCATATTTATGATTCCGTTCGAGCTCAGTGCACTGTATCTGCCCTTGGCCATTCGGCGAAAGAAATTCTCTGTCGCACTGCGTTATCTGGTTCTGATGATCCCATGTGTCATCTTTGCCGTTCTGTATCTGCTGACGAAATCAAAATTCCTTATCTATACCGGAAAGTAGGTGATTCAGATGGAAAATATATTTCAGCTCTCCAGTGTTCAGTTCGTAATTGAGATGTGCCGGACTGCCTTCGAGGGAATCGAGTGGTTCGTGGCAGCATATGTTCTGTGCATTGTATTTTTCCTTTTCAGGGGTCGTGAAACACTGAAACTTACCTTTGTATATCCTCTGGCTTTTATGCTGGTCACTGTCTTTAATCCGTTCCTGATCGTGCCTGTTGCGGAAATGATCGGTCTGACTATACGTTTCCGACGCCTTTTCTGGCTCCTGCCGGTCAATCTTGTACTGGCGTATGCGTTTGCCTGTATCTGTACAGCACCTGCGAAAAAGATGCCTCTGTCCGATCAGCCTCAAAATGCCCTCCGTCAGACACGAACTGCTGCGGTATGGCGCGTAGCTGCGCTCATATGCTGCACGGCTTTTACAGTCATCTGCGGTACATCCGTCCTGCCTTATCTGCGCATGCCGCAGAATGTTTACAAAACAAGTACGGCTATTCTTTCCATCTCCTCCATCATTGAGGAGGATTCCGCTGCAGCTGGTCTGGACAAGACAGCACTTTACTCCGACCAGCAGCTTCTGGAGCTGCGGCAGTTCGATCCGACCATTACCAGCCAGCTGCGCAGAAGTGATCTGCTGGACTGGGAACCGGAAGATCTGGGAAACAAGACCATTCAGAAAATTATCAAATCCGGAAATCACTCCCGCATACTCGCACTTGTCATACGCTGCGGGGTGCAGATTGATCCGGATGTATTCCGTGAAAGTATTGATGCCTGCGGAATCAATTATATTATCAGCACGGCAGAGATGGAGCTGGGTGATTACTTCAACGAAACGGGATTTGAACTGATCGGTGAAGCCGGTATCTATGAAGTTTACCGGATCAGCCACTGACACCGGCGGACAAACACCGCATGCTTACACTGTCCACTGACACTGAACGAAAGAGAAAGGATGTTTTTATGGCTAATTTCTGTTTAATCATTGAATACGACGGTACCCGTTACAACGGCTGGCAGCGCCAGGGCAACACTTCTGACACCATTCAGGAAAAACTCGAAAACATTCTCGAGCATCTGTACGGTGAACCGGTGGAACTGCACGGTTCCGGACGCACGGATGCCGGCGTCCATGCACTGCATCAGGTGGCCAATTTCCGCATTCCGCGCATTATCAGCCGCTTTTCCTGCAGGCAGATCCAGGACTATTTCAATGAATATCTTCCTCTGGATATCCGCGTCCTCGCTGTCGAGCAGGTTGACGAGCGTTTTCATGCGCGTCTGAGCGCCTGCAGCAAGCTGTACGAATACCGTATCGACTGCGGGGAAGTATCCAATATCTTCCAGCGCCGCTATCTGTATCGCGTCGAAGAACCGCTGAACCTGCAGAAAATGCAGGAAGCTGCGAAACTGCTTACCGGTACGCACGATTTCAAAAGCTTCTGCTCCAACCGGCATATGAAAAAATCCACGGTACGCACGATCCATGAAATCACATTTGAGCAGCGTGACGGTATCCTGTACATCCGTTATCTCGGAGACGGATTTCTCTACAACATGGTCCGTATCCTTACCGGAACCCTTCTGGAAGTCGGAATGGGCGACCTGCTCCCGTCTCAGATTCCATCCATTCTCGAAGGCCGCGACCGTTCGCTGGCCGGCCCTACGGCACCGGCTCAGGGGTTATTCCTTGTGGATGTCTTCTATCCGGAGTCAGACGCGCAGTAAGATTGCCGACGCATACCGGCTGCCAATCCGACCCGCAATTTGATCATATGATCCTATTTTCAACAAAACCTCTGCCAACCGCATCCTGTGCGTCAAACACAGACCGGTCAGCAGAGGTTTTTCATTTTTTATCCGACATACTGCTTTAATACCTGCCACAGGTCCGATACCGGAAGTCCGACCACAGAATTGTAATCCCCTTCTATTGATTCCACCCATGCAGCAAATCTGCCCTGGATCCCGTAAGCCCCTGCTTTATCCATAGGCTCTCCTGTGTCCAGATAAGCTTCCGTCTCTTCCTCTGTCATCGGATAAACATGTACTTTCGTCTCCTTTGAGAACGTATGGTACACTTCCTTTCCTTCCTGTTTCACGATTACTGTTACCCCCGTAAATACCGAATGCGTATTTCCCTGCAGCCCGCGCAGCATTTCCCATGCCTCTTCCCGGCTGTGAGGCTTTCCCATGACCCTGCCGTCCTGCCATACAATTGTATCTGAGCCGATCACAATTCCTTCTTCGACCTGCGCAGCCACATCCTCTGCCTTCTGCTTCGACAGCTCCTCCACGATCTCTGCCGGCCGCTCCTTCGTAATAATTTCCTCTGCTTTACTCGGAATCACCGCAAATTCCAGTCCGATCTGCTCCAACAGCTCCCGCCTCCGCGGCGAAGCCGATGCAAGAATGATCTTTTTCATAATTCCCTCCTGTTCTGAACGCACTGCACGCATCCTAGGCCAATCATATCTGTCAGCAGACAAATATTTCCCACAAAATGTTTTTATCTTCCTAATGTACTCAAAGCTTCCCCTTCTGTCAACTTTCTTTTTTATTCACCGCACTTATCCACTGCCTGTGACCCTTTTCTTCCTGTTTATCCACCGTTTTCGTTGTCTGTCCAACCTTTCCTCTGGACAATCCTCCCATTCCGTGATACTTTATCTAAAGACTTTTTTCGACAACCGTTACAAAAGAAAGGACCTCAGCTATGTTCGAAATTATTATTACTCAAATCCTGAAAATGCTCCTGCTGATGCTCATCGGCTGTCTCTGCTACCGCCTGAAGCTCGTCGACCAGGCCGGCAACAAAACGCTGGCAAACCTTCTGCTGCTGGTCGTTAACCCGCTGGTTGCCATCATGGCACTGCAGGCCGACTACAGTCCGCATCTTGTGAAAGGCCTGCTGCTGACTTTTCTGCTCGCTTTTGCCACCCATCTCGGTGCCGCGATTCTCTCTACGATCCTGATCCGCCGCACCGGCAATGAAGAATACTCAATCGAACGATTTGCCTCCATGTACTCCAACTGCGGCTTTATCGGGATTCCGCTGGTGCAGAGTATTCTGGGCAATGAAGGTGTTCTCTACCTGACCGCTTATATGACCGTATTTAACATTTTTTCCTGGACTCACGGCATTTCCCTGATGACCGGAAAAACATCCCTCAAGGACCTGAAAAAAGGGCTGCTCTCACCGATGATCATTGCCTGCACGATCGGTCTTGTCCTTTTCTTCCTGCAGATTCGTCTGCCGGAAATTCTCTCAGACACACTGAGCTACGTCAGCAGTATGAACACCCCTCTGGCAATGATGATCGCCGGAATTTCGGTTGCACAGACTGACCTCACAGCCATGCTGAAGAACAAAAAACTGTATCTGGTCTCAGCATTCAAGCTGCTTCTGATGCCGGCCATCGTGCTCGCAGTGCTCTCCGTGCTCCGGGTCGATTCAACCGTGGCTTGTACTGTTCTGGTCGCATCAGCCTGCCCGGCAGCAGCTACCGGCACAGCATTCGCACTGCGATTCCAGAAGAATTACAAGTATTCTTCTGAACTGTACGCATTCACAACGCTCTGTTCGCTGATAACAATCCCGCTCTTCGTGTTTGCTGCAGAAAAACTGCTGCTGTAATCATTGTTGTCACAGCTCTAAATAGAACAAAACAGATTTTCGGAATAAAAGAGAGCCGCTGCTCTATAGATGAGCATATCAAGATAACTGATGGATCTTGATATGTTCCCCTATGGCACAGCGACTCTCTTTTTCGTTCTGTTTTCCTGCTTTTGTAATTTTCTGTTATTCGTTGCCCTTCCAGAATCCTTCCTGTCCCAGTTCCGTCATGCGTACGCGATCCTTGAACTGCAGTTCCGGATTCTTGATACTTACACGCGTGCCACCCGGTACAGACGATGTGATAAACGCATTCGAACCGATGATCGCGCCCTCACCGATCACGGTCGTGCCGCCAAGGATAGAAGCTCCGGAATACACCGTCACATTGTCTTCCAGAGTCGGATGACGCTTCGTATTGCGCAGCGTCTGACCGCCTCTCGTGGAAAGGGCACCGAGCGTTACACCCTGATAAATCTTCACCCCGTCGCCGATTTCCGTCGTCTCACCGATTACCACACCGGTACCATGGTCAATAAAGAAATATTTTCCGATCGTGGCACCCGGATGAATATCGATTCCTGTCAGATTATGCGCATACTCTGTCATGATTCTCGGAATCAGCGGCACTCCGAGCGTATGCAGCTCATGTGCGATACGATTGATACTAATGGCAAACACACCCGGATACGAGAAAATAACCTCATCCGTATTAAATGCCGCCGGATCTCCGTCATATGCGGCCTGCACATCCGTTGCCAGCACCTCACGCAGCGCCGGAATCCGCTTCATAAATGCTTTTACAATTTCTTCGGCACGTATCTGGGCATCTTCCTCCCGGATTTCCCGCTCCTCCGTATGGTAGAGAGCCTTCGTCACCTGCTTCTTCAGCCGGTAATGAATATCCTCCAACAGCTCTCCCACATGATATTCGATTGAATCACGATTCAGATTCTTTCCTTCAAAAAATCCGGGGAAGATCACACAGCGAATCTCTTCCAGTATATCAATAATAATATTCTTATTCAGCCGGTTCCGTGCATTAATACTGCAGGTCTCCGGATATTTTTCGTAGCTCTGCAGAATTTCTCCTACCAATGCATCTCTCTCTTTCTTACCTTCCCCTGTCATTTTCTGTCTTCCTTCCATGTTTGATATTTTTATACGGAATATCTTCCATCACCGCGCCGCCGCACAGGCTTTTCAGATCATCTTCGTCACCGCGCTGCCGCACAGATTTTATACAGAACATCTTCTGTCACCGGATACGGCACGTTCTTCAGTTTTGCTTCATTCTTCAGGATTTCTCTCACTGCCATATCGATCAGGGCATCATCTGCATCCATCTTTCCGATCAGCTTATGCATAAACGATGCAAAGTACTGCGTATCAGGGAAACCGATCAGATTCAGCACTTTCCTGCGCACCACCGGTCCTGCCTGCGCCAGATACCCCGGCAGGAAATAGCCTACCGCACGGCCATGCGGTACATGCTTTTCATACGTCAGATAATAGCTCAGTCCATGCGGCAGCGCCGTACCTGTATGAGAGATTGCCATACCGGCCAGTGTAGAAGCACACATCAGCCTGTCGCACTCTTCCACCGTAATATCTGCTCCGATCAGCACGTTTTTGGCACTGCTCCAGATGCTCATACCATACTCGCAGAGCATACGGCTGTAGTCTGTCGCATTCGTGTTCAGATAACTCTCAATAAAATGTCCCAGTGCATCCACCGCCGTATTTACAAGAATACTGCGGCCGGCACTCATCAGATATTTACCGTCTACCAATGCATATACCGGATAGATCCGGTGCGGCAGACTGGCCTTTGTTCTTTTCTCATGAATCGTCAGGATCGAATACGGTGTGGCCTCCGAGCCCGTTCCGCACGTAGTCGGGACCTCTACGACCGGAAGTGCCGTATCATCACCATTCTGATAAAGGTACTCTGCCCCCTGATCCGCATGCTGAATCATCAGCGCAATGGCCTTTGCCGCATCCATCGGTGAACCGCCGCCGATTCCGATCACGAAATCAACGTCTTCCCGGATACCCATATCCCGAACCTTCATTACCATTTCAACAGACGGATTCTCCTCCGTCTCATTAAAAATACAGAATTCCACCTGCTGTTCTTTCAGAACATCAGTAACATCTGCAAGAGCCCCGTTTCCCGCAGAACTCTTTCCGGTCACGATCAGAGCTTTCTTTCCAAGTGCAGCCCACTCCTGACCATATTTCTTTACACAGTCCCTCTCACTGTATATCTTTGTCGGCAAATAAAAATACATTTTCATACCCCCTGTGAATGATTCCCCTCATCACTCATCCCGTTTTCAGTCTGAATCCGGTCATGTATTTTCCACAATAGTTTCTGTTATTTCTCTGCAGCGTCTGTTACTGTTTCTTTGACTGCTTCTGCAGCGTCCGTTACTGTTTCGTTCACTGTCTCTGCAGCGTCCGCTACTGTTTCTTTCACTGTCTCTGCAGCGTCTGCCACTGTTTCTTTCACTGTCTCTGCAGCGTCTGCCACTGCTTCATCCACATCCTCTGCGGCCTCTTCAGCTGTCTCCAGCACTTCGTCCACTACAGTCTCATCCGCATCTTCAGAGCATTCCTCAACATCCTCGCAGAACCCGTCAGCTTCTGTTTCCAGAACAACGTTATCTTCTGCTTTGTCTTCGATGGTGATCACTTCCGGCATTCTGCCTCCGCAATTCGAACAGAAACGTTCTCCGGCTCCTACTTCCATATTGCAGTTCGGACAGAGAGACACTCCCTTTACACCTCGAATCTGATCCTGAAGCAGATCGATCATGCTGAATTTCTCTTCGATTGACTGGATCTCAGACTCAAATCCCTCCATCGGAGCATCCTTGCACTGCTCATACAGCTTCTTGCCCATTTCCATATAAATGCTGTTCAGCTGCTTCTTTTCCTCATTCACTCTTGCTGTCAGCTGTCTGATCTCGTTCATTTTCTGAACCTCTGTCACTGTATCCTTACCGATTTTCTTAAACTTTTTGGTCAATTCTTCAAAATTCATATTATCCATCCTTTCCCTGTCCCGCCGTCAGTCCGCGCGCTTTGCTTGTACAGGCTTATTTTTCGTATGATTCATTTTTTTTATGATTTATGTTTCAGATTCCGTTTATGCCTGGCACACTGCCGCCGTTCCTGCATTCACAATAACCCCTTACAAACAGTTCTCTGATATTATAAGCAGAGAATCTATTCATTATAGATCAGAGCCATCAATACAAGATCACGGTCCGAATTATTCTCCATTGCATGTCCCTGACCGACCTCAATGCAGCATACATCTCCCGGTCCCACCTCAATACGTGTACCGTCGTGATCTACAAAAGTACCCTGGCCTTCAATAATAAAATATGGCTCTGTATTTCCGATGTGCTGATGATATCCGATACTGCATCCCGGTTTCAGACGTACGAGCGCGTACATATTACCATGACCGTTCAGCTCTTCTTTGGAAACGATATGGTGAAGCTCCACTTCTCCCCTGCCGCCCCGCAGTTCTTTTACGATTTCCAGCTTTGTCTTTCTTACCATAGTATTGCTTCCTCTCTTTCAAAACAACGTAAATTTATCATAAAAGAATAGCCAGAAATTGTCAACTTTAATCAATTTCTTTCAGAAAAATATAAGGAATATAACTTTTCTTGACATTGTCTTCCTTATTTTATAAAATTTCCTTGCCACAGCAGAATACAATGCCCTGACACGGTATCGTATTCCAGCCGGACAATTTAGAAAGGATATTTTTATAAAATTCTTATGAAAACCCGTATCAGAGAAAATTACAATCACACATTGTATGCCTGTTTTACCGGCTACATCATTCAGGCGATCGTCAACAACTTCGCGCCTCTTCTGTTCCTGACATTTCAGCGTGAATACGGCATCTCATTAGAGAAAATTGCCCTGCTGATCACATTCAACTTCGGTATTCAGCTGATCATTGATTTTTTCGCAGCCGGATTCGTTGATCGAATCGGCTATCGGATCTGTATCGTTATGGCCCAGGTATTTTCCTGCGTCGGTTTGGCTTCCCTGGCATTCCTGCCCGATCTGATGCCGGATCCGTTTATCGGTCTGCTGTGCTGCGTAGCTATTTATGCAGTTGGAGGCGGACTTCTGGAGGTGCTGGTGAGCCCGATCGTTGAAGCATGTCCGACACAGCGCAAGGAGGCAGCCATGGGCTTGCTTCATTCCTTCTATTGCTGGGGACACGCAGCTGTGATTCTGCTCTCCACTCTGTTTTTTGCCGTATTCGGTATTGGAAACTGGCGGATTCTTGCCTGTCTGTGGGCGATTGTTCCGCTCCTGAATACAGTTTACTTTACTCAGGTACCGATTGCCTCTCTCACCGAAGAGGGAGCCGGAATGTCCATAGGTGAACTGATCCGCAGCCGGATCTTCTGGTTCATGGTCATCCTTATGATATGCGCCGGTGCCTGTGAACAGGGCATCAGCCAATGGGCATCCGCTTTTGCTGAAGCCGGACTGAACGTTTCCAAAACCGTCGGTGATCTCGCCGGTCCTTGCGCATTCGCTGTTTTGATGGGAGTTTCCCGTATTGTATATGCAAAATTCAGCGAAAGCGTGTCCATATATAAATATATGCTGTGCTGCGGTATTCTCTGCCTGATCAGTTATCTACTGGCATCACTTTCACCATCACCGGTTATCAGCCTGCTCGGCTGTGCCCTCTGCGGTCTGTCGGTCGGTGTTATGTGGCCCGGTTCTTTCAGCCTCTCCTCCAGAAATATCCCGACCGGCGGTACCGCCATGTTTGCATTTCTGGCACTGGCAGGTGACCTCGGATGCTCCGGCGGTCCGGCCGTTGTAGGATTTGTCTCCGGACTGGCTGACGGTAACATGAAGACCGGTATCCTGAGCGGCATCTTATTTCCGATCCTTCTGATCGTGACACTTCTGTACCTGATGAGACAGGAAAAGAAAAACGCATAAAATTTGAATCCCCGGATTTCCGTTTAAACTGACATAAACTGTCATTTCAAACGAAAACCCGGGGATTTTTTTATAAAACGTATTATGCCAGGTTCATTTCCTGATCCATTTCTGATATCCCTGCTGCTTCATTTACCGGGCAGTCTGTGAGCTGCGTCACTGCCCCGTCTCTTAATCCATCCGCGCAAACGTCTTCATAGCCTGCTTAACATTCTCTTTCATCGCTGCTCTGACACGTACTGCTGCATCTGCAAAAAATGCAGGTTTTCCGCTCTCGAGCGAATTCAGATACTCTCTCATCGCCTCACCGGCAGCCTTGTCCATATAGGTGTAATAATTGATCTTACGCACACCTGATGCGACCGCCGCATGGAAATCTTCTCTGCTTACACCGGAACCGCCATGCATGACCACCGGAATACCGGCTGTTTCTTTACGCACACGCTCCACTACAGTGAAATCCAGCTGAGGCTTTGTCAGATAAATACCATGAGTCGTACCGAATGAACATGCCAGCGCATCAATTCCGGTCTCCTGAACAAAGGCTCTGGCCTGAATCGGATCTGTATAAATCTTTGTCTCATCATCTGCCCCGGAACCGTCTCCTGCACCGGATTCTCTTCGGCCCATGCATCCTAGCTCGGCTTCCACACTTGCACCATACTTTGCCGCCATCTTAACAGCTTCGACCGTATTCTTCACGTTCTCTTCATACGGCAATACCGAGCCGTCATACATTACACCGGTAAATCCAAGTTCCAGTGCTTTCTGCACATATTCCAGTGTCTCACCGTGATCCAGATGCGCGCAGACCGGCACTTTGGAATTCTTTGCATACTGCAGCATGATCGGTGCCATCTCTTCAATACGATTATAGCACTCATGGCACTGTGCAAACTGGATCACTACCGGAACATCCAGTTCCTCTGCCGCTTCAATAATCGCCTGAAGGCTCTCAAGGCCAACTGCATTAAACGCGCCCACTGCGATTTCCCGCTTCTCTGCTTCTGCCAGAATCTCCTTCAATGTCACTAACATATGTACTACCTCCCATTCTTTTTAATGTGAAAAAAAGTCCGAGAAACTCGGACTTTAAAGAGGCGCAGACCGGATTTGAACCGGTGGATACTGGTGTTGCAGACCATTGCCTTACCACTTGGCTACTGCGCCATATTCTATTGTATGCACCGAAGTGCCATTTGACAACCAAATCGTACGACTCATTGTCAAAGTGACTCCTACGGGAATCGAACCCGTGTTACCGCCGTGAAAGGGCGATGTCTTAACCGCTTGACCAAGGAGCCTCAAGTTTGTATCAGAATATTCCTTGATACAACAAAACTCCCCGAGTTGGGCTCGAACCAACAACCCCTCGGTTAACAGCCGAGTGCTCTACCATTGAGCTATCGAGGAATATCAAGTATGTTGCTTCCAACGTACCTTCAAAACCACATACAGAATACTATATCCATCCGTTTTTTGCAAGTCTTTTTTTGACTTCTTTAACCCTACCATACTGGATAAGCTTGCGACCTATTAGTAGCAGTCAGCTCCATGCGTTACCGCACTTCCACCTCTGCCCTATCTACCTCGTGTTCTTCAAGGGGTCTTGGGATATCTCATCTTGAGGGGGGCTTCACGCTTAGATGCCTTCAGCGTTTATCCCTGCCCGACTTGGCTACCCGGCCATGCTCCTGGTGGAACAACCGGTGCACCAGAGGTCAGTCCACCCCGGTCCTCTCGTACTAAGG
>JBGVDJ010000025.1:0-112383 GCA_045119335.1 Candidatus Choladousia sp. | reverse complement strand
TTGAAATGAATCAGATGAGGCTGCTGGATATTATCAGATGCCGTCGCTCCCCTCGCGGGAGCGTGGATTGAAATGGAATGTATTGAGGAGCTACGGTGGCTTGATATAGTCGCTCCCCTCGCGGGAGCGTGGATTGAAATATGCGGCAGGATCTTCTGCAGCTTGCATTGGATGTCGCTCCCCTCGCGGGAGCGTGGATTGAAATCTTGTGTACGTTTGGATCATCTGTCAGATGAGGAGGTCGCTCCCCTCGCGGGAGCGTGGATTGAAATGTGAAGGAACTGGCGGATGTGAAATACCATTGGGTCGCTCCCCTCGCGGGAGCGTGGATTGAAATATGGGATAAACTGGGATAATGTAAAATTAGTATCGTCGCTCCCCTCGCGGGAGCGTGGATTGAAATATGCAAGGCAGCTTTGCGGTCAGTATCACAAGGGTCGCTCCCCCCGCGGGAGCGTGGATTGAAATTTCGTGTTTATCGTATACTAATGACATAATATACCGTCGCTCCCCTCGCGGGAGCGTGGATTGAAATTCTATGCCGGAATCATTCGCAAAGCTCACAGGGTCGCTCCCCTCGCGGGAGCGTGGATTGAAATAGAGCCAACCGGGAACTGACGAACACTCTGCTCGGTCGCTCCCCTCGCGGGAGCGTGGATTGAAATTTATTTGTCTTAGCTAAGTACAAATGGATTGTAACAGTCGCTCCCCTCGCGGGAGCGTGGATTGAAATAGGGAGTGGAAATCCCGAGAGGATCGTTGGCGATAGTCGCTCCCTTCGCGGGAGCGTGGATTGAAATTTGTTCGACAATGCTTACAATAACATCCCTTGCTGTCACTCCCTTCGCAGGAGCGTGAACTAAATTCCGTCCAAAATGCGGTTTTACATCGCACGGGCATTATTTTTACAAAAAATTTGAATTGAATGATATATTATTTGACCATGATTTGCTACTATTTTTAGAAAAGAGATGTTATACTGACTGTATGCAAATTACAGGCGATGAGCAGACTGAAGCGGAGAAAAACAAAGGATCTCTCAGGCTGTCCTTTATCGGCTGAAGGCAGCGAATGCAGCAGAAAGATGAGATAAAGCGAGACGAATGACCATGATAAACAGAGAAGATATGCTGGAATTGACCCGGCGAATGACGATTAAGCGCACTTCGATGACACGAATTGCCGGAAGCTATATGGATTCCGAAGGTTTCATTGATGGAACCTTCAATACAAATTTCCTGAAATTATCTCCTTCTGATAAGGAGAAGAATCTGGCAATTGCCAAAGCAATTCCGTTTTCGGAGACGAACAGGAATCTGAAGCGATATAAATTTTCCGGTGAGGCAATGCAGCCGGGGAGTATGTGGCAGCTTCTGATGGCAATGAAAAAGTGCGGATTGAAGAATGATGCGCTGATGGATACTTTTTATGATCTGGTGGCAGAGACTTATCAGGCACAGCACGATTACGCGGTCTTTGTATTTCATGACCGTTATGATGTTCCTGCGAAGGCAGCGGATCATGAGCGCCTGTGGGAATCGGAGGAGGTTTTTGAATATATTATCTGTGCAATCTGTCCGTTATCAGGAGATTATGAGCCGGGAATGCCGGAGTGCGGATTCTTGTTCCCGGCTTTTTCAGACAGAGGAGAGGATCAGAATCATGTAGATGTTTTTCAGGCTGATGCGGATTGGCCGCATAAGGAGTTGCTGACACTGCTGGGGGTTGGATGAGAAGAGGAAAAAGTGGGAATCATCAGATACGGAGGTGAGACACAGGATGACAAAAAACAGAACCTACATCTGTATAGACCTGAAATCATTCTATGCCTCCGTTGAATGTCGGGAGCGTGGACTTGATCCGCTGACTACAAATCTGGTCGTTGCGGATCCGGAACGTACAGAGAAAACGATTTGCCTGGCTGTTTCGCCGGCTATGAAAGCGCTGGGGGTACCGGGCAGATGCAGGGTGTTTGAAATACCGAAAAATATTGATTATGTCATAGCGCCGCCGCGAATGCAGCGGTACATTGATGTATCTGCAGATATTTATGCAATCTATCTGAAGTATATTGCAAAGGAAGATATTCATGTCTATAGTATCGACGAGATTTTCGCTGATGTTACCGATTATCTGGATATGTATCGGATGACTGCGAGGGAATTGAGTACGATGATCGTTCAGGATGTTTATGCACAGACAGGAATTACGGCCACCTGCGGAATCGGGACCAATCTGTATCTGGCAAAGATTGCGCTGGATATTACGGCAAAGCATGTGAAGATTGATGCTGGCCGCAAAGGGGAGCGCGAAATTCCAATCGGCGAACTGGATGAGGAGTCGTATCGCAGCACGTTGTGGAATCACCGACCCCTTACGGATTTCTGGAGAGTGGGACCGGGCATTGCACGAAGACTGGAGCACATGGGCATTTACACAATGAAGGGGATTGCCGGAGCCGATGAAGACGAACTGTATCGTCAGTTCGGTGTTGATGCAGAACTGCTGATCGATCATGCGTGGGGGCGGGAGACAACTACTATGGCGGACATTAAAGCGTACAGGCCGAAATCAAATTCCATCGGGAGCGGTCAGGTACTTGGCTGTGATACGGACTATGAGGGCGGCAAGCTGATCGTAAAGGAAATGACAGATCTGCTGTGTCTGGAACTGGTGGATAAGGGATTGGTGACGGATTCTATTACGCTTCATGTCGGATATAACAAACGCTATAATATGAAATCGGCGCACGGGACAATGCCAATGACTGTAACGACCAGTTCAGCCAGACAGATTTCTTCCTATGCAATAAAATTGTATGAACGGATCATGGATCGACAAACACCGATTCATCGATTCACACTTACATTCAATAATGTGGTTGACGAAGCTTATCAACAGTATGATCTGTTTACAGATCCGGCTGAACTGGAGCGGGAACACCGTATGCAGAAGGCTATGCTGGATATCAAGGAGAAGTTTGGAAAGAATGCGATTCTGAAGGGAATGAATCTGCAGGAGGGTGCGACTACTATGGAACGGAATCGACAGATCGGAGGACACAGGAGCGGGGAGTAAATGGTAAAACAGGAGAAAAATAAGCAGCAGACTGCAGCGAGGATCAGATAAGATATGGATAACAGATCTAAAATGAGCCGTGAAGACCGGGCTAAACAGTTTATGCCATTTGCAGCGCTGAAGGGTTATCCGGATGCACTGCGCAAAAAAGAGAAAATCGTAGTGCCAAGAATGGAACTTTCAGAAGAATATAAGGAATCCCTGGACAGGAAACTCAGGCAGGTCCGGAAAAATGATATTATTACTGTGGTGTATTTTTGTCAGAATGAGTATCTGGAGCAGACAGGAATGGTGGCACGGATTGATGAGACGGCGCGTGTACTGCGGATTGTAAATACAAAAATCTGTTTTGATGATATTTTTGACATAACAGGTGATAAAATTGACGGAGAATAATGAAACAGGAGGATATTGTGAAAATGGACCGATTTTCAATTAAAAATACAACAAGAGAAGAGCGGGAGCAGATCGTCCGCGATGCACTCGGCTACAGCGACCTGGGATGTGATGGCATGGGTGACGGATACGACATGTATCTGCCATATATTGAAGGCAGGATGGAACTGCGTGAGATCACGATGAATTATAATACGCGCTATGTCCGCGATATGGAAGAAGAAAAGCGCGGCGGATGCGGCATGGGGAGGTTTTAGCAATGTCGAGCTGTGAGAGCTGTGCCTACTTTATGTATGATGATGATTATGAGGAATACATCTGCGACCGTAATATGGATGAGGATGAATATGTACGTTTGATGACGGACAGTCATTATGACTGTCCATATTATCGTAATGGAGATGAGTATGCTGTTGTGCGCAAGCAGATGTGATGCATTTTCAGCAGACGGATTGGCTGGTATTCAGAAAGAATAAGACAGGTTCTGCCGGAGCATATATAAAAGAAGCAGGAAGGAGTCTGCCGGATTTATATATAATAATTTTAATATAATAATAAAGAAACAGGAAATATTCTGCCGAATCTCTCTATATATAGAAGCCGGAGAGATTACGCCGAATTTGTATATAAAAGAAGAACGACAGATTTTGTTCGGATTTATTACAAAAAAGAAAAACAGATTTTAGGGATTAATAATCGGGACAGCAAAGGAGTAACAGAAGATGCCTACATTAAGTACAAGAACGGAATGTTTTACAGATTCGGTCATTCGCCGGATGACACGTGTATCACTGCAGTATGGTGCAGTCAATCTCTCACAGGGATTTCCGGATTTTGATCCGCCTAAGGCTATTACGGACCGCCTGGCGCAGGTGGCGCAGGAGGGACCTCATCAGTATGCCCTGACCTGGGGCGCTCAGAATTTCCGCGAAGCACTTGCACGCAAACAGGAGCATTTCTCAGGAAGAAGGATTGATCCGAACAGTGAGATTGTAGTGACCTGCGGCAGCACGGAGGCTATGATGGCTGCTGTCATGTCAGTGGTGAACCCGGGAGAGAAGGTAATTGTATTTTCTCCGTTTTATGAAAATTATGGCGCAGATGCGATTCTGTCCGGAGCAGTGCCGGTCTATGTGCCGCTGAATCCGCCGGAATTCAAATTTGATCCGGAAGTGCTGGAGGATGCATTCCGAAAGGGAGTAAAAGCACTGATCCTGTGCAATCCGTCCAATCCCTGCGGCAAGGTCTTTACATATGATGAGATGAAACTGATTGCTGATCTGGCAATCAAATATGATACATTTGTTATTACCGATGAGGTGTATGAGCATATCATTTATGATCCATATCGGCATGTATATATGAATACATTGCCGGGAATGTGGGAACGTACAATTACGTGTAATTCTCTTTCCAAGACGTATTCTATTACAGGCTGGCGTCTTGGTTATGTGATCGCACCGGCGGAGATTACGGACCGCGTGAAAAAAGTCCATGATTTCCTGACGGTAGGTGCAGCAGCACCGCTGATGGAGGCTGCAGTTGCAGGACTTGAGATGGGGGACGAGTATTATCGTGATCTGCAGGCACACTATACACAGATGAAAAATCTGTTTACGGGCGGCCTGCACCGGTTGGGATTTACGTTCACAGAACCGCAGGGTGCGTACTATGTGATGATGGATATAGACAGGTTCCGGAAGCCGGGTGAAACGGATTTGGAATTCTGTGAATGGTTGGCGCGGGAAGTCGGAGTCGGTGCAGTGCCGGGCTCCAGTTTTTTCCGTGAAGAGGTGAACCATCTGATCCGGTTCCATTTCGCAAAGCGGGATGAGACGCTCTGTGAGGCTCTGGAACGATTGGGCGAACTGGAACGGAAGGCTGCACTGCGATAACAGCAGTGAGACTGCGGGCAGGCCGGAAAGTCTGCAATAGAAAACGATAATTCGGAGGAAGAGAAAATGAATCAGTTTTCGCGTACAGAAATGCTGGTGGGAAGAGCGAATCTGGAAAGGTTCAGAAAGGCCAGAGTCGCAGTATTCGGAGTAGGAGGAGTCGGCGGTTATGTGGTCGAGGCGCTGGCACGCAGCGGAATCGGAACGCTGGATCTGATCGACAATGATACGGTATGTCTCTCTAATCTGAACCGTCAGATCATAGCAACTCACAGTACGATCGGTATGTATAAAGTGGATGCGGCAAAAGAGCGCGTGCTGGACATCAATCCGGATGCGGTGGTGAATACGTATCGGACATTTTATCTTCCGGAGACTGCGGATCAGTTTGATTTTAAGCGGTATGATTATGTGGTGGATGCAATTGATACGGTGACCGGAAAACTGATGCTTGTGGAACAGGCAAAGGGAGCGGGCACTCCGATCATCTGTGCAATGGGAGCAGGAAACAAGCTGGATGCAGCTGCATTTGAAGTGGCGGATATTTCGCAGACGTCGGTATGTCCTCTGGCTAAGGTGATGAGGCGTGAGCTGAAAAAGCGCGGCATTGAACATCTGAAGGTTGTTTATTCTAAAGAGAAGGCGCTGACACCGAAGCCGGAACCGAAAACGGCAATGGAAACGGAGGACGGTGGTACGAAACGAAGACAGACACCGGGCAGTATGGCATTTGTTCCGTCAGTGGCGGGACTGATTATTGCGGGTGAAGTCATTCGTGATCTGATGGCGTCGGAGGCTGCTGATAAGTAATGCAAGAAAAAGGGATAAACAGGAGAGAAAAACGATAAAGGCAGGAGAAAATGTCATGAAATATGAATTTGATACTATAACGGAACGGACAGGTACAAACTGTGTCAAATATGATTTTGCGGCAGAGCACGGCAAACCGGAGGATGTTCTGCCTCTCTGGGTAGCGGATATGGATTTCAGAACCGCGCCGGAAATTGTGGAGCGTCTGGAGAAGGCGGTAAAACATGGGATTTTCGGTTACAGCGGAGTAAAGAGCGATTATTTTGAGGCGGTATCCAACTGGTATCGCACTCATTTCGGCTGGGAGACAAAAGAAGAATGGCTGGTTCGTGTCCCGGGGGTTGTGTTTGCGCTTGCGACAGCGGTTCGCGCCTTTACGGAAAAAGGAGAGGCAGTGATCCTGCAGCAGCCGGTCTATCATCCGTTCTCAAATGTAATTGTGGAGAATGATCGTATTCTGGTCAACAGTCCGCTGAAGCTGGTGGATGGAAAATATGAGATGGATTTTGATGATTTTGAAGAAAAGATCTTGGCAAACGACGTAAAACTGTACCTGATGTGCAGTCCGCATAATCCGGTCGGACGTGTATGGGAAGAGTGGGAACTGCGCCGTGTGGCTGATATCTGCCGCAGACATCACGTGGTGATCGTAAGCGATGAGATTCACAGTGACTTTACCTATCCGGGCCATACACATCGTATGCTGGCATCTCTGGAGAAAGAGTATGAGGAAATGACAGTGACCTGCACTGCGCCGAGCAAGACATTCAACCTGGCGGGACTGCAGGCTTCCAATCTCTTTATTCCAAACAGTGAACTGAGGGAAAAGTTTCAGAAGGAAATGAACCGTGTTTCATACGGAGAATTGAACAGTCTCGGTCTGGTGGCATGTCAGGCGGCTTATGAGACAGGGGCGGAATGGCTGAAGCAGCTGAAGGAATACCTGGCAGGGAATCTCGCGTTTGTGCGGACCTTTCTGAAAGAGAAGCTGCCGGAAGTGACACTGATCGAGCCGCAGGGAACCTATCTGATCTGGCTGGATTTCCGTGCACTGGGACTTTCAGAAGAAGAGAGAGAAGATCTGATCGTGAACAGGGCAAGGCTCTGGTTCAACAGCGGTGCAATTTTCGGTGCAGACGGAGAAGGATTTCAGCGTGTGAATATCGCATGCCCGAGGGCGATACTGGAGCAGGCGATGGAGCGACTGGAGCGTGCAGTTCATAGCTGAAATTTTTCGGCCAGTATTCGTTCAAACAGAAAAATCTTCATAAACACATAAAACATATTGACATACTAGGAAATTGGTGGTATTATTTCCACATTCCGGGAGAAAGCTGCAGGATCAGGCATTTGGAAAATATTTGATCAGTCACCATATTTTTTGTTGACACCCTGTTTCCAAGGTGCTACGATTTCTACAGATTCTCTGAGAATCGTGTATTCACAGAATAAGGAGGAGATTGATTATGAAAAACGCAATCAAAAAATTTCTGGCTCTGACACTTGCAGTTACGACAGCAGCGTCCATGTCACTCACAGCATTTGCAGAGGAGGACAAGACGATCACAGTTGCAGCATCCCCGACACCTCATGCTGAGATTCTTGCAGAAGCTGCAAAGATCCTGGAAGAGCAGGGATGGACACTGGAAGTAACTGAGTTCGAAGACTACGTTCAGCCGAATCTGGTTGTAGACGGAGGCGAGTTTGATGCAAACTATTTCCAGCATATTCCGTATCTTGACAGCTTCAATGAAGAGCAGGGTACAGAACTGGTAAATGCAGGTGGTATCCACTATGAGCCGTTCGGTATCTATCCGGGAACAAAGACCAGCCTCGATGAGCTGGAGGAGGGCGATGTGATCGCAGTTCCGAACGATACGACAAACGAAGCCAGAGCGCTTCTGCTTCTGCAGGACAACGGCATTATTACACTGGCAGAGGATGCAGGCCTTACTGCTACCGTAAATGATATCGTAGAGAATCCGCTTGGCATTGAGATTCAGGAGCTCGAGGCAGCTCAGGTATCCAGAGTAGTGGATGAGGTTGCTTTCGTCGTACTGAACGGAAACTACGCACTGGCTGCAGGATTCTCCGTAGCAAATGATTCCATCGCTTATGAGTCATCTGATTCTGAGGCAGCAAAGACATACGTGAACGTAATCGCTGTTAAGGCCGGCAACGAAGAACGTGAGGATATCAAGGCTCTCGTAGATGTACTGAAATCTGACGAGATCAAGGCTTTCATCAATGATACATACGACGGAGCAGTTATTCCGTTTGAAGAAGCAGCAGAGGAAGAAGCTGCTACAGAGGCTGTCACAGAAGCAGCAGAGGAAGAAGCTGCTACAGAGGCTGTCACAGAAGCAGTTACAGAGTAATGTATTGATGAAAGAAAGTCCGTTTGAAAGTTGTTTGAGATTCGACTGAAATTTGAATGAGAATTGTACTACCGTTTTCCGAAATAAGCGGTGAGTGACAGATATCCGGATAATGGAATAACAGGAGAGACAGGACTGTTGCGCGTAATTGCAGCAGTCCTGTATTGTTTTATGAAACAGGGAATCCCTGTTTTATAAAAGCCTCCGAAGGATGCGCAGTATAGTATTTTTCATAATTACCGCGTATGGTCTGCATTTTGTACGTGCATCCGGATATAAAGTGTGATACAATCTTAAAGTGCGTAAATCCGACCGGATCTGACAGAGGCGGATGGCGCAATTATCCGTTGAATCATATGGAGGTCAACATGGAACCGATTATTAAAATTGAACATCTGAGTAAAGAGTTCAGCCTGAAGGACGCAAATGTTCATGCGCTGAACGATGTCAGTCTGGATATTTATAAGGGCGATATCTATGGCATTATTGGTATGTCCGGCGCTGGAAAGAGTACCCTGGTACGCTGTCTCAATTTTCTGGAGCGTCCTACGCAGGGAACTGTTATTGTAGACGGCAATAATCTTGCGGAACTCTCTGAATCAATGCTCCGCGAGGCCCGCAAGGATATCGGAATGATTTTTCAGCATTTCAATCTGCTGATGCAGCGCAATGTAATAGACAATGTATGTTTTCCGATGGAAATTGCGGGAATGAAGAAAAAAGAAGCCAGAGCGAAGGCTATGGAATATCTGAAGATTGTTGGACTGGAGGAGAAGGCAAAGGCTTATCCTGCACAGCTTTCCGGCGGTCAGAAGCAGCGTGTGGCGATTGCCCGCGTGCTTGCATCTGATCCGAAGATCCTGCTCTGTGATGAGGCGACCAGTGCGCTCGATCCGCAGACGACAAAGTCCATTCTTCAGCTTCTCAAGGAGATCAATCAGAAATACGGAATTACGATCGTGGTGATTACACATGAGATGGCTGTTGTACAGGAAATCTGCAGTCATGTAGCGATTCTTGACCACGGCAATCTGGTGGAGAACGGTAAGGTGGAGGAAATTTTCCAGGCACCGAAATCAAGGGAAGCGCGACGGCTGATCTACCAGGGATATGAGAAAGTAGCGGAGATGAAGGGAAAGAGATGTGTACGTATCGTTTTTTCTGAAAATTCTTCGTTCGAGCCGGTCATTGGAAATATGGTGCTCGCATTCAAGACACCGGTCAACATTCTCTATGCAAACACGCGCAACCTCGACGGTGTGGCAAAGGGAGAGATGATTCTGCAGCTTCCGGAGGATAAGACACTTCAGGAGAAGATGATTACATATCTGAGAAATGCAAGATTAGGTGTGGAGGAGTTGAAGGACTATGTGGGATGAACAGGTAATTATGATGATCATAGAGGGAATCGGTGAGACGCTGTATATGACGCTGGTATCCACGTTTCTGGGATATCTGTTGGGTATGCCACTCGGTATCCTTCTGACAGTGACAGACCAGGGCGGCATTCGCCCGTGTCCGACATTATACAAGGTGCTGGATGCGATCTCCAATATTTTCCGAAGCATACCGTTTCTGATTCTGCTGATCATGATTCAGCCGCTGACGAAGATGATCGTGGGAAAGAGTTACGGATCAACGGCAATGATCGTGCCGCTGACCATCGCAGCTGCACCGTATATTGCGCGTATGGTGGAATCTTCCCTGAAGGAAGTTGACCACGGTGTGATTGAAGCTGCACAGAGTATGGGAGCCAGCACAGGAACCATCGTGTTTAAGGTGCTGCTGACAGAGGCGAGAACATCACTGATCATCAATGCAACGATTGCGACCGGTACAATTCTTGGATATTCTGCGATGGCAGGTACTGTCGGTGCGGGCGGTCTTGGTGATATTGCGATCCGGTACGGATATTATCGTTATCAGGCAGATATCATGATCGTGACGGTAATTATTCTGGTGCTGCTGGTTCAGATCATTCAGGGTATCGGAATGATGCTGTCGAAGAAGCTTGACCGGAGAAGATCGCAGTAAAAGACTGTGACAGCAGTTACTGCGGAGATCAAGGATCGAAACAGGAGATCAGAATAGAAATTGGGACAGAAGATCAAAATAGAAGATCAGAACAGAGATCAGAACAGAGATCGAATTGCAGTGCAAAACGGAACTGACTGTATCAGAAATAAAATGCAGGCGGGCTGCAGCAGAATCAACTGCTGCGGCCCGCCTTTTTCTCAGGCTCTTCTTCCAGTTCCGGAAGACAGGAGTAAATATTTTTTTCGGTGCGAAGCACATAATGTGTTTTGGTCATGCGCACACCTTCCTGCTGTTTGATGCTGCGGTGAATTTCTTCGAGATCGCGGGACGAATGACAGCAGATCTTCAGCATATAGTCAAATTCCCCGGTCAGATAGTAGCAGGAGACAATATGCGGATGCTCATTGATATACCGCACGAAATCGTCAGTGTAGCGTGGGTGTTCCAAACTGATTTCCATCAGGGCGGTCAGATCATTTCCGGTCTGAGCATCGTCGGTGATGATCGTGTAGGAACGGATCATTCCTGAGGATTCCAGTTTGTGAATCCGGTCGATGACGGAAGAGACGGACAGGTGAACTTCCCGGCTGATTTCAGATGCTTTCTGTCGTGCATTGTGTTTCAGGGCAGAGAGTATTTTGAGATCGAGAATATCCATAGGCCATAATCTCCTTTCATGTCTGGCTGTGTGAACAGGCTTATCGTCGAGGTTCCTGCTTGTTAACGCAGGGAATTTTCAGTGATGTCAGTGAGGGCTGTGACGATTTCCTTTTCAATTTCAGGGGCAAATCCGTCTACGCTCGGTTCCGGTTTTTTCGTAACACCGTCTACACAGCCGAGTGCTACGATGCGGTCCAGGTACGCTTTCAGTTCGGCATAAGATATCATGATATGCTTTTTGGCCAGCAGTTCAAGATATGCAGCCAGAGCATAAGCACCCCAGTTGGAGGTAGTGGCTATGATCAGTTCATCCACGTTGACATCGCATGGAACAAGGCTCAGTTTCTGGACGATGATGTCCTTCAGATTACCCATTCCGATTTCATTTCCGCCGTCTCCGATTCCGATCGTCAGAATTCCGCTGCGAGATGCCAGTTCAAACATGGTGTCAATATGTGCTGTCTGCGGAGCAATGCTGATGCCTCGCATATTAGCATAATCATCCTGGATGTTACGGCCGCAGCGTTCGATAGAAATAAGGCACACCGGACGATAGTGGTCCAGCAGTTTCTGAAATACAGGCGTTTCAGCATCGACTGCAACGTATTCCACAGCAATCTGTTCCGGCTCGAACAGGCCTTCACAGAGCTGATCTGTTACAATAACAGGATGAAATCCCAGATTTTTCAGGGCGGATGCAAGAAAGAAGGTTCCTGGCGGGCCGTCTGTCTCGGCATGACCTGCCACATAGAATCCTGTAGTCAGAAGAATCGTTCCGCGTTCCAGCTCCAGAAGTCTTTCTGCTGCACGGCGGCAGAAACACGAATCCAGGTATTCCTGCAGGATGTTCATTCCCCTGCCGGAATAGCGAAGGATGATCTGTTCAATAGCTGCAGGGTCGGGGACTTGAGTAGCGGCTGTGTTGTTCATGATATGTCTCCTTTGAAAATAAAAATGCTGTATTTATCAGGTGTTTTAATCAGCACTCGGATGTCTGGCTTCTGTGGTTCCGAGCGGGAAAGACTGTCCAAGGGCAGCCCCCATTGCTTTTATCTGAATTCCGGCCTCTGTAAGTGCGGCATGAATGTTGCGGACAAATGCGAGAGCAGAAGGACTGTCGCCGTGAACACAGACAGAATCGGCCTGTACTTCGATTTCTTTACCGGTAATCGCTGTAACGGTTCCCTTTTCTATCATCTGGATCACACGGGCAATGGCTTCGTTCTCATCGGTGATCATCGCGCCCGGTTTGCTGCGGGCAACCAGAGAGCCGTCCTCTTCATAGGCGCGGTCAGCGAATACTTCGCGGGCAGTTGCCAGGCCGATCCGCTCAGCGGCAAGGATCATCTGACTGCCGGCAGGAGCCAGCAGGATCAGGCTGTTATCGACTGCAGCAATACCTTCGCAGATAGCCTCGGCAATAATCCGGTCTTTGACGGCCATATTGTAGAGGGCACCGTGCGGCTTGACGTGCTGCAGCTTTGTGCCGTTCGCACTGCAGAATGCATTCAGCGCACCGATCTGATATTCAATGATTGCAGTGATCTCTGCAGCAGAGAGATTCATATTGCGGCGTCCGAAACCGACGAGATCCTGAAAGCCAGGATGTGCACCGACGCAGACATTGTTTTCTTTTGCTGTTCTTACCGTTTTCTGCATGACCATCGGGTCGGAAGCATGGAAGCCGCATGCCACATTGGCTGAGGTTATGTATGGGATAATCTCTTCATCCATGCCGCATTTGTAATTTCCGAAGCTCTCACCCAGATCACAGTTCAAATCTACAGTTCGCATGAGTTCATCACTCGCTTTCTTTGAATTTTATTTGATATTTGTTCAGAATCTATTTGAAATCTGTTAAAAACCGATTCGGATCTATTCAAAATCAGTATTTCAGCTCAGTATTGCGTACGTCTGTGATCAGCATATGTCCCGGTGCGTGCGTGATTGCAAATTCCGGTTTTGATTCCATAACCACATTCTGCGGAGTAACGCCGCAGGGCCAGAATACTGGCACTTCTCCTTCACGAATTGTGACCATATCACCGAAATCCGGCTTGCTGATATCTGTGATACCGATCGCTTCCGGTGTACCGATATGAACCGGAGCTCCGTGTACACGAGGCATTTCGCCTGTTACAAGCACTGCTTTCGGAACAAGTTCATACGGGATCGGGCGCATGCTGACGACCATGTTTCCGTGGAAGACACCCGCAGGGGTACATGGAATGTTCGTCTTGTACATCGGAACATTGCAGCCCTCTTCAATGTGGCGGACCGGTACATTTGCTTCCAGCAGTGCTGCTTCGAAGGAGAAGCTGCAGCCGATCAGAAAGCTGACAAAATCATCCTGCCAGAATTTTGATACGTCAGTGTATTCTCCGTCCAGCACACCGTTGCGGTAAATGCGGTAACGCGGGATCTCGCGGGCAATGTCAGCTCCGTCTGCAATGGAATGCAGCAGGCGGCTTCCTGTGTCACTGACTTCAAGAATCGGACAGGATTTCGGATTGCGCTGTGTAAAGAGCAGAAAATCGTAGGCAAGATCCTTTGGCAGGACTACCAGGTTCGCCTGTGCATAACCTGCGCACATGCCGGCGGTCGGACCGGTGATTTTTTCATCCCGAATCAGAGCACGGACCTCTTTCGGGGACATTGTTGTATAATCCATAAGAACTCCAATCTGCCGCGGCAGGCGGCGTATGTATGATCAGTATTAGCAGGACAAAGCAGCTTCCTGCTGAGCCTCTTCAATTGAAATCTTTGTGAAACGTACGGTATTTCCCGGTCTTGCCTGTGCCAGCAGCGGAAGATCCGCAGTACAGACTGTGGCGATTTTTGCATATCCGCCGGTAGTCTGACGGTCAGCCAGAAGTACGATCGGCTGTCCGGCTGAAGTCACCTGAATTGAACCGAAGACGATACCGTCCGAGATAATGTCGGTGCCGTGAAGGCTTTCGATTACCGGACCTTCCAGTCTGCAGCCCATCCGGTCGCTTTGTTCGGAGACCGTATAGGCAGAAGAGTAGAAGTCTTTTTTTCCTTTTTCTGTAAAATAATCATCCTGCGGTCCTTCGATGACACGAACTGTGATCGTATCGCTGTAAACAGGATGTGCAGCGCTGCGGCCGGACAGCTCCTCAAATGCTTTTCCGCCGGCACCGACTGCAAGGATATCTCCAGCCAGAAGTGCGCGGCCTTCGTAGCCGCCGATACGGCATTTCATGTTGGTGGAACGGCTGCCGAGTACCACAGGAACATCGATTCCTCCGGCAACACCAAGGTATGTCCGACAGCCGCTGACGGCCATTCCGAGGAAAAGAGTGGAACCTGCATTGACTTTTACGGGCTGATATACAGGGCATGGGCATCCATTGAGCAGCGGAGCCATATCTGCACCGGTGACTGCGATCACTGCATCCTCGTCAAAGAGATAACTTCCGCCAAACATGGTAAATTCAAGAACCGCTTCTCCGTTTTCATTTCCGAGCAGTTCATTTGCAGTCCGATAGGCCTGCTGATCCATGACACCGGAACAGGGCATTCCGGATTGCTGATAGCCGAAACGTCCGAGATCCTGCACCGTGGTCAGTGCACCCGGCGAAATAACTTTAATTCCCATAATAACCTCCGTTCATGATAGCCAAATCAGCGAATTGTCACAGAATACGTTCCGCGCAGGATCATCTGTCGGATATCGTAATAGTCTGTGCTGGTAATCGGTACGAACCGGATGTAATCTCCGGCATGGCAGAGCACCGGCTCTTCGCGGTCCGGATCATAGAAATCGACCGGAGTGCCTCCGATCAGCCGCCATCCTCCCGGGGATTCCAGTGGATACACACCGGTCTGGCTACCGCCGATTCCGACAGCGCCCTGCGGGATCTTTACACGCGGAGTGGCAAGTCTTGGCATCTCCAGCTTTTTATCAAGGCCTCCCAGGTAAACAAAACCAGGAAGAAATCCGAGCATATATACTTTATAGTCGACGGAACTGTGACGTTCGATGATCTCATCGCGTGACAGTCCCGTATATTGTTCCATATCAGCAAGATCCGGTCCGAAATGAGAACCGTAGCAGCACGGTATTTCAAGAATCCGTTTCCGGGCAGTTTTCGTCGAAACGGCTGCTTTCTCCAGCTGCTGTACTGTTTCAGCGAGAGAAGAGTAAGTCATAAGCGACGGATTATAATGAATCAGAAGCGATCGGAACGTAGGCACCAGTTCCAGAATGCCGGGAAGATTTGCTTCTGTCAGCTTCTGTGCAAGTGCATGTACCTGATCGTTGATATCCGGATCGATCGTATTGCCGAATTCCACTGCGAGAGCGGAATCTCCGGCGGGTAAAATTCTGATGTTGTTCATCGAATCACCTTTCATGCAGAATGCCGGTCTTCCCTGTGCGGGAGGCGGCATTCTGCGGTTTTGTTATTAATTTAAAGAAACAATCTGAATCAGATGGCAGTTCCGGACTTATTCTGCCGGTGTGGCCTCGTAGAATTCTTCCAACAGTGCCTTGCGGATTTTTTCCAGCATTTCCGGCTGTTTTCCGCCGACCGGTTTGCCGTCGATGGATTCTGCATGCAGACACAGGTTGCTGGAACTTGTTACGATGACTTCCTCTGCGTTGAACAGGTCATCCAGTGTGAACGGTGTCTCGTTTACTGTGTAACCCAGTTTCTTGCACATGCGGATCAGATGTGCACGTGCGATACCCGGCAGGATCAGATTGTCAGTCGGAGCCGTGCGCAGCATTCCGTCCTGAATAATATGTACATTGCTGTGTGCGCACTCTGTAACGCGTCCGCCCGGACGATAGAAGACAGATTCCTGACATCCGGCTTCCTTTGCACGCTGTGTTGCCATAACAGACGGAATCAGGTTCAGTGTTTTGATATTACAATGGAAGAAACGAGTATCCTCTGTTGTGATCAGTTTGATCGGTGTAAGACCGTCAGAGATCTCAGCCGGAGTAAGAGAGATCCAGAGATTTCCCGGGCCTTCTGTAAATGCATGATTACGGATTCCGGTACCTCTTGTTACCTGATAATATACGAAAAGGTTTCCTGTATCCATTTTCAGAACCATTTCCTGAAGAAGTTCCTTCAGCTCCTGTTTTGTCACAGGCATTTTAATCTTCAGAAGACCTGCACTGTTAAAAAAGCGGTCGATATGTTCATCAATTGCAAAGATTTTGTAGTTTCTGCATGGACCGGCATCGTAGACACCATCCCCGAACCAGCATACGCGGTCGTTCATAGGGATGCTCATTTCCTCCAGTTCACCAATTTTTCCGTTGTAGTAGCCAAGTGTTTTCATAAGCAGCCTCCCAAAGTATTTTAGAAAAATTAAAAGATAAATAAAAAAGAGCGGCAGAGAAGTGCACCGACCTCTCTGCCGCTTTTCCTGCATTTTATATCCGGATAAGGAAAATGTCAATTGCATATTTGAAAAGAGAAAAAAATTTTTATATTATCTCATATGACAGAAAAAAATTTTGAGTATAACGAAATGTGCTGAAAAAAATAAGGACTAAAAAGTGAAATGCCGCAGAAACAGAGGACGGGACTTTGCGGGGAAATTCAACTATATATAATATAGAAGAAACGGAATCCGGATACGGAGTGTACCGAAAAATTTAGGGTTGACAGAACGGAAAGTTTGTATTATAGTTGCCGCATGATGAACGAACAAAGGCGTTTGGTGATATGGAAATATCATCAGGCGCTTTTTTTTGTTGCCGCATGTTGTGACTGGTTTTTACCTGTCTCTGCTGTTGTGTCAGAAATGTTCGTTATCGGAAAATATTTGTCAGATGAAAATGAAAATCTGAAATCTGACAGGTAAAAAGGAGGAGACATTATGAATATGAAAAAGAAAACATTAAGTGCAACAATGGCTCTTGCAGTAACAGCATCAATGCTGGCTGGAACAACCGCATTTGCAGAGGAAGAGGATTATGTCATCAAAGTCGGCGCTGTATGTGCGATGACAGGCGGATCTGCAGTATACGGCGAAGGTGCTCAGAACGCGATCGACATGGCAGTAGAGGAAATCAATGCTTCTGATTCCGAATACAAGATTGAGATCGTGAACGGCGGAAAGGTAGCAGATGATGCAAAGGACGCAAAGCAGGCAGTAAATGCTTACAACTCTCTGAAGGCAGAAGCGCCGGAAGCAGTTGTTGGTTCTTTCTTCTCATCCGTAACACTTCCGATGGCAGAGCTGGCAGCAGAGGATGAGATGCTTCTTCTTGCAACAGGTGCTACGAATACTCAGGTAACGCAGATTGGACCGACAATCTTCCGCAACTGCTTCATCGACCCGTTCCAGGGCGAGATGGCTGCACAGTTCGCAAGCCAGCAGGGATACACAAAAGCATTCATTATCTATGCAAAGGATGATGATTATTCCAATGGTCTGAAGGATGCATTTGTGGAGAGTGCTGAAGCGCTTGGTATTGAGATCGCAGATGTGGCGGAATGTACAACAACTGATACAGACTTCACAGCTCAGGCTACAAATGCAGTTGCATCCGGTGCAGACTTCGTGTTCTATCCGTGCTTCCTTGACACAGTACCGCTTCTGGTTCAGCAGGTAAGAGATGCAGGATTTGAAGGCGCTATCATGGGCGGTGACGGCTGGGATGGTTCTGATACAACAGGACTTGAGGATTACTTTGAAAACTGCTACTTTACAAACCACTATTCATCAGAGGATACCGCTCCGGCAGTACAGGAATTCGTAACCAAGTACACAGAGAAGTACGGTGATGAGAGCCTGAATGCATGTGCAGCTCTGTACTACGATGCAATGTATATGCTCGTTAAGGCAGCTGAGAACGGCGGCGGTTCTGATACAGCATCTCTTGTAGCAGGTATGACAGAAATGGAATTCAGCGGTGTAGCCGGTGATATCTATCTGGATGAGAACGGTGATGCGATCAAACCGGTGGTTGTCAACACATATGAAGACGGTCAGATTAAATGGCTGGAGACAATCGCTCCGGAAGCATAAAACAGAATAACAGATATGCATGACAACAGGGAGGTTGCTGCAAGGGTATTGCAGCGCCTCCTTTCTTATTATGAGAGATCCCGCGGTAACCTGATGGTGCCAGTACAGCATATGAAAATTGTGTTGTGTAGGCAGGAATGACAGCAAAGACGGACAGCAGACCAATGTATCTGGCGTAGGAATGACAGCAGAGACGAACAGCAGACCAGTGTATCTGGCATGGAAATGACAGCAGAGACGGACAGCAGGCAGATACATCTGGCATCGTCATGCTGCTGCGGGGCATTTGGGAACAGGGAGGAAAACAGTGTCGATATTTATACAAAGTGTCATAAACGGATTGAACCAGGGCGCTATCTATGCTCTGATTGCTCTTGGTTATACAATGGTATATGGTATTTTGAGAATGATCAATTTTGCCCACGGTGATTTTATTATGGTGGGAGCCTATACCATGTTTTATACGGCACCATTGATGATCAGTTACGGAATGCCGGCATGGATGGCGGTATTTCTTGCCATTGCAGCATGTACGATCGTCGGTGTGCTCGTGGAACGTATCGCATACAAACCGGTACGTAATTCAGGTTCCATGTCAGCTCTGATTACAGCTCTTGCAATGAGCCTGTTTCTGGAGAACCTGGCAATGGTACTGTTCGGCGGCAACCCGAAAACGGTTACCAGAATTTTTGATCTGCCGATGATTGAGATTCTTGGCGCAAAGATTCAGATGAAATATCTTCTGACACTTGGCATTGGTCTTGCAATCATGGTTTGTCTTACACTTTTTGTTAAAAAGACGAAGCTTGGAAAGGCTATGCGTGCCGTTCCGCAGGATCGCGAAGCTGCAACGATCGTGGGTATCAACGTAGACCGGATCATCACAATTACATTTGCGATCGGTTCTGCACTGGCTGCAGTGGCAGCTCTGATGTACTGCTCTACTTATCCGAGATGTACGACCGATATGGGATCCATGATGGGTATCAAGGCATTCATTGCAGCCGTTCTCGGCGGTATCGGTATCATTCCTGGCGCAATGCTCGGCGGTCTTATCGTGGGTCTGCTGGAGATCTTTGTCAAAGTTTACCTGGCTCCGGGCTGGTATGAGGCAATTACATACGGAATTTTGATCGTAGTGCTTCTGATCAAACCGTCCGGTATCCTCGGCAAGAACGTAGGCGAGAAAGTGTGAGAGGAGGAGAATCAAAATGCCGAAGAAAATAAAAACAAGTTATATTATCAACTGTATCGGTCTGCTCCTTCTGTTCGGTGCTTGCTACTATGTTTTTGAGACTGGTATGTTCGGAACTAGAACAGAGTATTTCAAGGGTATTGCGACTACAGCATGTTATACGATCATTATGGTAACTTCCCTGAACCTGCTGGTAGGTATCATGGGTGAGTTCTCTCTCGGCCATGCCGGATTCATGTCAGTCGGTGCGTATGCGTCTGCGATTCTGACCAATGCTCTGGCAGAAAAAGGTGTGCCGAATTTTACAATGTTTATCTGTGCAATTCTGGCGGGCGGTATTGCCGCAGCGATCACAGGTGTTCTGGTTGGTGTTCCGACTCTGAAGCTGCGCGGTGACTATCTGGCGATCGTGACCGTTGCATTTGCGGAGATTATCCGTGTTGCATTTACAAACTTTGAGATTACAGGCGGCGGACGTACCATGTCCGGTATCGCGAAGCTTTCTAATTTTTACTGGGTATTCTGGGTAACAGTTGTCTGTGTGGCGATCATGTATATGTTTATCCGTTCCAGATTCGGACGTACCGTGAAGGCAATCCGCGAGGACTACATAGCAGCATCCGCATCCGGTGTGAATGTAACATTCTATAAAGTAATGACTTTTTCCATTTCTGCATTTTTCGCAGGAATTGCAGGCGCGATTTACGCACATTATATGACAGCGATGATTCCGACCTCCTTCAACTTCATGTATTCAGCAGAGTTCCTGACTGAGGTAATCATCGGTGGTACAGGTTCCATGACAGGTTCCATCATTGGTGCGGCATTTCTGTCAGCCCTTCCGGAAGCCATGCGTGCATTCGCAAAATACCGTATGCTTGGCTATTCTGTAGTGCTTGTTCTGATTATGATCTTCCGTCCGGGCGGAATCTTCGGTACATGGGAATTCTCCCTGAGCCGCGCACTTGGCCGCCTGACCGGAAAAAAGAGCGGAAAGGGGGACAAATAAATGGCTAAGATAGAAGTTCCCGTACTGCGGGCATCTCATCTGGGCATCCAGTTCGGAGGTCTGAAGGCAGTTGATGATTTTAATCTGGAGATTGGCCAGTCTGAGCTGGTCGGCCTGATCGGTCCGAACGGTGCCGGCAAGACAACAGTATTTAACCTGCTGACCGGTGTATATCAGCCGACAGAAGGTGCTTATTATCTCTGCGGCGAGAAGATGAACGGCAAGAAGACTCATCAGGTCGTAGAGGCAGGTATTGCCAGAACATTCCAGAACATCCGTCTGTTCAAGAAGCTGACGGTTCTTGAAAATGTTAAAGTTGCAATGAATAAAGATATGAAATATTCCATGGTATCCGCTGTCTTTCGTTCCAGAAAATACTGGGAAGAGGAAAGAGAGACGGATGAGAAAGCAATGGAGCTGCTGAAAATTGTGCATCTGGAGGAGAAGGCAGACTATGTTGCAGAGAATCTGCCGTATGGCGAGCAGAGGAGACTGGAAATCGCACGTGCCCTCGCAACCGGTATGAAGCTGCTCCTCCTGGATGAGCCGGCAGCCGGAATGAACCCGACTGAGACGGCGGAGCTGCTGACGATCATCAATCATATCCGTGATAAATTCGGTATTTCCGTACTGCTCATCGAGCATGATATGTCTCTCGTTATGAAGATCTGCGAGCGGATTCAGGTAATTGACTACGGTGTAACGATTGCATGCGGTACACCGGAGGAGATTGCGAACCACCCGAGAGTTATCGAGGCATATCTCGGAAAAGACGACGAGTAGGAGGGGAGCCATGTTAGAGGTTAAGGATTTATACGTAAATTATGGTGCGGTAGAAGCAATCAAAGGAATCAGCTTTACCGTAAAGCCGGGTGAGATCGTGACACTGATCGGTGCTAACGGTGCCGGCAAGACGACGACGCTCCATACCATTTCCGGTCTGACAAAGGCGAAGAGTGGTTCCATTACATACAATGGTGTGGATCTGCTGAAAACAGAGCCGTCCAAAATCATTACATATGGTATTGCCCATGTGCCGGAGGGACGTCATATTTTTCCGGAAATGTCAGTAGAAGATAACCTGCAGATGGGTGCTTATATCAGTAAAAACAAGGATCAGATCGCGGAATCCCTGAAGGATGTGTATGAGAAATTTCCACGTCTGAAAGAACGCCGCAAACAGCTGGCAGGAACACTTTCCGGCGGTGAGCAGCAGATGCTGGCAGTAGGCCGTGCGCTGATGAGCAAACCGAGCATTATCCTGATGGATGAGCCGTCTATGGGTCTGTCCCCGCTGCTGGTAAAAGAAGTGTTTGCTATTATCAAAGAGATTCATGAGGCCGGAATTACTGTCCTGCTGAATGAGCAGAATGCGAAGATGGCGCTATCTATCGCGGACCGTGCATACGTTCTGGAGACCGGTACGATTTCCATTGGCGGCAATGCGCAGGACCTGCTGAATGATGAGCGCGTGAAGAAAGCATATCTTGGACAGTAAAGGGGAGGAGACCATGGGAAAGAAATATTTTGCAATCTGTATTACAAGAACCTGCGGTTCCGGCGGTACAGAGATTGGAAAGATGCTGTCACAGCAGCTCGGTATTGACCTGTACGACCGTAAGCTGCTTCGCCTCGCATCGGATGATTCCGGAATCAACGAGACACTGTTTGCAAAAGCAGATCAGGATGTAAAGAAGACATTGCTGTATAAAGTTTCAAAGTCTATGTATAACGGAAAGGAAATTCCGGCAGAGACGGGAAATCTTCTCTCTGACGGACGACTGTTCGATTATCAGGCTAAAGTGCTGAAAGGTCTTCTGGAGAAGGAGAGTTTTGTTGTACTGGGACGTGCAGCTGATTATGTACTGCGGGATAATCCGAATGCGGTCAGTGTATTCCTCTCCGCTTCACCGAAGGCATGCTTCAAGCGGGAGCAGGAGATCATGCAGACGGATGAACTTGGTGTGAACCGCCATATTAAGAGCATAAACCGTTACCGCAGTGATTATTATAAATATCATACCGGTAACAAATGGAAGAATCCGGAGAATTACGATCTGTGCCTGAAAACCGATAAATTGGGCTATCAGGGTTGTGTGGATGTGATCTGTGATTATCTGGAGACAAAGCTTGGATTTTCGGTGAAATAACATCGAAGTGTTCATATTTCAGGATGTAAGAAAAATTTTGCATACAAAATAAAATGCAGAGGCAAAAAGAAAAACGATCCAAAAAATATTTGACGAACACAAAAAGAAGTGCTAAAATTCAGATAAATAAATGTGTAAAAACTGAATAAGCCGAATGAAGAATCTGGGAGAGACCGTACCGGAAAAGGCAGTGCGAGATTATATATTTGCTTAGGACACTGCAGTTACCGGAAGGAGGCGCCGAAGGGGAAGTACGCGGAGAAACTCTCAGGCAAAAGGACCAGATTTGGACGGCACTCTGGAAAGATAAAGGCGCACCCAAGAAGCAATCCTCTTTCAGATTTACAGACGAAAGAGGAGAATCTTTCAGGTAGAAAGACAGAGACGCATAAACGATAAGGTATCCCTACAGATACCGGCATAGTTTGTGTGTCTCTTTTTTTGCGTTGGCAATGTTCGCGTTGGCAATGAGCCGTGCGTGGCCATCGAATGACAAAATGGCTGCCTGCAGCCGGTTTTGTCAGGCGAAGGCCACATAGGGCGAAGCCCGCGACCGAGAGGGAGCGAAGCGAAGGCGAGGTCGAGCACGGCGGAGAAAAGGGAAGACAGAAGGGCGGGCGCAAACGCCTACAGAAAGGAGCAGATTATGGAACTGAAAACCCCATTATATGACACTCACGTAAAATATGAAGGAAAAATAGTCCCCTTCGCGGGCTATCTTCTCCCGGTACAGTACAAATCCGGTGTCATCACTGAGCACATGGCAGTACGTACTGCATGCGGACTCTTTGATGTATCCCATATGGGAGAGATCACCTGCATCGGACCGGATGCGGTGAAGAATCTGAATCACCTGCTGACCAACGACTACACGACCATGTACGACGGTCAGGCACGCTACAGTCCGATGTGCAATGAGGATGGAGGTGTAGTCGATGATCTGATCGTGTATAAGGTGCGGGATGATCATTACTTTATCGTAGTCAATGCAGCCAATAAAGATAAGGATTTCGCGTGGATGAAGGCACATGAATTTGGAGATGCCGTATTTACTGACATTTCCTCGGACGTAGCTCAGATCGCACTGCAGGGACCGAAGGCGCTTACAATTCTGAAGAAGCTGGTAAGCGAGGAGGATATTCCGGAAAAATATTACAGTGCACTGTTCCATCGCACGATCGGCGGTATGGACTGTATCATTTCCAGAACAGGATATACGGGAGAAGATGGATTTGAGTTTTATCTGGCAGCGGAGGAAGCACCGAAACTCTGGGAGCTGCTGCTTGAGACGGGCAAAGAGGATGGACTGATCCCGTGCGGACTCGGTGCACGTGACACCCTGAGACTGGAGGCAGCGATGCCGCTGTACGGTCATGAGATGAATGACGAGATCACACCGATAGAGGCAGGACTCGGTGTATTCGTGAAAATGAAGAAAGAAGAATTCATCGGAAAAGCAGCTCTGGAGGCAAAGGGAGCGCCGACGATCAGACGCGTTGGTCTGAAGGTAACCGGTCGCGGTATTATCCGGGAGCACGCAGACGTATATGACGGAGAAAAGAAGATCGGCGTGACTACTTCCGGTACACACTGTCCGTATATCAAGGCTCCGCTGGCGATGGCTCTGGTGGATACGGCATACACAAAAATCGGAACAGCGGTGGAAGTCGATGTGAGAGGCAGAAGGGTGGCAGCAGAGGTTGTGGCACTTCCGTTCTATAAAAAGGGACAATAGTTTATAAAAAGGTAAAATAAGAGTTTCGAAGGCAAAAACAGGATGCAGAGAACATTCTGATTGCATAAATAAAGAACTGAAACAGGTATCCAGAATAACAGGAGGAATTGAATATGAATCATCCAGCAGAATTAAAGTACACCAAATCTCACGAATGGGTAAAATTTCTGGAGGACGGAACCGCATTGATCGGCCTCACGGACTATGCACAGGATGCGCTTGGCGATCTTGTATTTGTTAACCTGCCGGAAGCAGGCGATGAAGTGACTGCAGGAGAGGCATTTGCGGATGTGGAATCCGTTAAAGCGGTATCTGATGTATTTTCACCGGTATCCGGTACAGTAGCGGAAGTGAACGAGGAACTTCTGGACGCGCCGGAGCGCATGAATGAGGATCCGTATGGCGCATGGCTGATCAAAGTGGAAGGAATTACAGGGCAGGAAGAACTGCTGGACGCAGATGCATACATTGCGTTCTATGAATCTGAGGAAGAATAACCCTACAGAGAGGAGGCGGCAGCATGGGCTCATATTTGCCGAATACGAAACAGGAACAGCAGGAAATGCTGAAAGAAATCGGATTTGACAGCTTTGATGCACTTTTTGCCCACATTCCGGAGGAGGTAAAGCTGAAAACGCTGAATCTTCCGTCGGGTGTGAGTGAGATGGAAGCAATCGGGGCAATGGAAACCATAGCAGAGAAGAACAGAGTGTTCCGCCATATTTTCCGCGGAGCAGGCGCTTACAACCATTACATACCGGCAGTGGTAGGCAGTGTGGTGAATAAAGAGGAATTTGTCACAGCGTACACACCGTATCAGGCGGAGATCAGCCAGGGGATTCTTCAGTCGATTTTTGAATATCAGACGATGATCTGTGAGCTGACCGGTATGGCAGCATCCAATGCATCGGTCTATGACGGAGCAACCGCAGCAGCAGAAGCAGTTGCCATGTGTAAGGAGCGCAAGCGGGATGTGGCATACATATCAGCAACCACAAACCCGCAGGTGATTGAAGTGATCAGAACATACTGCTACGGCAGCAATACAAAGGTCGTCATTGTTCCGGAGAAGGATGGTGTGACGGATCAGGAGGCACTGAAGGAACTGCTGGATGGTGCAAGCGCATGCTTTTATGTACAGCAGCCGAACTATTACGGTAATCTGGAGGACGCGGATGCACTTGGTGAAATTACCCATGCAGCAGGAGCAAAATATATCATGGGCTGCAATCCGATTTCACTGGCAGTGCTGAAGACACCGGGAGAGTGCGGTGCAGATGTGGCAGTAGGAGACGGACAGCCGCTCGGTCTTGGTCTGGCATTCGGCGGACCATATCTGGGCTTTATGGCTGCCACAGACAAGATGGTTCGCAAACTGCCGGGACGTATCGTAGGTGAGACGGTGGACCGTGACGGAAAGAGGGCCTACGTTCTGACGCTGCAGGCGCGTGAACAGCACATCCGCCGTGAGAAGGCGAGCAGCAATATCTGTTCTAATCAGGCACTCTGTGCACTGACAGCCGGAGTATATCTCTCTGCGATGGGTGCGGATGGCATGACAAAGGTGGCAGGTCTCTGTGTATCCAAGGCACATTATCTGCTTGGTGAACTGGAAAAGGCCGGATTAAAGGCAAAATACAGTGCGCCGTTCTTCCATGAGTTCGTCACGGTTTCTCCTGTGAAAGCGGAAACGATTCTTGCAGCTCTGGAAGAAAAAGGAATTCTCGGAGGACTTCCGATCGGAGAGTACGAGATTCTCTGGTGTGCGACCGAAAAGAATACAAAAGCAGAAATTGAGCAGGCAGCTGCCATTGTAAAGGAGGTGTGTGGCAAATGAAACTGATATTTGAGCGTGGAAAAGAAGGACAGCACTGTACACTGCTCCCGGACTGTGATGTTCCGGAAATCATACCGGACGCTCCGAAACGTGAGAAGACTCTGCATCTGCCGCATGTTTCAGAGAATGAGCTGAGCCGTCATTATACGGAGCTTGCGAAACAGGTGCATGGAGTGAATGACGGGTTCTATCCGCTCGGCTCCTGTACCATGAAATATAATCCGAAGGTAAACGAGAAGGCGGCGGCACTGCCGGGATTCACGGGTGTACATCCGCTGCAGCCGGAACACACTGTACAGGGCTGTCTCGAAGTTCTGAAACGGACGGAAGAGATGCTCTGTGAGATCACCGGAATGGATGCGATGACACTGCAGCCGGCAGCCGGTGCACACGGAGAATTTACCGGACTTCTGCTGATCAAAGCCTATCATGACAGCAGAAAGGATACGAAGCGTACCAAGATCATTGTACCGGATTCTGCGCACGGAACAAACCCGGCCAGTGCGGCAATGTGCGGATTTGAGGTAGTCAGCATCCCGTCAAGCGGGGACGGCTGTGTGGATCTGGAAAAACTGCGTGAGGCGGTCGGAGAGGATACGGCCGGACTGATGCTGACAAATCCGAATACGGTCGGTCTGTTTGATAAAAATATTCTGGAGATCACGTCTGTTATTCATGAGGCAGGCGGTCTTGCCTACTATGACGGTGCGAATCTGAACGCAGTCATGGGAGTGGTTCGCCCCGGCGATATGGGATTCGATGTGGTTCATCTGAATCTCCATAAAACATTTTCCACTCCGCACGGTGGCGGCGGCCCGGGAAGCGGTCCGGTCGGCTGTAAAGCATTTCTGAAAAAATTCCTGCCGGGCAAACAGGCAACTGTAACAGAAGCAGAGTTCAGCACAGAAGCATGTGGAGCCGGTGAGAACACACACATTCCGGGAGAAGAGCCGAAAGGTACACTTGCATTTGTGACACCTGCACATTCGGTCGGCAGCGTGAAAGCATTTTACGGAAACTTCCTTGTGGTCGTAAAGGCCATGACGTATATTCTGACGCTTGGAAAAGAGGGGATTCCGGAGGCATCCGGAAATGCAGTTCTGAATGCGAATTATATGATGGAGAAGCTCAGAGATCTGTATCCCATGGCATATAATGAGACGTGTATGCATGAGTTTGTCATGACACTGGAAAAGATGAAGCACGAGATCGATGTATCTGCAATGGACATTGCAAAATCTTTGCTGGATTACGGAATTCATCCGCCTACCATGTATTTCCCACTCATCGTGCATGAGGCATTGATGATCGAGCCGACTGAGACGGAGAGCCGAGAGACACTGGACGAGGTGATCGCGGTGTTCCGCGAGATTTATGAGAAAGTTCATGCAAATCCGCAGGCGGCACATGAAGCTCCGGTCGGAACGTATGTGAGAAGACTGGATGAGGTAAGAGCAGCACGAAAACCGGTGCTGCGCTATGAATTTGACTGATCCCGGCAGGAGAAGCGGCCTGTTTTTGGAGAGTGGCCGTAAGCGTAAAACGCAGGCGGGATAAAGCGGAAGCAGGACAAAGAAGAAGCCGGATAAGGCGGAAGCAAAATAGAACGGAACCGGGGAGCAATGAAAGAGAGGAGTGCAACTATGATCACAGAACTGACAACCTACATAACAGAGAATACGGTTCCCTATCAGAACCTTGCGCTCGAAGAATACCTGACTTTTCATACGCACCCGGGAGAATGTATCCTGTATCTGTGGCAGAACCGGCATACTGTAGTTATCGGAAAAAACCAGAACTGCTGGAAAGAATGCAAAGTCAATCATCTGGAGGCGGACGGCGGCTATCTGGCACGCCGTCTCTCCGGAGGCGGTGCAGTCTTTCATGATCTGGGAAATCTGAATTTTACATTCTGTGTCCGCAGGGAAGATTATAATGTGGAACGGCAGCTTCAGGTGATCATTGAGGCTGTCCGGATGCTTGGGATGGAGGCTGAGAAGACCGGGCGCAACGACATTGTAATAAAAGGTAAGAAATTTTCCGGCAATGCTTTTTTTGAGTCCGGTGACTTCTGTTATCACCACGGAACCATCCTGCTGGATGTGGACAAAGAGAACATGTCCCGATATCTGAATGTGTCAAAAGAGAAGCTGCAGTCCAAAGGTGTAAATTCCGTGCGGTCGCGTGTGGCTAATCTGACCGAATTCAATCCGGATGTAACGGTGGCATTGATGAAGCAGAAGCTGGTACAGGCATTCGGACTGGTGTATGGCATTGAGCCGAAACCGCTTAGTGGAGAAAGGATAGACCGGGAGGAGATCAGCAGGAGCGAAAAACGGTTTGCCTCCTGGGAGTGGAAGTATGGAAGAAAGATTTCATTCCAGTACAGCATGAACCGGCGCTTTTCCTGGGGAGACGTGGAACTGCAGATTGAAGTGGATAGAGGTATTGTGAAAGCTGTGAATGCATTTTCTGACGGAATGGAGCAGGAGCTGATTGCAGCACTTCCAGAGGCCATGTCGGGCTGTCGGTATGAAGAGACAGAGCTTGTGGAAGCGGTGCAGAATATGCCGGGAGAATCAGAAATACTGCAAAAAATGAAGCAGGATATAGCCGGATTGATTCATGACAGTCTCTGATCACAGCAGATACATTTGCCTGACAGAAACTGATCCGGCTGAGATGTACGGATGTATATCCTGTCGGATGCTGTGAAATTCTGTCTGAGTTGCAGACAGAAAGCAGGTTCAGAAAATTCCGATGCGAAAAATTCAAATGCAGAAAGGGTGGCATACAGTATGGCGGATAAATTTGATCTGGTAATTATCGGAGGCGGGCCGGCAGGCTACGTTGCAGCCGTGGAAGCGGCAGGGAAGGGAATGAAGACCGCGTTGGTCGAGAATCGCGAACTGGGAGGAACCTGTCTGAATCGCGGCTGTATTCCGACCAAGACAATTCTGCATTCGGCGGAGCTCTATGCGGAAATGAAAGCGTGTGAACGTCTCGGAGTCCATGCAGAAGGAATCTCCTTTGATATGGCTGCGATCCAGCAGCGAAAAAAGGAAGTGATCGGACAGCTCCGGGGCGGAATTGAGATGTTGATGAAAAAAAACAAAGTGACGGTATACGGGGGTAACGGAACAATTGTATCGCCGAATGAAGTGAAGGTGTCGAAGGATGATACAGAGGTTCTGATCACGACAGATTACATACTGATCGCTACCGGGTCTGTTCCGGCCATGGTGCCGGTTCCGGGAGCAGATCTGCATGATGTGATGACCAGCGACGGTCTGCTTTCGACTGAAAAATTATATCCGAGGCTGACCATTGTGGGAGGCGGTGTCATTGGTATGGAATTTGCATCCATTTACAGTGCACTGGGTTGTCAGGTAACGGTGGTGGAGTTCCTTGACCGCATTCTGGCAAATATGGATAAGGAAATTTCACAGAATCTGAAGATGATCCTGAAAAAGCGTGGTGTTACTGTTCACACAGGCGCAAAAGTGGAAAAGATCACAGAGAATGCGGATGGTTCACTTACCTGTCACTATCTGGAGAAAGATGTCACAAAAGAGGCGGTGTCAGACGGGATTCTGATTGCAACCGGAAGAAAGGCGAATACAGAAGGACTTTTTGCAGAAGGAATGATGCCGGAAATGGACCGCGGACGTATTCTGGTAAATGAATACGGTCAGACCAGTGTGCCTCACATTTATGCAGCAGGTGATGTGACACCGGGAATCCAGCTTGCACATGCGGCATCTGCACAGGGAATTAATGCAGTGGCCCATATGTTATATGAGAAAAACGGCGGAACGGATGCTGCAGCCGGCTGTAGTGAACAGGAAACGGGTACTGGTTTCACAGCTCCGATGCGAGCAGACCTGATTCCCGGCTGCGTCTATACAGATCCGGAAATCGGCTGTGTGGGTATTACCCAGGAAGAAGCAAAAAATCAGGGACTTCAGGTAATCGTAAAAAAATATCCCATGTCTGCCAACGGAAAATCTGTGCTTTCCAGCCAGGAACGTGGCTTTATTAAAGTGGTGGCGGACGAGGCAACGCACAGAATCCTTGGTGCGCAGATGATGTGTGCGCGTGCGACAGACATGATAGGCGGATTCGGAACGGCGATCGTGAACGGACTGACGCTGGAGCAGATGGGAACTGTAGTGTACCCACATCCGACATTCAGTGAAGGAATCGGTGAGGCGGTCAGATAAGACAGAATAAAATAATATAACGAATGTTCTATCCTCTGTATCCCCTTCCAGGCAAGCGGGAAACAGAGGATAGTTTCAGTTGGGGGCAGTATTTTGCGGTGCTGGGAGAAAGCAGGTGTTTCAGTCTGCCGTATCTTAAGAATTAAAAAAGCGCATACTGCACTTTGCAATAATGGCAGGATAAAATCAAAAAGTAAATGAAACCATATAAAGGGGTTATCGCTCGCTGGAAGGAATAGCCGGTTTTTCTTGCCTTTTCTTTTTCCGGGTGTCATAATAGCAGAAGAAGCATAAATATTGGGGGATATTATGAAGTTAAGAAAACGAGGTTTTACCGGCGCAATCATAAATGATGTCACGCAGCGCGAGGCGGAGAACCGTGATCTGGCGAGGACTGCTGCGGCAGAAGGGTTTGTGCTGTTAAAAAATGAGAATCATGTATTGCCGATAGAAAAAGGCAGTCGAATCGGACTCTATGGAGCAGGTGCAGTGGCGACAATCAAGGGCGGCACAGGATCAGGTGATGTAAATGAGCGGGACTGTATCACTATTCGCCAGGGATTGGAGAATGCGGGATATGAGCTGACCAGCAAAGTATGGCTGGATTCTTATGCAGAGCTGTATCATCAGGCCAGACTGGACTGGAGAGCAAAGATTTTCAGAATCATGGAAGATACAGGCAGTATTTTCTTTGACACCTATTCGGCAAATCCGTTCCGGATGCCGGGAGGAGATGCAATCGATACAGAGACTGCAAAGGCAGACGGTGCAGATACAGCCATTTTCGTGCTGAGCCGTATCGCCGGTGAGAATGCGGACCGCCGGGATGAGGAGGGAGACTATTTCATCACAAAAGCAGAGAAAGCGTTGCTCGCTCAGATAACGGAAGCGTATCAGAATGTGGTCCTGGTCATTAACACAGGCGGACTGATCGATCTCTCTTTTGCAGATGAGTTTTCCAATATCCGTGCGATCCTGCAGTATGTGCAGGCAGGTCAGGAAGGCGGCAGTGCATTTGCAGATGTCATCAGCGGAGACGTTACTCCTTCCGGAAAGATGACGGATACATGGGCGCTGGCCTACCAGGATTATCCGAATGCGTCATTCTTCAGCTACAAGAGCGGAGATGTATATAAGGAAGAATACAAAGAGGGAATTTATGTAGGCTATCGTTATTTTGATACATTTCAGATACCGGTGCGCTACTGCTTCGGATACGGTCTTTCCTATACGGAGTTTGCAGTGCAGGCGGGGATCCTTTCAGTGACAGGACTGACAGAACGATGCGGCGAAGGAAAGCTGGACTGCGATGCTGCAGCTTTGACAGAACAGAGCGGTAAAGGAAAGCTGGACGGTGATGCGGCGGCAGGTCTGTCCGGCACAGAACCGATGGTATCTCTGGAAGTGAGTGTGAAGAACATCGGTGCAGAATACGAGGGAAAAGAGGTAGTGCAGATTTATGTTTCCTGTCCGCAGGGCAGACTTCCGAAGGAATTCCGCCGTCTGGCATGTTTCGGAAAGACCAATCTGCTGAAACCAGGTGAGACACAGAAAATGAAGCTTTCTTTCGCGTTATACCAGATGGCATCCTACAGCGAAGAGCTTGCAGCATGGATTCTGGAAAAGGGTACTTACGGAATCTGGCTGGGAGCTTCTCTTGAAAATGCAGAACTGGCGGGTTCTGTTATATTGGATGAAGATGCAGTAATGGTACAGTGTGAGCATATCTGCGAATGCAGAGAAGAGCTGGAGGAACTGAGTCCGGATGCAGGAAAACTGCGGCTCCGGGAAAAGGCATGGCTTGCCGAAGCTGCAAAACTGCAGTGCGTAATGCTGAAAGCGGCTGATATTATGACAGAAACCATTGATTATGAACGGACAGGCAGCAGTGTTTCCGAGGCAGCGGATGAGGTCGTAAAATATCTGGCGCTGGATCAGCTGGTGAATCTGGCGACAGGCGACATCAACAGCGCACAGAGCGAAGTGGGAGCAGCAGGCCAGACTGTTCCGGGCGCTGCTGCAGAAACTACACATACGGCGGAAGATGATCCATGGAATGTGGCCAGCATTGTTCTGGCCGACGGACCGGCCGGTCTGCGGCTGAAACAGTCCTATCAGGTCTGTGAAGGACAGATTGAGGCAGGCAGTGTAGTGGATGTTATGGACGGCGGCTTTTTTGCACCGGAGACTGAGAAGCATGGAGTGACCTACTATCAGTACTGTACTGCGATTCCGGTGGGAACTTTGCTGGCGCAGACGTGGAATGTGGAGCTGATAAAAGAAGTCGGTGAGATGATCGGTCATGAGATGAACCTGTTCGAGATCACACTTTGGCTGGCTCCGGGAATGAATATTCACAGAAATCCGCTCTGCGGCAGAAATTTTGAATATTATTCAGAGGATCCGCTGCTGTCCGGTATTATGGCATCTGCCATGACACTTGGAGTGCAGAAGGTTCCGGGCTGCGGTACTACGATCAAGCATTTTGCATGCAACAATCAGGAGGACAACCGTCTGGATTCCAACAGCGTGATTTCCGAGCGGGCTCTGCGGGAAATCTATCTGAAGGGATTTGAAATTGCAGTAAAGAATGCACAGCCTATGTCCATTATGACTTCCTACAATATGATCAACGGCATCCATGCAGCCAACAGCTATGATCTCTGTACCAGAGTTGCCCGCGGAGAATGGGGATTTGCCGGTGCGATCATGACGGACTGGCTGACTACAGTCTGCACGAAGGTTGGGGAGAGTACAGCCTCAGGATGCCTGCGTGCCGGAAACGATATGGTAATGCCGGGACAGCCCTCCGATCATAAGAATATTCGGGAGGAACTGGCACAGGGTACACTGGATATAGCACAGCTGACCGCCTGTGTACGCAATACTGTGAATCTGATCCTGCAGTCGAATCAGTATGAGGACGCGGTAAGTTACCTGGATCAGTTCGAGGGACTGGATACCTATATGAAAACGGAACAGTAAGCAGAACCGGAAAAACGGAAGAACGGCTGTCTGGAGAAATCCTGTGGCAGTCGTTCTTTTTGTGTACAAGGACATATTTTTTTACGCGTTTGTTCACAGTCTGAACACGAAATAGGGATATAGTGGATGAAGAGAAGAAGCAGAAAACGATCCGTGGATAAGTGGAAGACAGTTCGGGAAGAGAAATGTGTTCCGGGCAGGATGGAAGCACAGATTTGGATTATCTGCGGATAATAGGTTCAGGAGGTAAGTGAATGAAAAGAAGATATATTGCAGTATTACTTGGAATGATGATCACCGCAGCACCGGTCAGCGCATATGCGCAGGAAGCATCAACAGAGGCAGCAGCTGTGCAGGAGGCAGTTTCCGGAGAGGAAGAGCCGAAGGATGGGGAACAGATGCTGTCCGGTGAAGTGACAGAAGTCGGAGAGGATACGATCACGGTTGACGGAATCGGTACGCTGACAGTTACAACAGACACTGTTATTTCCAGACAGACTATGCCGCAGGGCGGAGGTGCAATGGAGAAACCGGACGGTGAGAACGGTGAAGCAATGGAGAAGCCGGATGGTGAGAACGGCGAGGTACCGGAGAAGGCGGACGGCGAGAACGGTGAAGCAATGGAGAAGCCGGACGGCGAGAATGACGAGGCATCGGAGAAACCGGACGGCGAGAACGGTGAAGCAATGAAGAAGCCGGACAGCGAGAACGGTGAAGCAATGGAGAAGCCGGATGGAGAGAACGGCGAGGCACCGGAGATGCCGGACGGCGAGAATGGCGCAGCAATGGAGAAACCGGACAGCGAGAGCGGCGAGGCACCGGAGAAGCCGGACGGCGAGAACGGTAATGCAATGGAGAAACCGGACGGCGAGAACGGCGAGGCAATGGGAATGTCCGGTATGGGCATGATGCAGATGGAGACGGAAGAAATCGCACTGGCTGATATCGAGGTGGGCGATTATGTTATGGTCACACTGCAGGATGACACGACTGCTGCCACGATCACGGTTCAGGAGGCCGGTATGGCCGGCGGGCAGATGCCGGGAGGCGGCATGGGCGGTCAGGCTCCGGGCGGCCAGGGTGTAGACAGTTATGAAGCTGTTGAAACATACGAGGAAGATGCGGAAGTTTCCGGAGAGACTGTTTCCTCAACAGGAACAGATGAAAATGCAGTTCTGGTTTCTGAAGATGTGACGGTTTCTCTGTCAGATATGACGATTACCCGCGAATCAGCAGACAGTACGGGTGGAGATAATTCCAGCTTCTATGGTGTAGGAGCAGCAGTGCTGGGAACTGCCGGTACGACAGAGATCAGCGACAGTACGATCACAACGGATTCAGCTGGTGGAGCCGGTGTTTTTGCTTATGGCGATGCAGTTGTTTACGTAAAGGATACGGATATTTCCACTACGCAGGATACTTCCGGCGGAATTCATGCAGCAGGCGGCGGAACACTGTATGCGTGGAATCTGACAGCTGAAACAGACGGCCAGTCGGCAGCGGCAGTGCGAAGTGACCGGGGAGGTGGCCTGATGGTAGTGGACGGAGGAACATATACCTCCAACGGTTCAGATTCGCCTGCAGTATACTGTACGGCAGATATTTCCATCAATGATGCAGATCTGACAGCAAACGGTTCGGAAGCAGTCTGCATTGAGGGACTGAATACGCTGCGTCTGTACGACTGTGATCTCAGCGGAAATATGAACGATGATGACCGGAATGATAATACCTGGACTGTAATCGTATATCAGAGCATGTCCGGTGATTCAGAAATCGGAAACAGCATCTTCCAGATGGTGGGCGGAACACTCACTTCCGGTAATGGCGGACTTTTCTTTACAACGAATACAGAATGTACTATCACACTGGAAGATGTAGCCATTACAGGCGCAGATGACTGTGAATTCTTCCTTCAGTGTACCGGAAATACCAATTCGAGGGGATGGGGACAGACCGGAAGCAACGGATCTGACTGTCTGTTCACTGCAATTGCCCAGGAGATGCAGGGAGATGTGATCTGGGACAGCGTCAGTGATCTGGATTTCTATATGACAGAGGGAAGTACATTGACCGGTGCAGTATGTCAGGATGAAACATATGCAGGTGAAGGCGGAGACGGTTACTGCAATATGATCATCAGTGAGGATTCTGTGTGGACCGTGACAGGAGACAGTCAGGTAAGTTCTCTCAGTGTCAGCGGCAGCATTGTGGATGAGAAGGGAAACACTGTCACGATTCAGGGAACAGACGGTACTGTCTATGTGGAAGGCGACAGCGAGTATACAGTAACAACAGGATCCTACAGTGACAGCGCAGACCTTTCCGGAGCATCCGTTACAGACTCATGGGAAGATCATGCAGTAGAGTGGCAGGAAGTATAATAGCGAAGGCAAAACTGAGAAAAAACACTTTGCATGGATACGCGGAAAATGTTTTGGTTCAATGTCCGCCCGGATCTATCCGGCGGCAAGCAGGAAGAACAGTCCTGCAGGAATCAGAATGGAAAATAAAACGTTAAAATAAAAAAACAAAAGACAACAGAAAAAGAACCCCTGTGAAAGAAAGCTGCTGCATGGATCTGCACGTTTCCTTTCACAGGGGTATTTGTTTTATAAGTTATGGAAGCATCAGAATCCGTATTCTTCCAGAATTTCCTCTGCCTTATCCACATCGTCGCAGACACAGAGTACCGTGTAGGCACCTGCGCTCTTGATGATTGCTTTGTCAAGCTTTTCTACCTCACCCTGGTTGTAGGAGGCATAGAGGTCAGACTGGTTATCCACGCGTGTCTGGAACAGCTTTTCCACATTCTGAGTATTTTTAGCATCCTTGCTCTGAACAACAGCAATCTCACATGCGGTAGCACCTGAACTTGCATATGCAACCCCTGCCTCAATATCATCTGCCTCGAAGAAGTAGATGGACGGAAGTATGTCGGAAGCAGTCTCACTGAGTGTATCAGAGGTGACAGTAGTCTGCAGTTCTTCTGCGAGCTTGGCTGTGTCAACGGTTACTTCTTTTTCCTTGCTGCCGCATGCTGTCAGGCTGAGCGCGAGAGCAGCGGTAAGGATCATTGCTGTGATTTTCTTCATAATAATATCTCCCTTTTTATAAATTGTTTGCTGATGCGGTGCTGTCCGTCTGGATAGTCTGCTGTCAGTATTAAATCATCTGTATCATCTGTATCAGATAATCCATATCGGATCATCAGGCCTGGAGGATCCGACGGCATATTTGATAAGATGATGAAACTGCGGTTATTCGTCTTTGTCAGAAGCTTCTGTCACGTTTTCATCCGATGCTTTGTCAGATGTCTCGACTGCCTCAATGTAATGGTTCTTCAGGTATTCCAGCATCTGCTTGCAGTATTTTTCATAAAGATGTACACCATCGCTGGATGCATCAGAGAGCAGTGCTCCCTGACCGTCTGACAGAAATTCGTTCAGATCCAGATAATAGTACCCCTCTTCTTCACAGATCTGAAGGAGAATCTCATTCAGAATATCTACATTTTCGTTGTTGACGTAGGATGTGGTTACCTTGGATTCATCTACATAAATACAGCTGCAGATATAGATGAGCGCATCAGGCTGAAGTTCCCGGAACCGTCTGGTGGCAGATACGAATGTGTCGTGGAAAGAATTCCAGTCATATTCTCCAAGGTCATTGGCACCGAGCATAATATAGATCTTGCCGTAGGAATCTCCGGAAAGTGCAGCTGCTACGGTGATATTGCCATCGGCGGTGGAAATGATCGGTTCATTGGCCATTTTGGTGGTGGACATGCCGACGCTGGTGAAGAAGCGGCCCTGTGTAATGCCGGATGCATTACGGAACCCTTCCATTCTGGAATCGCCGATAAATGCAGCATCTGCGAAATAGGAATCATCCACGGCCGTATCTACTTTGGAAACGATAGCCGGACTGTCCGGATCGGATACAGTCGGAAGCCTCTCCGGCTCTGTTTCGGCAGGAGCTGTCTGTGAGCTGCTTCCTGCTATGGTTGACAGACCTGCCAGCCTTGATGTATTGGATGTGGAGGCAGGAGTGGCGCCGGCTGATTTTTCTGTTTCACTTTCTGCACTGATCACTGCATCACTGGATGTCTTGGCAGCATCAGTTTTACCGGCGGTGGAAGTTCCGTTCATAGCGGAGTGGTGAGTGATCATGGTAACGACCAGAGGACCCTCGAAAATGACCAGCACAAGTACAACGAGAACGACGAGCTTTGGAACAAGCATATCCCGCCTGCGCTGGCGTTTGTGTTTCTGCGATTTCATATGTGTTCTCCCCTGCCACAGACACAGACGGAATGTGGCATACAATATATAAATAGGAAATAACTGTTTAAGGAATTCTTTTAGAATGCCCCAGAATGACTGCATTCTGGAGCGGAATTTCGGAAAAAAGACTCGAAAATGTCTTTTTCATCACTATGTCATATTATATTAGAATCAGGGGTAAAGTCAAGCAATTAGGCGGAAGATGATGAAAAAAATCGAATTATGGGGTTGGCTTATCAGGGGTGATTATATTATAATCAGCATTAAAGCATTGAGAGGAGTAAAATATGATTTTCAGCAGTTTATTATTTCTGTTCCGTTTTTTACCGGCGGTACTGATCTGTTACTATATTGTTCCGCGGCCGGTGCGCAATCTGGTGCTGTTTTTGTTCAGCCTTCTTTTTTATGCGTGGGGTGAGCCGGTCTACATTGTTCTGATGATGATTTCCATTCTGGTTTCCTATACAGGTGGAATTGTGGTGGACCGGATGAAGTGTGCAGGAAGGCCGGGCGCTGCGAAAACAGCGCTGATCGTATCCTCAGTCATCAGCCTTTCGCTGCTGGGATTTTTCAAATACGCTGATTTTGCGATCAGCACAGTCAACAGCATAACAGGGGCCGGCCTTGAGCTGCTGCAGATTGCTCTGCCAATCGGTATTTCTTTCTATACGTTCCAGACTATGTCCTACACCATAGATGTGTACCGTGGTGAGGCGGCCGTGCAGAAGAATCTGATCTCTTTCGGCGCATACGTTGTGATGTTCCCTCAGCTGATCGCAGGTCCGATCGTTCAGTACAAGACGATTGATGAACAGCTGCGCAGCCGGCATGAGACAGCAGAAGAGTTTGCGCAGGGGATTCACCGGTTCATGCTGGGACTTGGCAAGAGGGTACTGCTTGCCAATAATGCAGGTGTACTGTGGGATTCCATTCAGTCAATGACGGTTTCGGAGGTTCCGGCGCTGACAGCCTGGATGGGACTGGCCGCGTATACATTCCAGCTCTATTTTGATTTTTCGGCTTATTCGGATATGGCGATCGGACTGGGGCATATGTTCGGATTCCGGTTCCTGGAGAACTTTAATTATCCGTATATTTCAAAGAGCATTACGGAATTCTGGCGCCGCTGGCATATTTCGCTCAGCACCTGGTTCCGTGACTATGTATATATTCCCCTTGGCGGCAATCGTGTGAACCGGCTGCGTCACGTACGAAATATTCTCGTGGTCTGGCTGCTGACCGGTTTCTGGCACGGGGCGAGCTGGAACTTTGTTATCTGGGGCATATATTACGGAGCGCTGCTCCTGGTCGAGAAGTTCATACTTGGAAAATACCTGAAGAGGCTTCCGGCAGTCTTCCAGCATATTTACTGTATGTTCTTTGTCATGATCGGCTGGAACCTGTTTGTGTTCGATGACATGGGGGCCGGAATGGCATTCCTTCGGGCGCTGTTCGGCGGTTATGGGCAGGGATTCCTGAACCGGGAAACGATTTATCTGCTTTACAATAATGCAGTTCTGCTGATCCTGCTGATTCTGGGAAGTACGACGCTGCCGAAGCGTATCGGTGCAGGAATCTGTGCAGTGCTGGAGAAGCATGATGTGATCATGACTGTCGTGCGGAATGTGTTCTATGCGGGGATCTTTTTCCTGTCGGTGGCATGGCTGGTAGACGCATCGTATAATCCGTTCCTGTATTTCAGGTTCTGACAGATGAGAGGAGTACAATGAATAAATTACAATCATGGAATACAATTACACTGTTCTGTATTCTGATTTTCGGTTTCACGGCGGCGACACTGATCAAGCCGGATACAGAATATTCAGAATCAGAGAACAGGACACTGGCACAGATGCCGGAGGCAAGCGTGGAGACCGTTCTGAACGGAGAGTTTGAGTCGGATTATGAGACATATCTGACGGACCAGTTCGTGGGGCGTGACGGATGGATCGGGTTCAAGACCGCAGTGGAGCGTGCAATGCTGAAAAGCGAGAGCAAGGATATTTATTTTGCGGAGGACGGCTATCTTATCGAGAAGCATACAGGTTCTTTTACTACGGATACCGCAGAGCTGAATATCCGTGTGATGGAACAGTTCATTCAGAAATATCGGGATGCATTCGGAACGGATCATATGTCAGTGATGGTGGTGCCGAACGCAGTGGATATCCTGCGGGATAAGCTGCCGGCTTATGCTTCGCCCTATGATGAACAGGAATATCTGGAGCAGCTTGAGGAGGCTGTCGGAGAAGAAATCTGGTTCGATGCCGGTGCAGTGCTGCGGAAGCACAGCGATGAGGAGATTTTTTACAGAACAGATCATCACTGGACAACGCTGGCCGCATTTTATGTATATCAGGAATGGGCAGAGACAATGGGATATCAGGTTCCGGATCAGGCTGACTATGAAATCGAAACTGCGACAGACAGCTTTGAGGGTACGATACAGTCCAAGCTTGGCATTGATACGCAGAAGGATACGATCGAGCTGTATCACAGAGTGGGTGATCCACTCTATACAGTGCAGAAAAACGGTTCGGAGGAAGTGGAATACAGCGTGTATGATTATATGGCGCTGGATACAAAGAGCAAATACGACGTGTTCTTCGGTGGCAATCACGCTGTAGTAAATATGAAGACAGGTGTGGAGAACGGCCGGAAGATACTGGTCATCAAGGATTCTTATGCACACTGTTTTGTACCGTTCATGCTGGACGGATTTGAGGAGATTACCATGCTGGATATCCGATATTATAATCAGAAGCTCAGTGAACTGATCGAACAGGGCGGATATACGGATCTGCTGTTCCTGTATAATGCGTCAGGATTTGCGGAGGATACAAGTATCAGCAGAATTACCTATTAAAATAATGATTTGTAAAATGAAAAGGAAAGTTTAAATCAGAAGAGAAAGGAAATGATAGAATGAGCCTGGCAGACAAGATTTTTATTGACATGTGTACTGACATTCTGACGAACGGTGTCAGCACAGAAGGTGAAAAAGTGCGTCCGAAATGGGAGGATGGCACGTATGCCTACACGATCAAACGCTTCGGTGTAGTGAACCGCTATGATCTTCGGAAGGAATTTCCGGCACTGACCCTGCGCAAGACTGCGCTGAAGAGTGCATTCGATGAACTCCTCTGGATCTGGCAGAAAAAGTCCAACAATGTGAATGATCTGAACAGTCATATCTGGGACAGCTGGGCCGATGCGGACGGAAGCATCGGAAAAGCGTACGGCTATCAGATGCAGGTAAAGCATCAGTACCGGGAAGGCATGATGGATCAGGTGGACCGCGTTCTCTATGATCTGAAGAACAATCCGTACAGCCGCCGCATCATGACCAATCTCTATGTTCACGCGGATCTGCATGAGATGCACCTGTACCCCTGTGCCTACAGTATGACCTTCAATGTGACCAGGGAAAAGGACAGCGACAGACTTGTTCTTAATGCGATCCTTAATCAGCGCTCGCAGGATGTTCTGACTGCTAACAACTGGAATGTAGCTCAGTATGCGCTTCTGGTTTATATGATCGCTCAGTGCTGTGACATGCAGCCGGGGGAACTGGTTCATGTTATCGCGGATGCACATATCTATGATAAGCACGTGCCGCTCGTCCGCGAGCTCATCAGCCGTGAGACCTATCCGGCACCGAAGGTGTGGCTCAATCCGGATGTGAAGGATTTCTACGCTTTTACTGTCGATGACCTGCATGTAGAGGATTATGTGGCCGGTCCACAGATCCGGAATATTCCGGTGGCAATCTGATCCGCCATTTCACAGGTGAGCAACCGGATGAACTGAATACTGGAAACAGAGGATCCCGCAGCATAGTTTTCATGCAATATGCTGTGGGATCTTTTTGTATTATACGGGAAAAGCACCTTGCATTTTCCATGACAAAAATAGTATGTGCAGATCGCAGAGATAAAAATGCTGTCCTGTCTGCTTTTTTTGTAAAAGTGAATAAAAAACCCCCACTAAAACAAAACTTTCCCCCTCTTTTTGAACAAAAAATTAATGGTATAATAAATACAAAGCTTACGAAATGCACATGGTGTCCCTGGATGAATGGATATCTGTTGTGCAGTTTCGCGCAGTTACTTGCGGTACAGAACATCACGGCGGAGTGGGTGTCCGTCAATATGTGTAGAGGAGGGTGATGCAATGAATGAAGTCATTGTCTCCATGAGTAATATCAGTAAAAGTTTCCCGGGTGTCAAGGCACTGGACAATGTAAACTTTGAACTGCGCTCAGGTGAAGTTATGGCTCTGCTCGGCGAAAACGGAGCAGGTAAATCAACATTGATGAAAATTCTGAGCGGCGTCTATACAAGAGACGGCGGAACAATGCAGATTTTCGGAAAAGAATACGGTGATTTGACTCCGAAGCAGGCACAGCAGGCAGGTGTGGCGATTATTCATCAGGAGCTGAATATGTGCAGACATCTGTCAGTTACGGAAAATATGTTTCTCGGTCGGGAAAAATGCGGTATGCTGTCTCTGAACAACGCGGAGATGGAAGCGGAAGCCAAACGTATTCTGGACGATCTGAAGATCGATATCAGTCCGAAACAGACGGTAGGAGATCTGCCGGTGTCGAAGCAGCAGATGGTCGAAATAGCAAAGGCACTTTCTGTTAATGCCAAGATCCTGATTATGGATGAGCCGACCTCATCCCTGACATCAAAGGAAATCGAAGATCTCTTCCGTATTATCAGAAAGCTGAAATCAGAAGGCTGTGGTATTGTATATATTTCTCACAGACTGGAAGAACTGGCACATATCGTAGACCGTGTGACGATCATGCGTGACGGTCAGTACATAACGAGCGGTGTATTCAGTGAGATGACCATGCCGCAGATCATTGCCAACATGGTAGGACGTGAGATCAAAGAACAGTTCCCGCGTATCGAGACCAGGAAGGGAAAGAAAGTCTTTGAAGTTAAGAATCTGAATGCCGGACGTATGGTAAGAGATATCAACTTCTCCGTTTACGAGGGCGAGATTGTCGGATTTGCCGGACTGATGGGTGCCGGAAGAACAGAGACAACGAGAGCAATCTTCGGGGTGGATCCGAAGGAGAGCGGCGAGATTTACGTGGACGGTAAACAGGTGAAGATCAACTGTCCGATGGATGCCATCAGAAGCGGTGTTGTTCTTGCACCGGAGGATCGTAAGAAAGACGGTCTGTGCACGAAACTGAGTATCCGTCAGAATCTGGCACTGCCGAATCTCGACTGGGTATGTAATAAACTCGGTGTTATCAACAGCAAAAAGGAAGCTGACCTCTGTAAAAAGGCAGTTGCTGATCTGCGTATCAAAACACCGAATGTGGAAATTGATTCCGGCAATCTTTCCGGCGGAAATCAGCAGAAGGTTGTTGTTGGAAAATGGCTGGCAAGAGATTCCAGGGTAGTGATCTTTGACGAACCGACACGAGGCATTGATGTCGGAGCAAAGGTAGAGATCTACAACCTGATGAATGAACTGAAAAAACAGGGAATTGCGGTTGTGTTCGTATCTTCGGAGATGCCGGAGGTCATGGGAATCGCAGATCGGATCATTGTTATGTGTGACGGCCGCATTACCGGTGAAGTCATGGCAAGAGAGACGACCCAGAATGAGATTCTGACACTGGCGACCAGTTTTGAAGACAAGAAAATCGCGAACAACTGACGGGAGGAATAGAGGAAATGAATAGTAAAAGCCAAAATCCGCTCAAGAGATTCCTGAGCATGCGCGGCATGGGAGCCGCAGTGACCGCTTTTGTAGGTCTGATTATAATTTATGTAGCATTCGGTATCATCAATCCGGCCGTATTTTCCGGTCAGAATATCCTGAACCTGCTGCGTTCCATGTCAAAATATCTTCTGATTGGTATCGCACAGAGTTACGTACTGATCACCGGAAACATTGACCTTTCCATCGGTACAATGGTCGGTATGAGTGCCATGATCTCTGCAACCATGATGACACACGGTGTGAATCCGATTCTCGCAATGATCGTTGCACTGGCAGCCTGCCTGGTAACGGGTGTTGTGAACGGATATCTGGTAGGAAAGTTCAAACTGCCGCCGTTCATCGCAACACTGGGAACCATGTTCGTTACACGTGGTATTGCATACATGGTAAACGGCAACCGCAACACGGATGCAATCTCCTCCGGTATCGGAAAAGAGGCAGGGGACAGTTTCCAGAACTTTTTCTACTACGGAAAAACAGCAGGTGTTTACAACACATTCTGGATTGCAATCATTGTATTTGTTATTTTCTTCTTTATCCTGTCCAAGACAAGAACGGGACGTCATATTTATGCGATCGGTTCCAACATTGATGCAGCAAGACTTTCCGGTGTGAACGTGGTAATGACAACAATCAAGACATATCTTGTAAGCTCAATCTGCTCCTGGCTCGTAGGTCTGATTCTCTGTGCACAGGCAGGTATGGGAAATATGGAAGCCGGAAATATGTACGAGATGTACGGTGTAGCAGCAGGTGTTATCGGTGGTGTTTCACCGCTTGGCGGAACAGGTATCCTGCTCGGAACACTGGCCGGTGCTGCTGTATGGCAGACTCTTGAAAACGGTCTGAACATGATCGGTGCTCCGGTAGGTATCCAGCGTATCGTGATCGGTGTTATCGTAGTCGGCGCTGTACTGCTCGACGTAGTCGTACGCAACGGACAGTTAGGCAAGAAGAAAAAAGCTTAAACAGAAGTATAGAAGATTTAAATCATAGTTAAGTAATATTGACTGTATGTAATTGATTGCAGCAGAAAGAAAACTGAATCAGAACTAGGCCGTATCTGATATACGGATAGGAAATATTAAAAATTATATAATTTTAAGGAGGATTTACAACATGAAAAAGAGAACAATGGGAATCGTTTGTGCAGTAGCAATGGCATCCACACTTTGCCTGAGTGCATCAGCAGCAGATGAGAAGATCGCGCTGATCACAATGGACTCCATCGACCAGCACTGGGTTACTCTGAATGAGGGTGCTCAGGAAGCAGCTGAGGAGCTGGGCGTAACTGTTGATTTCATGTCCCCGAACACAAAGGACGACTCACAGCAGATCGAGTGTGTTAACAATGCAGTAGCAGGCGGCTACAATGCAATCCTTATTGCAGCTAACGGACCGGACGCTATCTCTTCCGCACTGGAAGAAGCAGTAGCAGCAGGTGTTAAGATCGTTTACGTTGACTCACCGGCAAACGTTGAGGCAGAGGCTACATTCTCTACAGACAACAAGGCAGCAGGTAAGACAGCAGGCGAAGAGATGATCGCAGCTCTTGAGGCAAAGGGAATCACATCCGGTAAGATCGGTATCATCAACGTTAACGCAGCTACAGATTCAACTGTACAGCGTGAAGACGGATTCCGTTCCGCATTCGAAGGAACAGAGTTCGAAATCATGGAAACACAGTACGGCGAAGGCGATGCAGCTAAGTCCCAGTCAATCGCTGAGAACTACATCACACAGGGTGTAGTTGGTATCTTCGGATGTAACGAAGGTTCTACAACAGGTGCCGGAAACGCAATCAAGGCTTCCGGAAATGCTGACATCGTTGGTGTTGGTTTCGATAAGTCTGACGCTATCCTGAACCTGATCACAGACGGCAACCTTTTTGCAACAATGGCTCAGAATCCGGACGTTATGGGTTATGAAGGTGTTAAGGCAGCTGTAGCAGCAATCGGCGGCGAGGAGCTTGGCGGCGCAGTTACAGATACAGGTGTATCCGTAATCACAGCTGATTCTCTGGCAGAAGTTGAGACAGAGGCAGAGTAAGCAATATATCTGCTGATCAGTGAACTGAAAAGTCTGAAGAAAGCATAAGAATAAAACAAAAACCGCCGGCATGGTCCGGCGGTTTTTGTGGAATAAAAAATTATTTTTAAAACGTATTCTTCCATTGCCTTTGGCGATGCGGCTTGCAGTTTCGGAGCGAATATGGTACGCTCATTCTGCAGGAGATATTCCTGAGTGTGAGCGCGGCGTGGCGTCAGTGGACAGAGGACAGTGGACTGTCCTCTGTCCACTGGTGCTACCTTAACAGGAAACAGGGATACATAATGGGGGTCATGATGGTAAAAGTACTAATTGCAGACGATGAAGAGCGAATCTGTCGGCTGATCTGTGCACTTGTGGACTGGGAATCACTCGGTCTGGAAGTGGCTGGGATCGCACACAATGGCATTGAAGCAGTAAAAATGGTGGAGGAGGTGGAGCCGGATATTCTGATCACGGATATCCGGATGCCCGGCTGCAGCGGTCTGGAACTGATTGAAAAGACGAAACAGACGGTCAGGGACCTGGAAATCGTCATCATCAGCGGTTACGCGCATTTTGATTACGCACAGCAGGCAATCCGGTTCGGAGTTGGAGACTACCTGCTGAAACCGATCAACAGGGCAGAGCTGAATGCTACACTGAAGAAACTGAAGGAACGCATCTGTCAGCGCCGTGAATCGCAGCAGGATGAGCGGGAACGTCAGGAAAAGGAACAGAAGGATGCACGCCGGCTGCAGCTGAATCTGCTGGAGCGTCTGTGTGAACAGGAGAGTCCGGAACTGTCACGGCAGATATTAAAAGATACCTATCATCTGCAGGTGAAGCCGGGACTGTTCCAGGCATTCTGGCTGAAGATGGACTGTGGATCGGAACAGTTCGGAGATGCCCCGGCAGCTGTGCTGATGGCGAAGGCACAGGAGGAGCTGGAGCGCGGACTGAGGGATAAATGTACGGAGCTGGTGCTTGCTGTGAAAGGTTTTTCCTGCATCGGCATTATGAATTATCCGAGAGAGCATCAGGAAGAGATCAGACGGTCTGTCAAAAGCTGCCTGAATCAGCTGGAACTGCAGAAGAGCCTGTTCAGACCGGTCACTTTTTCTGCTGCACTTGGATGTGCCGGGGAAGTTCCGGGAATGCTCGGTCAGTCGATGAAGGAAGCGGCGATATTGATACAGGAGCGGCTTCTGAAAGGTACGGGACGGATGTTTGAACGTATGGTGGAACCGTCATCACTGCAGCAGCGGGAGATTCTGGAGCGATATCTGAGGGAAATCGCTCAGGCAGCGGAAACACTGGATCAGGAGTCATCCCGGCAGGCAGTCCGGCTGCTGGATGCGGAAGTACGGCAGGTGAAGGATGTGCGCGGCTGCGAGGCCATGGAACTGGTGAAATCGGCGGCGGAGGTTTTTGCAGTGCGGATACAGATGCAGGAGCGTCAGGAACGGCTGGCGCAGTTTGCAGTAGAGTGTGATCGCTGCGGCAGTCTGGATGAGATCTTTGATTGCCTGCTTTCTCTGCAGAATGAGCAGATCGCAATGCTTGCACAGCAGCGTGAGAACGATGCAGTCCGCCCGATCCGCAGAGCAAAGCAGTATATACAGGCTCATTACAGTGAGCCGATCACACTGGAAGAGGTCAGCAGTACAGTGGGACTGAGTACGGCTTATTTCAGTGTATTGTTCAAGAAGACGGAGGGAGAGGGATTTGCCAAATATCTGATCAATGTGAGGATGGAGCAGGCAAAGATTCTCCTGAGAGAGTCCAATATGCCTGTGGCTGAGGTATGCCGCAGAGTCGGATACAATGATCTGAAGCATTTTACTCATACATTCGAGAAGGCGACCGGTGTGAAGCCGGCGACTTACCGGAAACTGTACGGCTGATACTGAAAGGGACGAAGACATGCATAAAATGAAATATATATCCGGGCGTGTCGGACTGCTTTCTGTCATCTGCCTCGCATTTCTTGTGATAACAGGCGCAGGCCTTTTGGGGCTGGCAGCGAATGGAACGATTCCCATGTGGAGTGCGGTTCTGTACCTGATTCTGACAGCAGCACTGGCAGTGACCGGATGGATCTGGATCGTTCAGCCGTACCGGCGCTCGGAGAAACTGCTCAGGCGGTTTCTGGACGGCTATATTCTGATGGATGGTGAGGTGGAAGTGGCGATTCTGACCCCGTCTATGCAGGAGCAGATGAGGATGACAGAAAAAATCCTGCGTTCGCCGCAGCTGATGGATCTGAATAAGCGCCAGGCACAGTATCTGGCATTACAGAATCAGATAAACCCTCATTTTCTTTATAATACACTGGAGAGTATCCGCAGTGAGGCACTGATCGCAGGTCTGGACAGTGTGGCGGATATGACAGAGGCTCTTGCGAGGTTTTTCCGATATACGATCACCAAGGTGGAGAACCTTGTGTCGGTAGAGGAGGAGCTGGACAACTGTGAGACATATTTTGGAATTCAGAAATACAGGTTCGGAGACCGTCTGCAGCTGCATATCGAATACGATCCGGAGGACTGGGCCGATATTATGAACTGCCGGATCCCGAAGCTGACACTTCAGCCGATTCTGGAAAACAGTATTATTCACGGAACTGAGCTGAAAGTGGGAACCGGAAATCTGCATATCCGTTTTGAAAGGACGGAGACGAGACTGATCATTACGATCTCGGATGACGGTGTTGGAATGGACGGGGAGACACTGGCAGAGCTGAACCGCAGGCTCGGAAAGAGTACGGATTCCCTGACCGCTCAGGATTCAGACAAACAGGGCGGTATTGCTCTGGCGAATGTAAACAACCGTATCCGTCTGATCTTCGGTGATGAGTACGGGATGCATGTATATTCTGTGCCGCAGAGGGGCACGGATGTGGAGATTACGATTCCGATTACGGCGGATGAATATGGTATGGAGAACCGGAGCGTGATGCGATGAGACAGGAATTATTTCGAATGGAACGAGTGACGTATCGCGAGCACGATGTCACACTGCTGGAGGATTTTAATATAAGGATCTGCGCCGGTGAAATCATGGGGATGCTGCCGCTCAATGCACATGGCCTGGGTTCTTTTCTGCGGCTTCTGCAGGTTAATCTGCCGCTGTATGACGGTTATATCTATTACAGAGGCGAACTGATCAATTCCTGGAGGGAGGAGCGCAGGAACAGTAATCGTATCAGTATTATCGGTGCAGAGAACCGTTTGGTGGAGAGTCTGAGTGTGACGGACAATATTTTTGTACTGCGCCACGGTTTTCGTCAGGAGATCATCCGGGAGCGGCTGCTGGAAAAGCAGCTGCTTCCGTTTCTGGAGGATATCGGCATTGATATTCCGGTCGATACAAGAGTCGAGGAGCTGACTGCATTTGAGCGTGTTGCGGTGGAACTGCTGCGTGCAGTTATTACAGGACACAGACTGGTTGTGCTGCAGGAGGTCGGCTCGCTGATCAGCTATGAGGAGCTGGTGAAGCTGCACGAGATACTGAGGCATTATGCTGCGCAGGGTTACACATTTCTGTATATCTGTCCGCATCTGGAAGAGATCGCAATGATCTGCGGCCGCTGCGCCGTCCTTTCAAACGGGCGGATTCAGAATGTGATTCGCGAGGAGGAGCTGGAGGCGGAAGTACTGCGTGTCTATTCAGCGGAATTTGCCAGGATGGTGCGCAGTCATCAGAAGATCCATGCAGACAGTGCACGGAACGGAAGAGAGATTCTGCAGATGGACGGTATCGGTCAGGAACGTCTGAAAAATATGACCTTCTCTGTGTACGAAGGGGAGTGTCTTGCTGTTCAGATACTGGATGATGTGGCTTTCCGCGAGGCAGCAGGGATACTGACAGGTGCAGAACAGCAGCGAACCGGAACTGTCAGGATGGGAGGAAAGCCGGTGAAGCTGCAGGGTAACCGCAGGATCGCGGTCGTGCAGGAACTGGCATCCCGTACAATGATATTCCAGGAGCTGGATTATATGGAAAATCTCTGTATGTCACTTTCCGAACGTGTTCCGTCCATCTGGCTGAAAAAAAACATCCGGATCAGCATCCGGCAGGAATACGGACCGCTGTTGGGGGAGGAAGTATTTTTCATGCCGGTGGATGAACTGAGCGAAAAACAGAAATATCAGATGGTCTATACCAGAATTCTGCTCCAGAAACCGAAAGTGGTATTCTGCATCAATCCTTTCAAAGGAGCAGATCTGCCGCTGCGTATGATGATATGGCAGATGCTGGAAATGCTGCTGGAGCACGGAATTGCGGTCGTGATCTTTTCTCTGAATCTTTCCGATTCCCTGTCATTGGCGGAGCGGCTGATCGTGGTGGGTCCGGACGGACAGGAAGAGATCAGACGCAGTGAGTTTGCAACAGTTCCGGGACGAGTGCCGTGGACGCATATATACCGGACACGCGAGGATTCACGCACCTGTGAAACAGGAAATGAATGACAAAGCGGTATCCGCAGAGATTTTGTGTGTTTTCTTTACATTAAGATAAAGACATGGTAGAATACTAAAATTGCACACAAATACAGTCAGCAGACTGAAGAAAGGGCGGAATATATGAGCAGAGGTACGGAATATCTGGCCGAAGTGAATACGAAGCTGAAGAAGAGAATACAGGAAATCGATGCGGTCATTCTGGAGGGCCAGAAGGATATCGATGATATGAACGAATATTACTGGGAAAATTATACAGAGATGGACCAGTATGGATATGAAAATTTTGACAATCAGCAGGCACTGCTGATGCAGGTCAATGCAAATCAGGAGAGCCGGAAATACCTGCATCGTCTGCAGAAAATGCAGGATTCCCCGTTTTTCGGCAGCGTGGATTTTGTCTATGAGGATGAGGACGAGGTGGAATCCTTCTATATCGGCATCGGAAATTTTGCTGAGCGCAGAGGAAGTGTGCCGCTGGTATACGACTGGAGAGCGCCTGTATCCGGCCTGTTTTATGACTATGATAAAGGGCCTGCATCCTATGATGCTCCGGGCGGCCGGATGGAAGGCGAGATCCGTTCCAAATGGCAGTACAAGATCCGACAGGGACGGATGGTCTATGAGTTTGAAAGTGATATGAAGATCGACGATGATATTCTGAAACAGGAGCTGGGTTCCAACAGTGATGTACAGCTGAAGAATATTGTCCGCACGATCCAGAAGGAACAGAATGCGGTCATCCGCAATACAAAGGACAGGATTCTTGTGATACAGGGAGCTGCCGGCAGCGGCAAGACATCAATTGCGCTGCATCGTATCGCGTATCTTCTGTATCATGACAGAGAGCACCTGCGTTCGTCGGACGTTCTGATCCTGTCTCCGAACGGGGTGTTTTCAGACTACATTTCCCATGTACTGCCAGAGCTGGGGGAAGAGAATATTCAGGAGATGAGTTTTGATCTCTTTGCATATCATGAACTGAAGGGGATCGTTGCAGACTGCGAGGACCGTTATCACCATATGGAACGGCAGATGTGTGTCTGGAACAAGGAGCATGCGAAGCGGGAGGAGGAACGCTTTCGCTGGAAACAGTCGAAGGAGTGTACGCGGGCGCTGGAGGCGTTTTTAGTAGATCTGGAGGATCGCCTTGTGGAATTCCGTAACATCGAGTACCGCGGACTCGAGAAGACAGCGGAGGAACTGACGCATCTGTTCTATTTCAAGTTTCTGGATACACCGCTGCTGGCGCGAATGGAAGCGGTGTATGAGTATTTTGTGGATGAATATGAGACACTGGCACAGCGCTCTCTGCCGGAAGACGAGCTGGAGAAGCTGCATCAGCGGTTTGAGCGCATGTATGTGACGACAGATCTCTACCAGATCTACAACTGGTTCCTGGAGGATAACGGCTGGACTCGGCTGCCGGATGTACTTCCGGAGAAACGTGTACTGGAATATGAGGATGTTTATCCGCTCCTGTATCTGAAATACAGACTGCTTCGCGGAACAGATCACCGGAGGATCAAGCATCTGGTGATCGATGAGATGCAGGATTATTCCTATCTGCAGTATGTGATCCTGGAACGGCTGTTCCCGTGCAGCATGACGATTCTGGGTGACCGTGCGCAGACTATGGATGAGCAGCCGCAGGATGTGCTGCGTTTTCTTCCGAAGCTGTTCGGGAAAAAGGTACGTCAGATTGTAATGAATAAAAGTTACCGGAATACGGTGGAGATTGCGGAATACGCATCAAAGATCACCGGTGTGACAGATATTGAATTCCTGCAGAGGCACGGAAAGCCGGTCAGCGAGCAGAACGTGAAGGCTGCAGCTGAGGCGCTGAAGGATGTTCTGAACAATGTGAACCTGGGTGAGGACGGATATGAGACAGCGGCAGTGCTGACAATGACCGAGAAAGAGGCATTGGAGGCATATCTTTTTCTGAAGGACCGGTGTGAGGATGTGAACTATATTGACCGTGACAGTTCCGTATTCAAAAAGGGAATTACAGTTACGACATTCTATCTGGCAAAAGGTCTGGAATTTGACCAGGTATTTGTGTTGGGCGGGCAGGAGGAGCATCCGTTCTTCGGTCAGTACCGCTACATCTGTGCGACGAGAGCGCTGCACGAGCTGTACGTTTACGACATGGAATAAACCCGGGGGATCAGATGCCGTTTCTGAATGAAAGGAAACTGCGGAAAAATCTGGAACTGCAGAGGCAGATGTGATATAACTAGAGAAAACAGGGAAACACATCCGGGATGTTCGGGCGCAGGATCAGAGCAGGTTTTTTGCGTTTTTATAACTTTCCGGAAAGCGATGCAGATACAGGAGAAAACAATATGGGAGAAGTTCTTGTGATAGGAATTGCGGGCGGTTCGGGCAGCGGCAAAACGACGCTGACGAACAGAATTGCGGCACAGTTCCCGGATTCCGTAACGATTATCAAGCACGATAATTACTATAAGGCGCATGACGAACTGAGCTATGAGGAGCGGTGCAGACTGAATTATGACCATCCGTATGCATTTGAGACAGAACTGATGGTTCAGCACCTGCGGCAGCTGAAGGAAGGACACGCGGTGGAATGTCCGGTATATGATTACACGATTCACAACCGCAGCAAGGAGATGATCGTGATCGAGCCGGCCCGGGTCATTATAGTGGAAGGCATTCTGATCTTTGAGAATAAGGAACTTTGCGAGCAGATGGACATCCGCGTTTTCGTGGATACGGATGCAGATCTGCGAATTGTACGCCGCATTCAGCGCGATGTTATGGAGCGGGCGCGCAGCCTGGAATCTGTGATCAGCCAGTATCTGAATACCGTGAAACCCATGCATGAGCAGTTCGTGGAGCCAAGCAAGAAGAACGCGAATATCATTGTACCGGAAGGCGGCTATAATGAGGTGGCCATGGCGATGATCCAGAGTCAGATCCGGAGCCATCTCGGTATGCTGTGAGTGCAGAAGAAGGATGACGCATCCCGAGACGGACCCGTGTGCGGTCAGATGGACAGTTTGTCCGATTATGAGGAGAGAATGAAGGAGTAAATTATGTTAAATTTTATTGAGGTTCTGAAAGTTATTTTTCTGGGAATTGTGGAGGGAATCACGGAGTGGCTGCCGATCAGCAGTACCGGTCACATGCTGCTCGTTGACGAGTTCCTTCAGCTGAATGTGAGTGACGAGTTCAAAGAGATGTTTTTTGTCGTGATACAGCTCGGGGCGATCCTGGCGGTAGTGCTGCTGTTCTGGAACAAAATGTGGCCGTTTCAGATCAAAGACAAATCAAAGTCGTTCATTCGGGCGGATGTATTTTCCATGTGGTTCAAGGTTGTGGTAGCCTGTATTCCGGGTGCAGTTGTGACAATCCTGTTTGATGACTATATCGAAGCGCATCTGCACAAACCGGTCGTGATCGCGGCTACACTGATTCTCTACGGTATCGCATTTATCGTAATTGAGAATTGGAATAAGACAAAGACTCCGAAGATTCAGACACTGCAGGATATTACATACGGAACTGCACTTATGATCGGTATGTTTCAGGTATTGTCTATTATTCCGGGTACTTCCCGTTCCGGTTCCACGATCATCGGTGCGCTTCTGATCGGTGTATCAAGAGTGGCAGCTGCTGAATTTACATTTTTCCTTGCAGTTCCGGTCATGTTCGGCCTGAGTGCGCTGAAGATGCTGAAGTTTGGTTTTGCATATACCGGTACGGAAGTGGCAGTGCTCCTGATCGGAAGTGTGGTCGCTTTCGCTGTATCTGTGCTGGTCATCAAGTTCCTGATGGGGTATATCAGAAAGCATGATTTCAAGGTATTCGGATGGTATCGGATTGTGCTGGGAGCAGTAGTGCTTCTGTATTTTGCCATAGCAGGGTAAATGCAGGAGGGAAGCAGGCAGGGATGACTGCGGGAAAACAGAGTGACAGAATAAAGAAACAGAATAAAGAAACGGAATAAAGAAACGGAATAAAGAAACACAATAAAGCAACAGAATAAAGCAATAGAATAGAACGGCAGAATAAAGCAACAGAATAATAGAATAGAAGACAGAAAAGGCAGAACAGTGAATTTCGATGATTCGCTGTTCTGCCTTTTTATACAGTACGTTTTTTCTGGAAAACGGATTCGCTGCTGATTTCATTCAGATCTGCATCAGCGGTTTTTCTGATGAGAGCAGAATGTCCGTCCCGTAAAGACTGCTACGGAGCGCGGACGCATGATAAACTCGTGGTCGATTCGGACCTCCCTGCCCTCCGGATAAACGTAATTGCCCAGTCCGTCACCATACGTGTTGACGCTCAGATACCATGCACCCGAGCCGCGGAGGCGGGGCAGTGTGATCGTTACATCCTCCCAGTGTGTGTTAACAGATATATAGATGAGGTCATCACGGCCTTTCTGCTGATCATATCCTGCGAAGCTGATGGAAAACGTTCTGGTTCCCTGTGGGAGATTCCAGTTTTCTGCAATGACATCGTGGGCATGGATCGGTTCCATGCCGCAGACTGCGTTTGGAAGCTTCTTGCGGATGACCGGATGGCGCTGGCGAAAATCAATCATAAAGCGGAAAAACTCAAACAGCTCATGGTTCTTCTCCAGCAGGCTCCAGTCGAGCCAGGCGGTTTCATTATCCTGGCAGTAGCAGTTGTTGTTACCGTGCTGGGTATTTCCGAACTCGTCACCGGCGAGGAACATCGGAGTACCGCGGCTGCACATCAGAATCGCGCAGGCATTGCGGATCATGCGGTAGCGCAGACTGAGCACGTCAGGATCTGTTGTTTCGCCTTCTGCACCGCAGTTCCAGCTGCGGTTGTCATTGGCACCGTCTGTATTGTTCCAGCCGTTCGCCCAGTTGCATTTGTCATTATATGAATACAGGTCATAGAGCGTGAAACCGTCGTGGCAGGTCAGGAAATTAATACAGGAATTATATCCTGCGTAGATTGCATTTTCTTCGGTAGTGTTGAATCCGTACATGTCGCCGGAACCGCCGATGCACCATGCGGCTACCCATGACTGCCAGTTCTCGCCTTTGAGGAAGCCGCGCAGCGTGTCACGGTAACGGCCGTTCCATTCTGCCCAGCGTTTGCTGGCCGGGAAGCTTCCGACCTGATACAGGCCGCCGGCATCCCATGCCTCGGCGATCAGTTTGACATTGCTGAGAATCGGGTCGTAGGCCAGTGTACGCAGCAGCGGAGGATTGTTCATCGGAGAACCGTCCTCGTTACGACCGAGAATGCTGGCCAGGTCGAAACGAAAACCGTCCACACGGTAGCTGATTGTCCAGTAGCGCAGGCACTCCAGGATCATCTGCTGAACGATCGGGTGGTTGCAGTTGAGTGTATTTCCGCAGCCGCTGAAATTGTAGTAGTTGCCGTCCGGTGTCAGCATGTAATAGATATTATTGTCAATGCCCTTGAAGCTGAAGGAAGGTCCCATCTCATTGCCTTCCGCAGTATGATTGAAGACAACGTCCAGAATGACTTCGATGCCGTTGTCGTGCAGCTCTTTGATCAGTTCCTTCAGTTCAGTTCCTTCTTTATTATATTCTTCAGATGCAGTGTAGCTTGTGTTCGGGGCAAAGAAGCCGACTGTATTATAGCCCCAGCACTCCAGCAGACGCTGACCGTTCACTTCCCGGGAATTCATCGTCTCATCAAACTCGAAGATAGGCATCAGTTCCACTGCATTGATTCCAAGTTCCTTCAGATACGGAATCTTTTCCTTCAGTCCTGCGAAAGTACCCGGATGTTCTACTCCGGAAGACTTATGTCTTGTAAAGCTCCGGATGTGAAGTTCGTAAATGATCAGATCACTCATTTCACGCGTGGACTGCGGCATATCGCCCCAGTCAAAGGTATCCTTCACAACGCGGGCGCGGTAGTTGCCAGGTTTGCATTCTCCCCAGATACGCTGACCGGCCACGGCACGGGCATAAGGATCGAGCAGTACGTTATCGCGATTGAAGAGCAGTCCCTTCTTCGGGCAGTACGGACCGTCTATCCGGTATGCATATTCAAATGTCTCGATGTCCAGATTGAAAACGATCATGGAATAGACATCGCCGATCTTGTAGGACTCCGGGAACGGGAGCACCGCGAACGGCTCCTGCTCGCCTCGATGGTAGAGCAGCAGTTCACAGTATGTTCCTCCGTGTGTATGGATCGTGAAATTCACACCGGTTGGCAGCGCCATGGCCCCATTCAGGTCAAACATACCCGGACGGACCGGAAATCCTGCGATTTCGTCCATAGGTGTGACTGGATAACGGGTAACAAATTTATGTCTGTTTGATTTCAAAACGAATAGCCTCCTGTATAGTCGGTGTAAAACGGAATTCAAAGTGCTGCAGGTATTCGAATGTGTTTTACCCTCTGATGTCTCCCGCTATTATAGAGGAGAAAATGGATTTGGTCTACCAATTTCTTGTTTTTTTTACAAAGCAGAGAAAAAACTCGTGTATAAACTTACAGCTTTTTGAAAGAATTCACCGGGATTTTACCTTGGCACTGTTATTATTCTGAAAAATATACAAGACTTATACATAAACTCTAGGTAAACCGCCTGTTGGGACCGATTGCTTTTCGGTATAGTAAAGGAGCAAAGAGCAAAGCACTATCCGTCAGACAATTACAGAATCAGAGGATACAGAACAGGCGGATAGCAAGGAGGAGAAAATGATGAGAAAAACAGCAAAAAGAATGATGGCAGTTACTCTGGCCGGAGCAATGGCTGCAATGACATGCGGACCGATGAGTGCACTGGCAGATGATGGTGAGAAGACAGTGATCGAATACTGGCACTGTAATGCAGAGACCCAGGGAGGTCTGGCAGTAGACGAGCTGGTAGCAAAATTTAATGAGAGTAATGACCATATTGAAGTAGTTGCAAAATACAATCCGGATATGTACAAAGGTCTGATGCAGAATCTTCAGGCAGAAGCAGCAACAGGAAACTATCCGGCGCTGGTTCAGATCGGCTGGGCATTCCTGGACTACTTCTCAAATAATTTCGCATACGTATCCCCGCAGGACGCAATTGACCAGTATGATGCGGAGGATGCCACATTCCTTCAGGACAAGTTCCTTCCGAACGTTCTGGAGCTGGCAGTGAACAGCGACGGAGATCAGGTGGGTATCCCGTATTCCCTCAGTACACCGGTACTGTTCATTAACCGCGACCTCTTAAAAGAAGCAGGACTTTCTGAGGAAGGACCGCAGACATGGGAAGAGGTGGCCGAATTTGCTCAGACAGTTACAGAGGAGACAGGAAAATATGGTCTGTACATTCAGGAACCGGCAGATTTCTGGGCACAGCAGGGTGTTATCGAGAGCAACGGTGCAAAGATGCTGACCGTGAACGAGGACGGAACAGCAGAAGCGACTTTCGCATCTGAGGAAGGTATCGAGGCTATGCAGCTGATGGCTGATATGATCCAGAACGGTTCCGCACTTCACCTTTCCTGGGAGGAAGGTTTCCAGAGCTTCGTAGACGGCAACTGCGCCATGATGTATACGACAATCGCGAGAAGAGCAGCGGTACAGAAGAGTGCGGAGTTTGATGTGGCAACAGTCAAGTCTCCGACCTGGGGCGACAAAGAACGTACAATTCCGGCAGGCGGATGCTTCCTTGCGATCACAGCACAGGATGAGGAGCAGATTGCAGCTGCATGGGAATTTGAGAAATATCTGTACAGTGTGGAATCCATGGCTACATGGACGATCGGAACCGGATATGTACCGCCGAGAAATGATGTGGCAACAGCTGAGGATGGTCTGAAGGATTTCCTTGCTGAGAACGAGATGATGAATGCGGCGATCGAGCAGATGGACGGTGTGGTATCCTGGACAGCATTCCCAGGAGATGCAGGCCTTCAGGCAGAGCAGATGCTGCTCGATATGAGAGATCAGATTCTTGGCGGAACAGTGAGCGCAGAAGAGGGAATGAAGAGTACACAGGATGCGATCAATGCACTTCTGGCAGCACAGTAAGTAATCAGGTATATACAGCGAATGCAGGTGCCCTGGAGTTATGTGCCGGGACACCTGCTTCTCATTTCACAGGAAACCCTGTTTCATGTGGGACGACGTTTGGCGGGAGTCTTTTTGATTTCCCATGATTTCTGGAGGTAATATTTTGAAAAGAGAAGAAAAGAAGCAGACGATACTCGGATATGTGTTTCTGCTGCCGTCACTGGTGGTCTTTGCTGTTTTTATGTTTTATCCGGTATTTTATACATTTTATCTCAGTTTCTTTGACTGGAATATGATCAAGCCGGTCAAGAAATTTGTCGGTCTGGCAAATTATATCGGCGTATTCAAAGATCCGAATACATGGAAGATATTCGGAAATACATTTCTGTATATTGTGATACTGCTGGTCATGAACTTTGTAATGTCCTACATATTGTCATTCATTCTCACCTTTGTTGTGAAGAAATTCCAGAGCTTTTATAAGGCTGTATTTTTCCTGCCGAGTGTAATTTCACTGGTAGTCGGCTCCATTCTGTATACCTGGATCCTGAATCCGATTTCCGGTCCGCTGGCGAAGATCCTGGGATGGTTCGGACTGTCCCTGCCGTTCTGGTCAAAGACAGAGGGGTGGGTCATCGCCGTGCTGTGCATCATTACCACATGGAAATCCTTTGGATACAATTTCATCAATATTCTGGCAGGTGTCTCAGGTGTTTCGCATGAGGTAATTGAAGCGGCGAGACTGGATAATGTGCCAATGTGGAAGATTTTCAGGGATATCGTAGTGCCGATGAGTTCCGCTACAGGTATCTACGTATTTATTACGACAATCGTACAGGGACTCCAGTACGTGTTCACACCGATCAAGGTCGTGACACAGGGCGGACCGAATTATGCAAGCTCCAGTCTGATCTATATGTCCTACCATGAGGCATTCACACTGTACCGGACCGGGACTTCGGCTGCAGTGTCAGTGCTGACGATGATCCTGTTTGCTGTACTTCTGGTGCTGGAATTCAAGTTTGTCGAGAGAGGAGTTTACTATGAAAATTAAGCGTTCACAGGCCGGATGGCATCTGTTTCTGATGGCCGTTGTAGTGATCATGCTGTTCCCGATCGTGTTTGCAGTGTCGAATTCCTTCAAGAATATGCAGGAAGCGTACAATACGGTAATGAGCATCATTCCGGAAAATCCGACTCTGGAAAATTATCTGCATGTATTTAAAAAGCTTCCGTTTTTGCGTATTACGCTGAATACGTTTCTGATCGCTTCGACTGTGACGATATTCAAGACGGTTACCAGCCTTTTTGCAGCGTATTCCTTCGTTTATTTTAACTTCAGGGGAAAAAATCAGCTGTATTTTATCATGCTGACGACCATGTTTATACCGTTTACGGTGACAATGATTCCGAACTATCTGATGATCTCAAACATCGGACTGCGGGACAGCATCTGGGGCGTTGCGCTGCCGCAGCTGGCTGATGTGCTTGGTATATTTCTGCTGAGACAGTCCATGCGCGGTATTCCGAAGGCTCTGATTGAGGCGGCAAAACTGGAGAACGTGGGTAATCTGAAGATTATGCGTGATATTGTCGTGCCGCTGGTGCGCCCTTCGATCATCACCACCGGCATCATCTTTTTTATTAATTCCTGGAATGAATACGTATGGCCGATGCTGATCCTGAAATCTCAGGATAATTATACCCTGTCCCTTGCGCTTCAGATGTACATCAGTTCCGAGGGCGGTACCGAATTTACAGTTGCCATGGCAGTGTCGGTTATGACCATGATCATTCCCCTGACGCTGTACATTATTTTCCAGAGATATATCATCAGTACATTTACGGCATCCGGAATCAAAGGATAATACGGGAGGAAGAGTGACAGAATTATGAAGAATATTGTATTTGAAAATGTCGTGAAGGCTTACGGCAAAAATGTGATTGTAAAAGATCTGAATATGGAGATCCGGGAAGGTGAGAGACTGATCCTTCTGGGTGCATCCGGCTGCGGAAAGTCCACGACACTGCGCATGATCGCAGGACTTGAGGATCTTACAGAGGGAAAACTGTATATGGACGGACAGTTGGTAAATGATGTGCCGTGCGGCAGGCGCGATGTAGCGATGGTATTTCAGAATTATGCACTGTTTCCGCATATGACAGTGCGCAGCAATATTACTTACGGACTGAAGGCACATAAGATGGAGGAAAGTGAGATCAATGCCCGCCTGAAGGATGTGCTGGATATGCTGGAACTGCGGGGGTTGGAGGAGCGCAAGCCGAAAGATCTCTCCGGCGGACAGCGTCAGAGAGTGGCACTGGCAAGAGCCGTGGTCAAGCGTGCCGGTTATTTTCTGCTGGACGAACCGCTGTCCAATCTGGATGCACAGCTGCGTATGCGTGCCCGAAAAGAGCTGGTAAATATTCACGAGATGTATCATCCCACTATGGTCTACGTGACGCATGACCAGATCGAGGCCATGACCGTAGGACAGCGCATTGCTGTCATGAATGAAGGAAAGATGGAGATGCTGGATACACCGTCCAATGTTTACAATCGGCCTGCTACGGTGTTCTGTGCACGGTTCATCGGTTCTCCATCCATGAATATTGTGGAAGCGGACTACAATGACGGTGTCCTGAGTGTCGGACCGCAGCGTATCCGGCTGCCGAAGATGTGGAGCGATCTGGCAGAGTGGAGTGATAAAGGTTCGCTGTACCTCGGCATTCGCCCGGAGCATATGGTGCTGACGGAGGAAAAGAGTGAACATTCTATTGAGGGTACCGTGAAATATATTGAGGATTACGGCAACCGGTATGGTGTTTATATTCAGGTAAAAGGAGAGCACAATGATCTGATCGCCATGCTGGACGGCAATGTGCCGGAGCCGGGCAGCAGAGTGTATATCAGACTGGATTTTAACAGAATTCATCTGTTTGACCGTGGAAGTGAAAAATCACTCGGTTATCCGGAGCAGGTAAGTCAGGTGATCGCAAAGCAGGGGCTTCCGCAGTCAATGCTGCAGACTTCGCAGAAATAGGAGGGCATGCAATGGCATTATATATAAGTACAAATATGTATACTGCGGAGGAATTTCCGCGTGTGCTGGAATATCCGGCAAAGCTCGGACCGCAGGTCGGAGTGGAGGTCTTCCCTCTGTTCGATCAGCCGGGATATGAGGAAATCCTGAAACAATGTATGCCGCAGCTGAAAAAGGTACCGGTCAGCTTTCACGGGCCGTACTATCAGGCAGAACACTCTGCACCGGCGGGAACACAGAAGTACCGTGAGACAGCTGCACTTGTGTGCAGGACGCTGCAGTATGCACAGCAGCTGGATTGCCGGTATCTCGTTTATCATCATAACAACTGCCAGGTTCCTGAGTCACGCAAGGCGGAGATGGAGCGGATCGGCTGCGAGAATTTCCGGGAGATTGAAGCGCTCTGCGGCAGGTACGGCATTTCAGTGGTCGTTGAGAATGCCGGTGTAAAGAGTCATCAGAATATGCTGTTTGACCAGGAGGAATTTATTGCACTGTGCAGACGGGAAGGATATCCGGTGCTTCTGGATATCGGTCACGCCCATGCAAATGGCTGGGATCTTGAGCATGTCATGCAGGAACTGAGGAGTCAGATCGTATCCTATCATCTGCACAACAATGACGGATACGAGGACGGCCATCAGCGTATCCATAACGGTACACTGGATTTTGCCGCATTCTATCGGAAATGTCGGGAGCTGACACCATCCGCAGATCTTGTCCTGGAATATAGTGCCGAAGTATCGGGCGATACGGAAGGAATCCTTGCGGATGCGAAGGAGCTGCTCGGATAATTTCCCGATGCAAAAGTCTGAGTGCATATCCTGTCGGAGACTTTTGGATCACGGAAAGACTTTCGCGATTCAGTATGACAATACTTTTCAGGTAACATAGAAAACACCTGCCGTCATTACCGGTTCATATCACCGGTGGACGGCAGGTGTTTTTAATTCAGTTACTGTATATCAGATCGAAAAGAATCTCTTATTTTGTTTTCTCAGCCTCAGCCATCTTCATTGCACGAACTTTCAGCGGAAGACCGAACAGTGTGATGAATCCGTCAGCATCGTGGTGGTCGTACATATCACCTGTTGTGAAGGAGGCAAGTGATTCGTTGTACAGGCTGTACGGAGATTTTGTACCGGCCTTGATGATGTTGCCCTTGTACAGTTTGAACTTCACTTCACCTGTCACATACTGCTGTGTGGACTCAACAAATGCCTGAATTGCTTCGCGAAGCGGTGTGAACCATTTTCCTTCGTATACAACCTGTGCGAACTGGCTGCCGAGTTTCTTCTTGGTTTCCAGTGTCTCACGGTCAAGGATCAGTTCTTCAAGCTGATCATGAGCCTCCATCAGGATTGTTCCGCCCGGTGTCTCATACACACCACGGGACTTCATACCTACAACACGGTTCTCAACGATATCAACGATACCGATTCCATGCTTGCCGCCCAGTGCGTTCAGCTCAGTGATGATCTCGGAGACCTTCATAGCCTTGCCGTTCAGAGTCTTCGGAACACCTGCCTCGAATGTCATTGTTACATATTCGCCTTCATCCGGAGCCTTTTCCGGTGTTACACCGAGTACGAGCATATGATCATAGTTCGGTTCGTTTGCCGGATCTTCCAGCTCAAGGCCTTCGTGGCTGATGTGCCACAGGTTGCGGTCACGGCTGTAGCTGTGACTCTGGTCGAACGGAAGGTCGATTCCGTGCTGCTTGCAGTATTCGATCTCATCTTCACGGGACTGCATGGTCCATACATCTGTCATTCTCCACGGAGCGATGACTTTCAGGTCCGGAGCCAGTGCCTTGATGCCGAGCTCGAAACGGATCTGGTCATTTCCCTTACCTGTTGCACCGTGGCAGATAGCAGTAGCGCCTTCTTTCCTTGCAATCTCAACCAGTCTCTTGGCGATAGCCGGACGAGCCATGGATGTACCGAGCAGGTATTTGTGTTCATAAACAGCACCGGCCTTTACGCATGGCATGATGTAGTTGTCACAGAAATCGTCGATAATGTTCTCAATATATAATTTGGAAGCGCCGGAAAGTTTTGCTCTCTCATCAAGTCCATCCAGCTCGCTGCCCTGTCCGCAGTCGATACAGCAGCATACAACGTCGTAATTAAAAGTTTCTTTCAGCCACGGGATAATAGCAGTAGTATCCAGTCCGCCGGAATATGCCAGAATTACTTTTTCCTTCATAATAATGTCCTCCTCAGATCTTCTCGTTAGTAAAGCGGATCAGCCGAAGAAAATACGGATCGGCATCCGTTTTGCTGTTTGCATAATCTTAAATTAATGAAACCGGTAAATCCGGCTTCTCATCTCGTTCGCTAGTATAACGCAAACGTCATAAATATGCAAGAGTAAAAAATAATTTTGTATAAAATGTAAAAAGGACGTGAATATTATACACAAATAATGTATAAATATGCGACTTAAAAACACTTTACTTATTTAACGGATTGGTTTATGATAGGGAAAGTCAAAGTTTTGCACATGAATTTTTGTTCTTTGGCATGATGTATTATGTATACCGCTTACATTTATACGATACCAGGGCCAAAAGTCATGGACCACGGAAAGATCCGTCTGGTATCATTTTTATATTTTGAGAATGGTAGAGAGAAAAAGGAAAGGGAGAGTGAAAGTTATGTTGACTCAGATATCCGGCGGCGTGACCGCCCCGCAGGGATTTCAGGCAATCGGTATTGCTGCAGGAATCAAAAAGGACCGCAAAGATATGGCAATGATCTACAGTGAGACACTGTGCCGTGCTGCAGGTACATTCACGACCAATATCGTAAAGGCAGCTCCGGTAAAATGGGATCAGTCTATTGTATATGGAAACAGGACAGCACATGCCATTGTGGTAAACAGCGGTGTGGCAAACGCATGTACCGGTGAAGAAGGTATGCGCTACTGTCGGGAGACAGCTGCAAAGACAGCTGAGCTTTTCGGTATTGAAGAGAATCAGGTGCTGGTAGCATCTACCGGTGTCATTGGCAGACAGATTCCGATCGACAAGATCAAAGCCGGTGTGGAGATGATGAAGCCGGTTCTTTCAGGCAGCGCCGCAGCAGGTACGTTGGCGGCAGAAGCGATCATGACGACTGATACAGTGAAAAAGGAAGTGGCTGTAACGACCGAAATCGGCGGAAAGACCGTGACGATCGGCGGCATGTGCAAGGGCTCCGGAATGATCCATCCGAACATGTGCACAATGCTGAGCTTTGTTATGACAGATGCAGCTATTTCACAGGAACTGCTTCAGAAGGCACTCAGTGCCAGCGTGACAGATACCTACAATATGGTATCCGTTGACGGAGACACATCCACCAATGATACGTGTCTGCTCCTGGCGAACGGTCTGGCAGGCAATGAGGAGATCACAGAGGAGAATGGAGACTATGAGAAGTTCCTTGAGGCACTGAACTATGTCAATACTTATCTGGCAAAACATATGGCGGCAGACGGCGAGGGAGCGACAGCTCTGTTCGAAGTAAAGGTGATCAATGCCGAGAGCAAGGAGCAGGCAGTGACACTGAGCAAATCTATCATTACTTCCAGTCTGACGAAGGCTGCGATCTACGGTCATGATGCAAACTGGGGAAGAATCCTCTGCGCAATGGGCTATTCCGGAGCCCAGTTTGATCCGGAGAAAGTGGATCTGTACTTTGAGAGTGCAGCAGGCCGGCTGAAGATCATTGAGAACGGTGTGGATACCGGATACAGTGAGGAAGTGGCGACGAAGATTCTTTCTGAGAAGGAAGTGACTGCTGTTGCTGATGTGAAGATGGGTACAGCCAGTGCAACAGCATGGGGATGTGATCTTACCTATGACTATGTAAAGATCAATGCTGATTACAGATCATAATGTACATAAGCTGTTTTCTGACTTCAGAATCTGTTCGGTATCTTTTGACATCTTAACCTATATATTATATAAACAGCTTGAATAAATACAGTGAAATAAAAGTTGCAAACTTGTAAGTAGATATAAAGGACGCGAAATGCGTCTGCGAGGAGGAAAGTATGGAATCAACAATGGAAATGTGGCTGGAGAAAGCGAACGTCCTGATTGAAGCGCTTCCGTATATTCAGCATTTTCACGGAAAGACAATTGTAGTAAAGTACGGCGGAAGTGCCATGGTGGATCATGAGCTGAAAAAGAGCGTGATCCGTGATGTGGCACTGCTGAAGCTGGTAGGCTTCCGTCCGATCATTGTACACGGCGGCGGAAAGGAGATCACGAAGTGGATCAACAAAGTGGGACTGGAGACCAGATTTGTCAACGGTCTGCGTGTTACAGACAAGCAGACTATGGAAGTGGCTGAGATGGTACTGAACAAGATCAACAAGGGCCTCGTTTCCATGATGGAGAAGGTCGGACAGAAGGCAGTGGGTCTCAGCGGTAAGGACGGTACAATTCTGAGAGTGGATAAGAAACTGTCAGGGGGAGAAGATATCGGATTTGTCGGTGAGGTGAAGGAAGTAAATACAGATCTTCTGAACACACTTCTGGACAATGATTTTATTCCTGTCATCTGCCCGATCGGTTCGGATGACAGTTACCATTCCTTCAATATTAATGCGGATGACGCGGCATGTGCTATCGCGACAGCGGTGAAGGCAGCCAAACTGGTATTCCTGACAGATATTGAAGGTGTATACCGTGATCCGCTCAATAAGTCCACTCTGATCAGTGAGATGACGATTCCTGAGACAAAGGAATTCCTGGCAAGCGGCAATGCGGGCGGCGGTATGCTGCCGAAACTGCAGAACTGTGTCAACGCGATCGAGTCCGGTGTTTCCAGAGTACATATTCTGGACGGAAGAATCGAGCACAGTCTTCTGCTGGAGTTCTTTACGAACAAAGGTATCGGTACGGCTATCATCGGTGACGAGGAAGAGCGGTATTATACAGAAGAGAAGTAACAGCAGAATCCGTAATAACAGAATAAGAAGTAACAGAACGCAGTAACAGAAGAAACAGTAACAGAACGCAATAACAGAACTAAGAAGTAACAGAACGCAGTAACAGAAGAAACAGTAACGGAACAAGACAACAGAATCAGGAAACGGAATTCAGCAGAAAAATAAGCGATAAGCAACAGCAGAGCGGACAACAGAAGAGAAGCAGCGAACCGTGCACGGAACAGTGGCGGATGCCAGCGGAAAGTCTGCCGATGCCTGCCGGGTGAGTCGGCGAATAAAGGAGTGATTTCGAAATGAACAGCAAAGAGTATATGGAACGGACAGAGCAGGTGGTTCTGCACACGTATAACAGATTCCCGGTCGTATTTGAAAAGGGCGAGGGTGTCTGGCTGACCGATGTGGAAGGCAGGAAATATCTGGATTTCGGCGCAGGTATCGCTGTATTTGCACTGGGATACGGAAATAAGGAATATGAGGATGCACTGAAGAGTCAGATCGGGAAGCTCATCCATACATCCAACCTTTATTACAATGTTCCGCTTATGGAAGCGGCAGAGAAACTGATCAGAGTCAGCGGTATGGATAAGGTGTTCTTCACGAACAGCGGAACCGAGGCAATCGAGGGCGCACTCAAGGCGGCAAGAAAATATGCATATCTGAAGGACGGATGCACGGATCATGAGATCATTGCGATGAACCACTCTTTCCACGGCCGCAGTATCGGAGCACTGTCCGTTACAGGCAACCCGCATTATCAGGAGGCTTTCAAGCCGCTGATGGGTGGTGTGAAGTTTGCCGATTTCAATGATCTGGAGAGCGTAAAGGCACAGGTCAATGAGCACACCTGCGCAATTCTTATGGAGACCGTACAGGGGGAAGGCGGAATCTATCCGGCGACACAGGAATTTATCGAAGGTGTTCGCAAACTCTGTGATGAGAAGGATATCCTGCTGATCCTGGATGAGATCCAGTGCGGCATGGGACGTACGGGAAGCTATTTTGCATGGCAGCAGTACGGTGTGGAGCCGGATATCATGACCACTGCCAAGGCACTTGGCTGCGGTGTGCCGGTAGGCGCATTTGTTTTGAACGAGAAGACCGCGAAGGCATCTCTGGTTCCGGGAGATCACGGAACGACATACGGGGGAAATCCGCTCGCATGTGCAGCTGTATCCAGGGTGTTTGATCTGTTTGAAGAACTTGATATTGTGAAGCATGTACAGGAGACTGCACCGTATCTGGAGCAGAAACTGGATGAACTTGTGGAAAAGTATGACTTCCTGAGCACAAGACGTGGAAAAGGTTTCATGCAGGGGCTTGTTGTGACCGGACGTCCGGTGGGAGAGATCGTGAAGAAGGCACTCGAAAACGGACTCGTTGTGATCAGTGCCGGTTCGGATGTGATCCGTTTTGTACCGCCGCTTGTGATCACGAAGGAAGATATCGATGAGATGGTAAAGCGGCTGGAGATGTCCTTCTAGGAGGCAGCATCGGATAGGATGACTGCGAACACCGGGAAATGCCGGCGGGAACATAATTGCATTGCAGAGACGGCGATATGTTTCTTTTGTCCTGTGCGTTGCCGGCATGAATAATAAAAGAAAAACCGCATATACTCCTGATAACAGAACAAATCCGGATCGGAAACGTACAGCAAAGAGATGCTGTTGGCTGTCTGGGGATTATGAGAACAGGAGAATAGTTATGTGGGGAATTCTGATCGCACTTTTATCTGGTGCCCTGATGAGTATTCAGGGGGTATTTAATACAGAAGTCACAAAGCAGACGAGCCTGTGGGTATCGTCTGCTTTTGTGCAGTTTACGGCATTGCTGGTCTGTCTTGGCGCATGGCTGATCACAGATCGGATCAGTCTGACCACACTGGCGGATGTGGAGCACAAATATATGCTGTTGTCCGGTGTTATAGGAGCGTTTATCACGATCACGGTGGTCAAGAGTATGAGCAGTCTCGGCCCGGCCAGGTCGGCGATGCTGATCGTAGTCGCGCAGCTGATCGTTGCGTATGGAATCGAGCTTCTGGGGCTGTTCGGAGTGGAGAAACAGCCGTTGGAATGGCGTAAGGTGATCGGCATGGCGATTTCAATTGTCGGTATTGTTATCTTTAAATGGTAACAATTTGGAAAAACTAAAAATAAAATAAAAATTTAAAATCTGGTTGCAAGTACGTAACTTTTTCGTTAAAATAAAGGGGCATAAGGGAAAAAGGCAGCATGGCTGCAGGAAAAATATGCAAAGATGTTACAGAGGGCTGGCAGCAGCCCTGTTGTGCGTGGTTCTGTTCTGTGCAGGAGGCTGTTCAGGCAGGCAGAAGGTTTATACTGCCGGACTTGAGAGTGAGGCAGAGATGACCGGAGCGACAGAACAGGCGCAGGAGAATCAGACTGTGGATATTTCGGCGCAGGGACAGCAGGATCAGATTGGAAACATATCTGATAATACAGTTAATACAGTTCATGCCGGTTACGTTTACATCTGCGGTGCGGTACAGGATCCTGGTGTGTATCCGATTTATGACGGTATGCGTGTATTTGAGGCACTGGAACTGGCAGGAGGATTCACCGGCGATGCGGATGAGCAGTGGCTGAATCAGGCGGAGCGCGTTTCGGATGGACAGCGGATTTATGTTTATACGAAAGAAGAGACGGCGCAGCTTGCGGCGGAAGGTTCGGCTGCAGGGCAGTCAGTAGCTTCAGACAGCAGTTCACAGGGAACGGACGCACAGGAACGGATGGTCAATATCAATACGGCAGACAGAGAGACTCTGATGACACTTCCGGGGATTGGTGAGGCGAAGGCCGATGCCATTCTTCAATACCGGGAGGAGCATGGAGGTTTCGCGTCGATTGAGGAGATTCAGAATATCTCCGGTATCAAGAATGCCGTATTTTCAAAAATAAAGGACCGTATAACGGTGCAGTGATGAAGGAGCAGAAGTATGGGAAAAAAAGTTTTGGTAGTAGACGATGAGAAGCTGATTGTTAAAGGAATCCGGTTCAGCCTGGAACAGGACGATATGGAAGTTGACTGTGCATATGACGGTGAGGAAGCTGTCCGCATGGCGCGTGAAAAAGATTATGATATTATTCTGCTTGATCTGATGCTTCCGAAGCTTGATGGTCTGGAGGTCTGCCAGCAGGTCAGAGAATTTTCAGATGTGCCGATCGTCATGCTGACAGCCAAGGGAGATGATATGGACAAGATTCTCGGACTGGAGTACGGTGCGGATGATTACATTACGAAGCCGTTCAATATTCTGGAGGTAAAGGCGCGTCTGAAGGCGATCATCCGACGTACTTCTCAGAAAGCGGCAGCAGAACCGAAAGGCAGGATCGTTGAGGTGGGGGATCTGGCCATCGACTGCGAGGGAAGAAGAGTCAGTATCGCAGGCAAAGAGGTTAATCTTACAGCAAAGGAATTTGATGTACTGGAGCTTCTGGTATTCAATCCGAACAAGGTATACAGCCGTGAGAATCTTCTGAATATTGTGTGGGGTTATGAGTATCCGGGTGATGTCAGAACAGTAGATGTTCATATCCGGAGACTGCGTGAGAAGATCGAGGTAAATCCGAGTGAACCGAAATACGTACATACGAAGTGGGGAGTGGGTTATTATTTCCAGCATTAAAGAAAAAGCGATAAAGTATCTCAACAGCCTGCAGGCGCGGATCTTCTTTATCTTTATTCTTGTTGGAATGATACCGATTTTTCTGATGAAGTCTGTCATTCTGGAGAATTACGTTGAGCAGACAGTGGAACAGAAGCGTATCATGATCCAGAATCAGTGTCAGCAGATCGTGGATCAGATCAGTCAGTCCGCGTACGTGCGGGGCAGTGCTTCGAGGCTGATCGATCAGCAGATGGATCAGCTGGCCAGTATCTACAACGGCCGTGTTATCATTGTCAACAGTAATTTCAGGATCATCCGTGACACGTATGAGATAGATGAGGACAAAGTAATTATTTCCGAGGAGGTACTGCGGTGTTTTCTCGGTACAGATTCAGCAAATTATAATGAAGAGAATCAGTTCCTCGAAATGACCGTTCCGCTGAAGAACAAAGATACAAAGGAAATCGAGGGAATCATGATCGTCAGCGTATCCACACAGGACGTTGAGGATGGAAAGAGTGCGCTGGGCAATACAGTATGGATTCTGCAGACCGTTCTCACATTTATGATTCTGGCGGCGGCTTTTTATGTTGCACATATGCTGACCAAACCGTTCGGCAAGATCACTCGTTCTCTTGAGGGAATGCAGGATGCAGTGACGGAGCAGGAGATATCGATCCCGGATTATACGGAGACACAGCTTCTTGCCGAGGCATACAACCGAATGCTGAAGCGTCTGAAGACACAGGAGGAGTCACGTCAGGAATTTGTATCGAATGTCTCGCATGAACTGAAGACGCCGATCACTTCCATGAAGGTACTGGCGGATTCCCTGCTTGCGCAGGAAGATGTTCCGGTTGAGCTTTACAAGGAGTTCATGGCAGATATTGCTGAGGAGATCGATCGCGAGAATACGATCATTTCCGATCTGCTCTCTCTTGTTAAGATGGACCGGAAATCTTCGGATGTTCATATTGAAGAGACGAATATCAATCAGCTGATCGAGCTGATCCTGAAGCGCCTGCGTCCGATCGCCGCCAAGCGAGGCATCGAACTGGTGCTGGAGAGCTTCAAGCCGATCATGGCTGAAGTGGACGAGACAAAGCTGACGCTTGCCCTGTCCAACCTTGTGGAGAACGGGATCAAATACAACAAAGACGAAGGCTGGGTACATGTGTCCCTTAACATTGACAGCAAGTATTTCTATGTCAAGGTGGAAGATTCCGGTATGGGAATCCCTGAGGATGCACAGGAACATATTTTTGAGCGTTTTTACCGTGTGGACAAGTCCCATTCACGTGAAATCGGCGGCACCGGTCTCGGTCTGGCGATTACGCGAAGTGCGGTACTGATGCATCACGGAGCGATCAAGGTATACAGCAAGGAAGGCGAGGGTACGACGTTTACTGTGCGTATTCCGCTGAAATATGTGCCGTAGACCGGAGTCTGACGGGAGGAATTTTGTGAAAATAAAAAAGAATCTCTGTCTGCTGATCCTGGCAGCGGTCATGCTGCTGACCGGCTGCAGTGCCGGACAGACGGAGGAGAAAGGTTATACAGTGTATTACGTCAATTCGACGGGGACAAGGCTGGTTGAGAACAGTTACAGTCCGACGGCGGAGACGTTTGACGAGATGCTGGAGGAGCTGATCGGTCAGCTGCGGACGGCACCGGCAGGATATGTCAGTGCATTGCCGGATGAGATAGAATTTTCGGGGTATGAGCGTGGGATTGATGCGCTTCGCCTTGACTTTTCAGAGGAGTATTATGATCTGAGCAATACGGAGGAGGTTCTGCTGCGGGCGGCGCTCGTGAAGACAGTCTGCCAGATTCCCGGTGTTACGAAGGTTATGATCACGGTGGATACACAGCAGCTGCGTGACAGTGAGGGTGAGCTGGTTCCGGCGATGGATGCGAATACATTTATCGATACGAAAGAAGGCGGCATCAACTCCTACCAGTATGCGACTCTGATTCTCTACTTTGCAAATGAAGATGGAGATAAGATCGTGCAGGAGAAGCGGAATCTCCACTATTCCAGCAACATGGTACTGGAGCGTGTTGTTGTGGAGCAGCTGATCAAGGGACCGGAGGATTCGGATCTGAATCCGGTTCTGGGCAGCGGTGTACGCATTCAGAACATCTATACACAGAATGGAGTCTGTACAATTATCTTTGATGAGGCGGCTGATAAGAACCCATCAGAGGCTGCTCTGGATGCGGAGGCGGCACTTTATGCGATCGTTAATTCTGTCTGCGAGACATGCGACAATATTTCCGGTGTGAAATTCGAGATCAGTGACAGCAGCGACGGAAAATTCCGCGGAGAAGTTGATCTGGATCAGATCTTCATGCCGAATCAGAATATGGTCGAAGCAGATGAGATAGAGACGGAGCATGAGGAAAACGGGAAGATAATACAGACAGAGAATGTAACAGAAGTACCGGAGACGGAAGACAGCACAGAGCAGCAGGTGACCGAAACCGGTGAAGCACAGACCAGTGAAGCGGTCGCAGGCAAGCCGATTGCCGGGGTGGATCCTTCTCTGGCAGAGGAGTGATGCAGTGAAAAGACCCTTAGCGGTGTTCTGCATTGTGTTTCTCATTTTTATATTTGTGATGCAGGCAGCGGAAAGTCAGCCACAGGACTTTCCGCTGTTCCAGACAGAGCAGATGCTGGCCCGGACAGTGGGCGACGGCTCATCTGTCACAGCAGCAGGAATCGTAACAGAATGCAGTACCTTATCTTCAGGCGTACGCCTGTTTATGAAACATCTGACAATCAATACAGATAACAATTCAGAAATTTCCCTGAGACCAGAACAGAAAATCACATTTACAACAGAACAGACAGAGATACAGCCCGGCGATTACGTACAGGTTGCGGGATTTTGCACCCTTTTTGAATCTGCATCCAATCCGGGACAGTTTGACTCGCGTGCATATTACTTTGCCAAAAATACAGTCTGTTCATTAAAAAAGGCCGAAATCCGACAGATTCGCCATGGAAAGATCGGACTGGCGAATATTCTCTATCAGATCCGGAATGCGTTCAGCAGTTCATTTGACTGTATTCTTGATGAAAAGTCCTCCGGAACGATCGCCGCTATCTGTCTGGGTGAGAAGAACGGCATGGATCCGGAATGGAAGAGTCTGTTTCAGGAGGGAGGGATTTCCCATATACTCGCTATTTCAGGACTTCATATTACGCTGATCGGAATGAGTCTGTATCAGATGCTGCGCCGCGTGGGACTTCCCTTTGCAGCGGGGGCAGTGATAGCGGGGACGGTGGTATTTCTGTATGCTCTGATGACTGGATTCGGGATATCTGCGCTGCGTGCTTCGATCATGTTCCTGATCTGGCTCGGAGCGCAGGTGACGGGGCGGAAATATGATATGGTGACTGCGGCCGGGCTGGCGGCTGTACTGATACTGGTGCGCGATGCGGACTCTCTGGGCGATGCTTCTTTTCTGCTGTCCTTTGCAGCCGTTCTGACTCTGTCCGTTCTGGTGCCATGCGGACAGAATGCCTGCGAAATACGGTCATCTGCGGGAAAATCATTCTTTTCCTGTGCGGCGGTCTGGCTGGGGACACTGCCAGTCTCCCTGTATTTCTTTTATCAGACATCCCCTTGGAGTATTCTTGTGAATCTGGCAGTGGTTCCGCTGATGTCTGTCATCATGTCATTCGGAATCGCTGCTGCAGCAATCGGGCTGGCCGATGTATCGGCGGGGATGTTTCTGGCAGCTCCGGTGCACTATCTGCTGAATCTGTTCGGGAATCTGTGCAGGCTGGAACAGGAATTTCCGCTGCCGGTGTGGGTGGCGGGGAGACCGGATCCGGGAAGGATGCTGGTGTATTACGGAATCCTGGCGGTGGTAACGGGAATCTCTGTGTATTATGCAAGGAACAGGAGAAAGGGATGCGAAGACAGAGTGTCCGGCCGTCTGCAGCGGATCGTATCCGGTGTCCGTGCGGGACACATTCGAATGCTGTGGGTATTGTGTGCGGTGATCTGCATGCTGCTTATGCGTCCGCGGCAGTCCGGCAGCCTTGTCGTGACCTGTCTCGACGTAGGGCAGGGTGACTCTGCTCTGGTACAGCTGCCTACCGGTGAAGCATGTCTGATCGATGGAGGAAGCACGTCCGAGAACAGTGTCTGGAAATATCGTATTGAACAGGCAGTGAAATATTATGGAATCGGAACACTGGACTATGTTTTTCTGTCTCATGCCGACAACGACCATATCAGCGGAATCAAAGAGTATCTGGAAGATTACGAGCCCGGATTCGGGAAGAAAAACGTGCATGGAATCACTTTAGGGCACCTGATTCTTCCACCGACTGCAGATGAAGGAGATTTTGATGAACTGAAAGCGCTGGCGGCAGAGAAAGGGGTTCAGGTACTCGCCATGCAGAGGGGAAGTATGATTTCCAATGCAGAGAACCCGGGGGCAGCAGCCGGTATTGCCGTGAACGGGAATGGGGCGGTGCATACGGACAGTTTGCTTTCCATGTACTATGGGGAAGAGGAAGACGTGGAAGGTGAGGACGGAAGCAGACGCTGGAGTATTACATGCCTTGCACCCGATTCAGAGGAACTTTCAGGAGACCGCAACGAGGATTCTATGGTGCTCATGCTGCAGTATGGCTCGTTTCGGATGCTGTTCACAGGAGATCTGGAAGGCCAGGCAGAGCTTGCACTGTCGGAGAGTGGGACGAATCTGCAGGCTGATATCCTGAAGGTCGGCCATCACGGCTCAGGCGGAGGGTCTTCGGCAGTGTTTCTGCAGGCCGTTTCTCCGAAGTTCGCTGTGATTTCCTGCGGAGCGGATAATCAGTACGGGCATCCGTCTCCGGAGACAGTAACACGTCTGCAGGAGGCCGGAAGTCAGATTCTGCAGACACCGGAGCATGGTGCTGTCACAATCGTGTCAGACGGGGAGACTTTTTCCGTCGAAACGTACCTTTCACAGAAAAATACATAGTATTATGAGAAATTGAAAAAAATAATGAAAAATTATGGAAAAATATTGGAGAGATATCATATAATATAATAGATTAAAAGCTGCGCAGCAGTTTTGACAGGAATGATCTATTAGCGGGAAAATGCGGAACATTTTTATGTTTCAGCGGCAGTTGCATCTGAGGAAGGAATGATGACCAGAATGACCATACGTGAAAAAACAGAAGATCAGGAACTCGAGATTTTCAGCCCGTATGCTTCTTTCAGCAGATATTCCAAAGGAAGAGACAGGCGGGAAGAACCATGTGACATCAGAACAGAATATCAGCGTGACCGGGATCGTATTCTGCACAGCAAATCATTTCGCCGGCTGAAGCAGAAGACGCAGGTGTTTCTGATTCCGGAGGGGGACCATTACAGAACACGATTGACACATACGCTGGAGGTGTCCCAGCTGGCGCGGACCATTGCAAAAGCGCTGCGTCTGAATGAGGATCTTGTTGATGCAATCGCACTGGGGCATGATCTCGGGCATACACCGTTTGGACATGCCGGTGAACGGGCGCTTCGGGAAGTCTGTCCGGACGGATTTGCGCATAATGAACAGAGCGTGCGGGTCGTCGAGCTGCTGGAGAAGAAGGGAGAAGGACTGAATCTGACATGGGAGGTGCGGGACGGTATCCTGAACCATCGCACTTCCGGAACACCGCATACACTGGAAGGTCAGATCGTTCAGTACTGTGACAAGATTGCGTATCTGAACCACGACATTGACGATGCTGAGCGGGCGGGAATCCTAAGGGAGGAGGACATCCCAGAGGAGAGCCGCAGGATTCTGGGCGATACGACACGCAAACGGCTGAACAGTCTGATTCATGATGTCGTTGAGTGCAGCGAGAACCGCGGTGAGATCCGTATGTCAGAGCGGATGGAGACGGAAATGAAAAATCTGCGCTCCTTTATGTTCCAGCGTGTTTACCGGAACCAGGTGGCCAAGCGTGAGGAGGAGAAGGCTATCGAAATGATTCAGGAGCTGTACCGTTTTTACAATGCCCATCCGGAACTGCTGCCGATGGAATATCAGTATCTGATGAAAGAAAAGGGAGAGACGAAGGAAAGAGTCGTGTGTGATTACATTGCAGGCATGACGGATTCGTACTCGATCAGGAAATATATGGAGCTGTTCGTACCGAAATCCTGGCAGGTATGACAGCGAATGAAATGATGGGACCGATAACCGTGTGGCGGACTGCCGTGTGGGGAAAAAACGGTCACAGCAGGTGTATTACTGGAGGAAATTATGTATTACTCGGATGATATAGTGGAAGAAGTGAGGATGAGAAACGATATTGTGGATGTCATATCCGGTTATGTGAAGCTTCAGCGCAAAGGAAGCTCCTATTTCGGACTGTGCCCGTTCCACAATGAGAAATCCCCTTCTTTTTCCGTCAGCCCGGGCAAGCAGATGTATTACTGCTTCGGCTGCGGCGCAGGCGGAAATGTATTTACTTTTATCATGGAATATGAGAACTATACGTTCCCGGAGGCTCTGAAAATGCTGGCTGACCGTGCCGGCATTACACTTCCGGAGCAGGAGTATTCTCAGGAAGAGAAGAAAAAGCGTGATCTGCGTACCTCGGTTCTGGAAATCAACAAAATGGCAGCAAAATATTTTTATTATCAGCTGCGAAGTGAACAGGGAACAAGGGCAATGAAGTATCTGAAAGACCGTCAGCTCAGCGATGAGACGATAAAGCATTTCGGACTTGGCTATGCCGGGCATTACAGCGATGCGCTCTACCGTTATCTGAAGAAACAGGGAATTTCTGATCAGCTGCTGAAAGAGTCCGGACTGATGCAGGTCAATGAAAAACAGGGAATGTATGATAAATTCTGGAATCGTGTTATGTTTCCGATCATGGATGTCAACAATAAGGTGATCGGATTCGGGGGACGTGTCATGGGAGACGGCAAGCCGAAATATCTTAACTCTCCGGAAACAGTCATTTTTGACAAGAGCCGGAATCTGTACGGACTGAACTTTGCCCGGACTTCCAAGAAAAAAAATCTGCTGGTCTGCGAAGGATATATGGACGTGATCTCTCTGCATCAGGCTGGCTTCACCAATGCGGTGGCTTCTCTGGGAACGGCACTGACGAGTCAGCATGCATCACTGCTGAAGCGCTATACGGATGAGGTCATTCTGACATATGACAGCGACGAGGCAGGTGTGAGAGCTGCACTGCGGGCGATTCCGCTTTTGAAGGAGGCCGGAATTTCAACCCGTGTACTTCATATGGAACCGTACAAGGATCCGGACGAATTCATCAAAGCACTTGGAATGGAGGCATTCCAGGAACGCATTGACAATGCGGAGAACAGTTTCATGTTCGAGGTATCCGTCCTGCAGAAATCCTTTGACATGAAAGACCCGGACGGCAAGACACGCTTTTTTCAGGCGGTTGCGGCGAAGATTGCCGGATTTGAACTGGAGATTGAACGGGAAAACTATATAGAGGCGATAACAGGACGTTATCAGATTTCATTTGAAGGCCTGCGCAGAATGGTCATGAATGAACTGATGAAAGGTGTGCCGGTGCACAGGACCGCACCGCGAACCCAGTCACGTTCCGAGAAGGATGACGGTATCAAAAAGTCACAGAGGCTGATCCTTACATGGCTGACGGAATATCCGAAACTGTTTCAGACTGTCAGGGAGTATATCCGTCCGGATGATTTTTCGGACGAGCTGTATCATGAAGTTGCGGTAATGCTGTATGAGCAGCTGGAGCGCGGCGAACTGAATCCGGCGAAGATTGCGAATCATTTTCAGGATCAGGAGCAGCAGCGAACGGTGGCTCAGATGTTCAACACAGCGGTTCCGGTCGAGACACCGAAGGATCAGGAAAAAGCAGTTCAGGAGACGATCCGCAAAGTAATGGAGCATGGCATCGAGCAGAGGACGGGCAAGCTGGATCCGACTGATATTGCTGGCCTTCAGAAGCTGATTGATGCAAAAAGACGACTGCAGGAACTGAATCGCCTGCATATTTCACTGTAATACGGAAAGACTATATGCAGCATGGTACGCTGCAGAATGCACACTGTGGTGCGGGAAGCCGCAGTGATGCGAACAGATTCTGCCTGGTCGGAGCCGGGAAAGGTAGGAAACCGAATGAACGCACAAACAACGGACCTTCAGACAAAGCTGAAAGGATTGCTTGAGCTTGCACACAGGAAGAAGAACGTATTGGAGTACAGAGAGATAGATGAATTCTTCGGGAACTGGCAGCCGGGTGCGGAGGAAATGGAGCAGATTCTGGATTTTCTGGAAGAAAAAGGCATTGATGTATTGTCAAAGGATGCTGCATTGGAGGACACCACGCTTTTGTTTTCCGATGAGGACATGCTTCTGGAGGAAGAGCCGGAGCTTGGGATTCCGGATGGAATCGGTCTGGATGATCCCGTCCGGATGTATCTGAAGGAGATCGGGCAGATTCCTCTGCTGAAGCCGGAGGAGGAAATGGCTCTCGCAAAGCGGATGAACGACGGAGATGAATCGGCAAAGGAACGGCTGGCCGAGTCCAATCTGCGGCTGGTGGTCAGCATTGCGAAGCGGTATGCCGGCCGTGGCATGCAGCTGCTGGATCTGATCCAGGAGGGCAATCTCGGTCTGATCAAGGCAGTGGAGAAATTTGATTATCAGAAAGGTTATAAGTTCAGTACCTATGCGACGTGGTGGATCCGTCAGGCGATCACGCGTGCAATTGCGGATCAGGCACGCACCATTCGGATACCGGTGCATATGGTAGAAACGATAAACCGTGTTGTGCGCACATCGCGCCAGCTTGTGCAGGAGTACGGGCGCGAACCGCGTCCTGAGGAGATCGGGGAAAAGCTCGGAATGTCGGCCGGTCGTGTGAAGGAGATCATGAAATTTTCCATGGAGCCGGTGTCGCTGGAGACACCGATCGGAGATGAGGATGACAGTCATCTCGGTGACTTTATCCGTGACGAACACGTTGCGGTACCGGCGGAGGCGGCGACATTTACCATACTTCGGGAACAGCTGGCTGTTGTGCTGGCCACATTGACCGAGCGGGAACAGAAGGTGCTGCGGCTCAGATTCGGGCTGGATGACGGCAGGACCAGGACGCTGGAAGAGGTCGGCAGAGAATTTAATGTGACAAGGGAGAGAATCAGACAGATAGAAGCGAAAGCACTGCGGAAACTGCGGCATCCCAGCCGAAGCCGGAAGCTTCGCGATTATCTGGATTAGAAGGGAGTTATCAGATGCAGATTTCAAAGCGCCTTGAGGCGGTGGCAGGAATGGTAACTCCCGGCTGCATCATTGCAGATATCGGAACGGATCACGCTTACATTCCGATTTATCTCGTGTCCGGCGGAACAGCGCCGCGGGCTATTGCAATGGATGTCAACCGGGGGCCGCTGGAGAAGGCAGTAATACATATCAGGCAGTATGGCCTGAGTGACAGGATCGAAACAAGACTGTCAGACGGACTGACAGCGATGCAGCCTGGAGAGGCAAAGAGCATTGTCATAGCAGGGATGGGCGGACCGCTGGTGATCCGTATTCTGACGGAGGGTGCAAAATGTGCAGAGGCAGCGGAGGAGCTGATTCTGCAGCCGCAGTCTGAGATACGGCTTGTAAGAGCTTATCTGGAGGAAAACGGATACCGCATTGTGCAGGAGGATATTGTCTGCGAGGAAGGAAAATTCTATCCGATGATGAAGGCTGTGCATGCAGAGAAGCATGCCCCTGATAGGATGAGCGCGGCGCAGCTTCGTTACGGACCGCTGCTGCTTGCGGCACGTCATCCGGTATTGAAGGATTACCTGAACAGAGAAAAGGAACTGAATGAGCGGATTCTTGCCGCACTGGAAGGACAGGAGACGGAAACGTCTGCAGCACGGCGTGTTCAGGTGGAGCATGAGCTTGTGATCATCCGGGAGGCGCTGAGGCTTTATAACTGAGATTTCATAACCGGATTTTATACTTAGTGTGAATGACGGAGTCCCTGCAATTGAGTTTTGTAATTGAGTTTTATAATTGAGTTTAATAATTGAGTTTAATAATTGAGTTTTATAATTGAGTTTCTATAGTTGATTTTTATAATTGAGGTACTATAACTGAATTTTTGTAACTGAATTTGTATACTGAGTTTCCATAATTGCGTCTCTGCATGAAGGTCATGAAAAATGCAGATCTGAATGAGATATTATTGCAGAAAAAGGGACGGGCAGAGAAATGATGCATCAGCAAATTACGGTGTACGGTCAGTACAGGAGATACTGACGTGGGATATCAGATACAGAAGCGCAGGAGATACCGATACGGGATATCAGATACAGTATACAGGATGCAGAATATAAAAATATAAGAATATAAGAACAGGATACAGGGGATACGGAGGCAGGAATGAAAACAGCAAAAGTAATTGCAAAACTTGCGGAGGAATATCCGGTATCCATGGCTATGTCATGGGATAATCCGGGCATTCAGGTGGGAAGAACCGACCGCAGTGTGAAAAAAGTATACGTGGCACTGGATGCGACAGAGGAAGTGATCAATGCATGTGTGAAATGGGGCGCAGAGCTGCTCGTTACGCATCATCCGCTTCTGATGTCCGGAATCCGGCGTGTGAGTGATGACGATATGACAGGCAGAAAGATTCTGAAGCTTGCGGAGAATGGTATCACACATTATGCGATGCATACGAACTATGATGTGACAGAGATGGCAGAACTTGCAAAGAATGCCTTGAAACTGAAGAAAACAAAGGTGCTGGAGATTACCGGTATCCGCGAGGACGGTTCAGCATACGGTATCGGGGCTGTCGGTGAATTGACGAAGAAGATGACAGCAAGAGAATGCTGCGAATATGTGAAAAAAGCATTTGGACTGGAGAATGTCCGTCTGTTTGGCAGTGCGCAGGCAGAGGTAAAGCGGATCGCGGTATCACCGGGATCCGGCAAGAGCATGATAGCACCGGCAATCGAAGCAGGTGCGGATCTTCTGATCACGGGAGATATCGGCCATCATGATGGTCTGGATGCGGTGGATCAGGGACTTCTTATCATTGATGCAGGACATTATGGAGTGGAGCATATTTTCATTGATCAGATGACAGAATATCTGAACAGAAATTTTCCGGAGCTGAAGGTGAAGGCAGCAGAGATCAGACAGCCATTTGCGGTATTGTAGAAATACTGTTTCGTAATGGACAGGAGGGATTGCATGGAGCAGAAGAATATTGTGACAGAAATCAATGGGGAAAAGCGACAATACCCGGACGGCACGTGTTACAGCCAGATCGCAGCTGATTACCAGCCGCAGTACACATATCCGATCGTATTGGTGAAGGCGGACGGAAGACTGCGTGAGCTGACCAAGAGGGCGGAGGACGGGTGTGCGCTTGAGTTTGTGACAGTGCAGGATAAGGCCGGACACAGCACGTATCGCAGAAGCCTTGTGCTGCTGATGCTCAAGGCAATTTACCATGTAGTCGGGGATAATGCCAATATCGACCGGATCGGAGTGCATTTCTCTGTCAGTGACGGATATTACTGTACCATGCAGGGAAAGACAGAACTGACGCAGCAATTTCTGAATGAAGTAAAGGTATATATGGACCAGCTGGTGCAGGAAGAGGTTCCGATTCAGAAGCTGAGTATGGCCACCTGGGAAGCACGCAAACTGTTTGGTCAGTACCGTATGTATGATAAAGAGGAGCTGTTCCGTTATCGCCGTTCTTCCAGAGTGAATCTCTATAATCTGCTGGGATTCGAAGATTATTTTTACGGATATATGGTCCCGGATACTTCCTATTTAAAATACTTTGATCTGAAACTGTTCGAGGACGGATTCGTTCTGATGTTCCCCACAATGGAGCAGCCGGATCAGCTGCCGCCGTTTGAACCGGAGATGAAGATCTTTCAGGTTCAGAAGGAATCAATGGAATGGGGCGCACGAATGGAGATTCCGACGGTCGGCGCACTGAATACGTATATTGTCAATCACCGGGTCAAGGATCTGATCATGATACAGGAGGCTTATCATGAGAAGAAGATTGCGGAAATGGCAGCGCAGATCGCAGCATCTTCGGAGAAGAAGATCGTTCTGATCGCAGGTCCGTCTTCATCCGGAAAGACTACGTTTTCACACCGGCTGTCCACGCAGCTTTCCGTATATGGCCTGAAGCCGCACCCGATCGCGGCGGATGATTATTTTGTGGAACGGGAGAAGACACCGCTGGATGAATTCGGCAAGCCGAACTTTGAAAGTATTGATGCAATAGATACCGAACAGCTGAATCAGGATATGGAGGATCTGCTGGCCGGAAAGACAGTGGAGCTTCCGTCCTTTAATTTCAAGACAGGGAAGCGGGAATACAAAGGCAATTTCAGGACACTGGGCAGAGAGGACATTCTGATCATTGAAGGAATTCACTGCCTGAATGAGCGTCTGACCTACCGTCTTCCGAAGGAACGCAAATTCAAGATATACATCAGCGCGCTCACACAGCTGAATGTGGATGAGCATAACCGGATTCCGACGACGGACGGCAGACTGCTGCGCCGCCTTGTGAGGGACGCGCGAACCCGCGGGGCCGATGCCAGAAAGACGATCAGTATGTGGCCGTCTGTGCGCAGAGGGGAGGAAAACAATATTTTTCCGTATCAGGAATCGGCAGATATCATGTTTAATTCAGCACTGATTTATGAACTGGCTGTGCTGAAGCAGTATGCGGAGCCGCTGCTGTTTTCCATCCGGCCGGAGGAGCCGGAGTATGAGGAGGCGCACCGTCTGCTGAAATTTCTGGATTATTTCCTGCCGATTCCGGGAGACGCGATTCCGAATAACTCTCTGATCCGCGAGTTCATCGGCGGCGGATGCTTTGATTTATAAATTTAAATGGAAATAAATGCATTAAAATGCTACAAAAGATTTACAAATGATTTCAAATGTGTTAAAATCATCATAATTGTTCCGGATGGATTTCTGAAAAGCTGTTCGGAGACAGTTGTGATGTAAGTAGGATAAATGGTCGCGGCTGGCAGACCGAAAGGTGTCAGGCGAGGAAAGTCCGGGCTTCACAGGGCAAGGATGCCGGATAACGTCCGGTGGAGGCGACTCCAAGGATAGTGCAACAGAAATGAACCGCCGGTTTCGGCCGGTAAGGGTGGAAGGGCAGTGTAAGAGACTACCGCCTTTCTGGTAACAGAGAGGGCATATGTAAACCCCATCCGAAGCAAGACCGCAAAGAAGCATATGGCGGCCCGTCAGCTTCAGGTAGGTCGCTGGAACCTGTCGGTGACGACAGGTCTGGATAGATGACCATTCACGACATAACCCGGCTTATCGTCCTGCTTACAACAAGAACATACAGACCGGCAGCCATTTTCGGGAGAGATGGCTGTCGATTTTCCTTGTGCGGGATGAAAGCACAGCAGGCTTAATTAAGTCTTAAGAAAACTACTCGGAAACCATTCTTTGTTTTCCGGGATGCCTGTGCTATAATCACAGTACATCAAACGAGAGACGACTGCTGCTTTCAGAAAATCAGGAAGCAGGCGGTGAGTGACAATCGAGATATTAACCGTGCAGGGAAGAAGGAAAGGAAGGGGTTACTATGAAGAAAAGACAGAAAAGATTATTTAGTCTTCTGCTTGCATGTATGATGACTTGTCTTCCAGCTACACAGGCATTTGCTGAGACGGCTTTTGAAGCATCTGCCGGAGTGAGCGGACAGATTCTGTTTCCGGGTGACAGTCTTGTGAATGCAGCGGGTGCAGTGATGGTCGACGGAGTGGAGGCCGCACTGGATGAGACAGGAGCCTGGGTAAACAAAGATGAGAATAAAGTTTATACAGCAACTTCTGCAGAGGATGGTACGGTTCAGGTGACACAGGCCGGATACGTACTTGTTGTAGAAGAAGGTACAGCATCACGTGCGGAGGGCGAGGATATTGATAATCACTACGTATTCCTTGACTGGGAGAAACCGCTGGAAGGCGAGCCGGAACAGGATATCGCATGCTATCAGAGCGGCGAGACAGTGCAGCTGGTTGCCAATGCTCCGGAGGCCGGTATGGAGTTCGCATACTGGTCAACTGAGACGGACGGTGTCGTGATTTCCAATCCGTATAACATGGAGACGACCATTGTGATGCCGGAGAAGAAGGCCGAGATCAAGGCGAATTATGAAGCAGCCGCAGCACCGGAGGATACAGCAGATACACCGGCTGAGACACCGGTCGAAGATCCAACTGACATAACAGTTGACATTACACAGGAAACGACATCCTATGATGTGGTTGTCAATAACGGCGAAGGCGCAGGCAGCTATGCTGCAGGCGACTGGGTATCTGTTACTGCATATGACCGCACGGAAGAGAATCTGGAGTTTTCCGGATGGTATGTGGATTCCATGAACGTGGCACTGGATGATGCCGCCTCTGAATTTACCGGATTTGTAATGCCTGAGGCAGCAGTTACTGTGAGTGCTACGTATACAGAGATCCAGCAGGAGCCGACCACATATGATGTGGTGGTGAATGATGGTACGGGAGCAGGTGCATATGAGGAAAGTACATGGGTTACTGTTACAGCAAACGACCGCACAGCAGAGAACAAACAGTTCGCAGGCTGGGTGGTAGATACGCAGAATGTGACTCTGGACGATGCATACGCATCAACAGCCAGCTTCACGATGCCGGCAGGCGGTGTCACACTGACAGCTACTTATACTGATATTCAGACACAGCCGGCTGCTGCAGAGGTTACAGTGGACTACGGTACAGGAAGCGGTACTTACGAGGCAGGCACGGTAGTCAGCGTGACTGCAGAGGACCGTACAGCAGAGGGGTACGAGTTCGAAGGCTGGTTCGTAGAGACCATGAACGCGGAGCTGGAAGATGCATCGGCTCTGTCCACCAGCTTTACGATGCCGCAGGAGGATGTAACGATTGCCGCTACTTATTCAGCTGTTGATGAGGACATCATTACTGATGAACCGGAGGATGTCCAGGATGAGGCTGATGATGAGCCGGGAATCGTTGATGAAGAGCCGGATGCGGATGAACCGGGAGCAGATGACGCAGAGTCAGGTGACGATGAGACTGAGATCATCGTAGATGAGCCGGATACTGATAATTCTGGTGAGACAGAAGTAACAGAACCGGAGACTTCCGCTGAAGAGACGGAAGCGGTGACAGGGGCACCGGAGACAGAAGTGGTCGAACTGGAGAACCAGGAAGCTGCCCAGCCTGAGCAGGCAACAGAAACCCCGGTTACAGCAGAAACAAATCAGACAAATGCGCCTGCAGATGATGCAGAGATGTATACAGTCACAGTTGATGCGGAGGCAGGTACAGCATTCGGTGCAGGCGATTATGCAGAGGGTGATCAGGTAACTGTTGAAGTCAATGTAGCAGACAACGAGAAGGTCATTGACTGGATGACAGAAGGTGCAGAGACTGTATATGAGATCTCCGGGAATACGATCAGCTTTACGATGCCGGCAGGCGATGTTACAGTGACCCCGGTCATTGAGCAGACATATCAGGTTACTCTGAAGAATAATGCATCTATCGCCGGTTCCGGTGCAACAAAAGCAACTTATTCAGCAGGGGATGTGGTGTCTGTAGTTGCGGCACTGCAGAATGATGAGGGCGAAAACTTCACAGGCTGGAAAGCATATGATGCAGAGACAAAAGAAAAGATTTCTCTTGAGTTCACACAGGGAGATACACTGAATACTGCTACATTTGTTATGCCGGAGCAGGATATCATCGTAAAGGGTGTTTACAAGGCATCCTATGTTGTAAAGGTATCCAATGGTCTGATCAATGACAGTGTGACACAGATGTCTGTTACCGAAGGAACCAAGATTAAAGTGACTGCAAATCAGGGCCCGACAGGTCAGAGCTTTGCAGGCTGGTATATCAATGATGGCACTTTCGATATGGGCGAGGCTACATATGAGCCGGAAATCTGGATTAAAGTGACTCAGGATATGACGATCCAGGCTACATACGAAGGATATCAGTATACTGTTTCCGTGAACAACGGACACAGCGATTACGACTTCGGTACAGCCGGAAGCGTAGTTACGATTGAAGCAGATGCTGCTCCGGAAGGTCAGCAGTTCGATTACTGGTATGTAGATACTCAGAATGTGGCACTGACCGATGCGAACAAAGAGACAACGACTTTCGTGATGCCGGAAGGCGATGTCACGGTTACTGCTCATTACAAACAGATTGAGTTTTCGGTTACTCTGGGGAGCGGAACTGCTGCACAGCAGGTTTACCATACGGGAGATACTGTTACTGTAAGTTCCAGCTATCCGGCAAGCGGCCGCGTATTTGACAAGTGGGTTGCAGTCAGCGGCAACGTTACATTTGCAGATGCAACAAGATGGCAGACTACATTTACAATGCCGGCATCCGATGTTGTAATTAAAGCAACTTACAAGGATGGTCCGTCTGCAGCCAACAATGTGATTCAGGATATCATCGCAGGCGGCGAGTATCTGACCGGAAGTACGATCAAGTTTACAGCAGTCGGTGCAGGTATGGATAATACCAATCCAAATCCGGGTGATTACCGTTACCGTCCGTCCGGTTACCAGATCGGCAATGTGACAGGTACATGGCAGTCAGCTCCGTACTCAACATCCATGTCTATCAAGGCAGCTGGCGAGTACACACTGAAAGTAATCTACAACAAAGATGTATACGACGGAACACAGTGGGTATCCGAAGGAACCTCCGATTCCAAGTCCGTTACATTCTATGTGGTAACTGAAGCAGCAGGTGTTGCTACAGGTGATGATACACCGGTTGCAGTAGTGATCGCAGTAGCAGGAGTATCCTGTGTACTGTTTGTAATTCTTCTGGTGGTATTCCTGAGAAGACGCAGCAGAAAATAAGTTGTGTCGGAGGCGGGATACGGGAAGTAATTCCAACAATGCACAGATCTGACTTATGATGGTATGAGTCACAATAGGATTATGATATACAGAAACCGCTGTATCGAATGGCAGAAGCCGCGATACAGCGTTTTTTTGCATATAAGTGTTAAAAAGGAATCTTTATAAATACCAAAACAGAAATAAGTCAGAAACGATATGGAGCGTTTCTGGCATTTCTCATGCAGCCAGGCCCCCCGACATAGATTTGGGTGTGCATGTGCAAAATATTCTTTGAGTAGTTTTCAGACCATGAAAATGTTATATTGCTCTTGACATCCGGTGCGTTATCATGTAAACTGTAAAAGAGTTAGATAAAACTAACTGATTGGATTTAAATTAGGTGCATGAAAATTCATGAAAGTCCAATTTACTAAAACCGGATTTATCGAAAACTAATTTATTAAAAGCCAATTTAATAAAACCTGATTTTCAGGACAAAATTTGTGAAACCAGTTTTATCTTTATTTTATCTTTATTAGGAACGGATATGAATTCATATCCGTTTACTTAAAGAAAGGGGTTAGCTGCAACTAACTAATGAACAGTAATACAAAATTTATAACAGGAGATAATAAAGACATAAAGGAGGCTGCTGATGAGCGTTGTAATAGTTGGAGGAAATGAATGTATGGTCTGTCAGTATGAAAAAATCTGTAAGGAACATGGCTGCAGTGCAAAGATATTCGCAAAAGAAAAGGGAGGGTTCCGAAAGAAACTGGGCAGTCCGGATCTGATGATTCTGTTTACCAATACGGTGTCTCATAAGATGATCCGAACTGCAGTGGAAGAGGCGAAACGCAATAAGATCAAGATTGCACGTATTCATTCCAGCAGCGCGGCGGCGCTGACGAATGTCCTGGCAGAACACTGCGCATAATATTGCATGGAACACTGCATAAGTACAATACATGATACTGCGTATATGGCATAGAGCAGTGCATATAGTACGATCCATGATACTGCATATGTGGCATAGAGCAGTGTGTATAGTATGATCCATGATACTGCATATGTGGCATAGAGCAGTGTGTATAGTATGATACATGACACTGCATATGTGGCATAGAGCAGTGTGTATAGTATGATACATGATACTGTGTATGTGCCATAGAGCTGTGCGTAAAAAACAGCGCATGAGATGCAGTGTATATGATTAACAGACGGAATACAGGAGGAATGAATATGCTGGAAGCAAACATTATCAGGCATTGTGCCCCAACGCTGGCGGGAATAAAGACTGCGAACATGTTCAGTTACAGATTCAGTGATATTGACACACTGCAGGCAGAACTGCAGGATGAGAACAGGAAACTGAATGAGAAAGGAGTGTTTATTGAAATACTGAAAGCAAGTGAGGAAAAGGCCCTTATTTATGTATATCGCAAAACTATGCTGGAGACAGATATGGAGCGTGCGGAAGCACAGGAGCTGCTTACGGACTGCGGTTATGAATACCTGGATCTGGGATCCTGCCTGGAGCAGCTGAAAGAAAGGCTGGTTCTGTATGGGCATAGCTGTAAAACAGGCTGTGTTCATGAGCAGGGAGCGAAGACAGATTCGGATTGCCCGCTGTTCTGCTTTCCGCATGAGGTAGGATTGTTTCTGGGGTATCCGATTGAGGATGTGAAAGGGTTTATCGAGCAGAACGGGCAGAATTATAAATGCCGCGGTATATGGAAGGTATACGGAGACGAGGGGGAGACTCAGAAAATATTCCGGAAACTGGAAAAATGTGCGGAGGTTTACCGCAGACTGTTTGCAAACGGCAGGAGCATTCTGAAGCTTACGGTAGCGGCATAGATAAAATAAGGGAGACTTTCAGGCGTGGAGAAAACGAGAGGGAACATTAAAAAATATCAGCAGCTGCACGGAAAAACGGCAGGGACAACTAGTGACAGCAACTGATCAGAAAGAACGAGAAGGCGAAAGCAGTAATAGTGACTGATCAGAAAAGAACGTGAAGGCGAAAGCAGTAACAGTGACTGATCAGAAAGAACGAGAAGGCGAAAGCAGTGACAGCGACTGATCAGAAAGAACGAGAAGGCGAAAGCAGTGACAGTGACTGATCAGAAAGAACGGCAGGATAAGGAAGTATCAGAAACTGACAGGGAAGAACAAAGCAATATCAGTGGCTGACCGAAAAGAATGGTAATGTTAAAGAAAGGCATGGTAGAGTAAAATGAGTAAAGTGGCAGTAGTATACTGGAGCAGTACAGGAAATACAGAAGCGATGGCACTTGCCGTGGCAGAAGGTGCGCAGGCAGCAGGATGTGAAGCAGAAGTGCTTACAACTGCAGATTTCTCTGTTTCAAAAATGGATGAATATGATGCAGTCGCATTTGGATGCCCGGCCATGGGTGCAGAGGTGCTGGAGGAAGATGAGTTCGAGCCAATGTTTACAGAATGTGAAGCCAAGCTTTCAGGAAAGAAAATTGTATTGTTCGGCTCCTATGGCTGGGGCGACGGCGAATGGATGTCCGACTGGGAGGCAAGATGCAAAAAAGATGGCGCTGTGCTGGCAGCAGATTATGTGATCTGTCAGGAGATGCCGGATGAGGATGCCCTGAGAGAATGCAGGGAACTCGGAAAAGCACTTGCGTGAGCAAAAGAAGAGAGAGGAAAGAAGCTGATCGGCCGGCTTCTTTCTTTTTTTTCAATTTTCTGCAAATCCTGCCGTTTTTTTTCGAATAGATATTGCAATATAGGCAGATATATGTATAATGAATTTTGTTCGGTAATTTTAAATAAAAAGTATAGTATTAGAAAACAGGAGGTGCGGTTTTGGATATAGGAAAGAAATTGAAGGAACTGCGGATCCAGAATGATCTGACATTGGGAGATCTGGCTTCACGAAGCGAACTGACGAAGGGATTCCTTTCACAGGTAGAGCGCAATCTGACTGCTCCCAGTATTTCGACACTGGAGGATATCCTGGAAGCACTGGGCAGCAATCTGTCAGAGTTCTTCCGTGAGGAGCCGGAAGATCAGCTTGTCTTTACGACACAGGAGTTCTTTGTGGATGAGCGGGATGACTTCAAAATTGAATGGGTGATACCGAATGCGCAGAAGAATAAGATGGAGCCAATTCTTCTGACACTCCATCCGCACAGGCAGAGCCATGAAATGTCCTCACATCATGGAGAGGAATTCGGATATGTGCTCAAAGGAAATGTGACTCTGGTGCGCGGAAATAAGAAATATAAATTGAAAGCGCAGGAGACGTTTTATCTGGACGGATCCAAGGGTCACTATTTATATAATCATGGAAACAGCGATGCGAAGGTGCTGTGGATCACAACACCGCCGATGTTCTAGGAAGGGGAAAAGGAGATGGAAAAGAAGAAGCTGATAGAGTTTCGGAATATTGTGAAGAATTTTGACGGTCAGATTGTCTTAAAAGGCGTCAATCTTGATATATATGAAAATGAATTTGTTACTCTGCTGGGCCCCAGCGGATGTGGAAAGACCACACTGCTCCGTATTCTCGGCGGATTCCTTGATGCAGATGAGGGAAGCGTGATTTTTGACGGCGAAGAGATCAGCAGCAAGCCGCCGTATGAGCGTGAACTGAACACGGTATTTCAGAAATATGCGCTGTTCCCGCACCTGAGCGTATATGAGAATATTGCATTTGGACTGAAAATCAAGAAAATGAGTAAGGATGTCATTGACCAGAAGGTTATGAAGATGCTCAAACTGATCGGTCTGGAGGGATACGAGGACAAGAATACGACCCTGATGTCCGGCGGACAGCAGCAGCGTGTTGCGATTGCGAGAGCGCTGGTCAACGAGCCGAAGGTCCTGCTCCTGGATGAACCGCTGGCGGCACTGGATCTGAAGCTGCGCAAGGAGATGCAGTATGAGCTGAAACGTATTCAGCAGGAGGTCGGTATTACTTTCATTTTTGTTACTCATGATCAGGAGGAGGCACTGACCATGTCAGACAAGATCGTGGTCATGAAAAACGGCGAGATCCAGCAGGTCGGTACACCGGAAGAGATTTATAACGAACCGGCCAACCGTTACGTTGCCAACTTCATCGGAGAGAGCAATATTATTCAGGGTACTATGCTGGAAGATTATAAAGTCCGGTTTGATGATATTACATTTGACTGCGTGGATTTCGGATTCAAAGAGAATGAACAGGTGGATGTTGTAATCCGTCCGGAGGATATTGATATCGTGCCTGTAGAGCAGGGCAAGATGACAGGAGAGGTTCTGAGTGTTCTGTTCAAGGGTGTTCACTATGAGATCATGGTGGAGACTGTGCCGGGTACAAGCGTTACCGTGAACATGCGAGTCATCCGCAATCAGGATGTCACCAGTGAGAATGGAAAGGAAAAGATCAGTGCGAACAATTTCTATGTGGATCTGGAGGATGTCAAGGATCTGGATGACAAGGAGATCATCGCACGCTCCAATGCACAGGCATGGAATCCGGAGACCGATGATTATATTTCCATTGCGAAGATCGAGTATGAACTGAAGGAGGAACTGGGACACTATCCGGTCACCTTCTCCACAGCAAACGGAACCAGCATTGAGCGTAAGATCTTTGTCGTGAATCAGCCGTTCGTAAAGAATGAAAAGGCGAATGAAGCGATTATGGCATTCAGCTTTATCAGGACCGTGGATGAGATTCAGGAATCACAGGCCCTGGATACAGATCTGAAGACATGGGCCAATGCACAGGGCTGGAAGCTGAGTGATGAGAATCAGAGTATTGATATCGCGGTGGACTATGATTTTGAGCCGGAAAATATGAAAGAAGGCATTTACAAGATCACATTCTCAACACCGGGACGTGAATTCAAGATTCATACAACGGATTATTCGGAGGTAGGTCAGGAGGTCGGCCTGACATTCTTCCCGGAAGATATTCATGTAATGTCAAGGATGGTATTTTAAATGAAACGTTTTTCACAGCTGGCAATCCCGTACATTATCTGGGCAGTTCTGATGCTGATTCTCCCGATGGGCCTGATCGCGTTGTACTCCATTACGGAACACGGCAACAGCATCATTTCATTTTCCCTGACACTGGACCATTACGTCAGATTTTTCACCGACCCTGATTTTCTGATCATACTCTGGCGTTCTCTTTGGATTGCGGTTAAGACAACGATTATCTGCCTTCTGCTGGGTTATCCTGTGGCATATTTTATTGCGCGCAGCTCCGAGCGTGTGCAGAACATCCTTGTTCTGTGCATTACAATTCCCATGTGGATCAATATGCTCGTAAGGACATATGCGTGGATCGGTCTGCTCAGCGAAGGCGGACTGATTCAGCAGATTCTGAGCTTTTTCGGTCTGGGTGAGATAGAGCTCCTGTATACAGAGGGGGCAGTTCTGCTCGGTATGGTATACAATTTTCTGCCGTTCATGATTCTGCAGATCAATACTTCACTGTGCAAGATGGATCATTCACTGCTGGAGGCCAGTGCCGATCTCGGAGCAAATCCGGTGCGGACTTTTATGAAGGTTACATTGCCTCTGTCATTTCCAGGAGTGATCAATGGAATTACCCTGGTATTCCTTCCGGCAGTCAGCTCGTTCTTTATTCCGAAGCTGCTGGGCGGCGGTCAGTATTTTCTGATCGGAAATCTGATTGAGAATCAGTTTATCACGGTGGGTGAGTGGAATTTTGGAAGTGCGATTTCCATGATCATGGCGGTCATTATGATGCTGCTGATGATGGCAGTGCGCAAAGCTGAGATTAAGACACAGGGCGGAAAGGAGGAATAGTCATTATGAAAAAGGGAAAACGTCCGATTGGAAGGTTTCTGATGATTCTGATGATCATATTTTTCTATCTGCCGATTCTGTATATGATCGTATTTTCCTTTAATGAAGGTAAATCGCTGACCCATTTTACCGGATTTTCTCTGCGCTGGTATGCGCACATGCTGGAATCAAGGGATATGATGAGTGCGCTGTACACGACGTTCAGCGTTGCGATTCTGGCTACGCTGATTTCCACTGTGGCAGGAACCATTGCGGCAATCGGTCTGAGTAAATCAAAGAAGATTGTGCGGGATGTCATGGAGCAGGTCAACAATCTTCCTCTGATGAATCCGGAGATCGTTACGGCAATCGGTTTTATGCTGCTGTTCATTACATTTCAGGTGGAGAAGGGCTATGCGACCATGCTGCTTGCACATATCGCATTCTGTATTCCGTACGTGATGCTTTCCGTTATGCCGAAGATCAGATCGCTGGATCCCAATCTGGCAGATGCGGCCATGGATCTCGGTGCGACTCCGTGGATGGCACTGACGAAAGTCATTGTGCCGCAGATTACCCCCGGTATTGTATCAGGATCTCTGATCGCATTCACAATGTCTGTGGATGACTTCATTATCTCCTATTTTGTAACGGGAGGCGGGGTCAAGAATCTGAGTATTATGGTCTATACCATGAGCAAGCGCGTTAATCCGAGTATCAATGCGATTTCCACGCTGGTGGTTGTTATCATTACGATCGTGCTGGTGATCATCAATGTGGCACCTGGAATCATGGCGAAGCGTGAGCGAAAGGCTGAGATCGGAAAGCGGAAAATGCTCATTCCCGGAATTGCAGCTGCCTGTGTGGTGCTGGGCATTGTGATTCTGACAAATCTGGGCAGTGGGGACTCCGGGCTCCCTTATGCAGGACAGACGCTTCATGTATATAACTGGGGCGAGTATACCGGTGAGAATCTGATTTCGGATTTCGAAACACAGACCGGAGCCAAGGTAATCGTGGAGAACTTCGACTCAAATGAGCAGATGTATATTAAAGTAGCGAATGGGGAATCGTACGATATTCTTGTACCGAGTGATTACATGATCCAGCGTCTGATTGAGGAAGGACTTCTGCAGGAACTGGATCATTCCAGACTGGACTGCATGGATGATCTGACGGAGGCAGTGATCGGACTTCCGTATGATCCGGAAAATGATTACTCTGTTCCGTACTTCTGGGGAACAGTCGGAATTGTCTATGATAAGACGAAAGTGGATATCGAGGATCTGGAAGAAGAAGGGTACAATATTTTCCTTGATGAGAAATACTGCGGAGATATCTATCTGTATGATTCCGAACGTGATTCATTTATGATGGCGCTCAAGGCACTGGGTTACTCCATGAATACGGAAGATGAAGACGAGCTGCAGGAAGCATATGAATGGCTTCTGCAGTGTGTGGAGACGATGGAACCGGAGATCGTGACCGATGAGATCATCGACAATATGGCACAGGGCAGAAAAGCACTCGGACTGATCTACTCCGGAGATGCGACTTATATCATGAGCGAGAATGAGAACATGGGCTTCTATCTGCCGGAGAGCGGAACGAACCAGTGGTCCGATGCCATGGTCATTCCGGCCAATGCAAAGAATCCGGAACTGGCGCACGAGTTCATCAATTTCGTTACCTCCTATGAGGGCGCATATGATAATTCCAGTTATGTGGGTTACACATCACCGAATGAGGAAGTCATGAATGATCTGTCCGGTGAGGGCGGAGATTACGAAGGCATCAATGCCTATATTCCGCGGACAGACAATGAGGACGATGAAGTGTTTGTTTATAATGAATCTACAAGAAAGATCATCAGCAATCTCTGGAGCAAGGTGAAGATTGCCGCAAGTAATGCAAATTAAACAATGATATGTGGATACAGGCAGATTTCGTCAGGAAGTCTGCCTGTTCTATTAAAAATAAACGGAATTCAGCATCTGTGTTGAGGTTTAATTGAGGTTGACGTGATTGAATAATGATGGTAAAAATTTTCTGAGGTAACAGTTCTGTACGCTGAAAAAGAAAATAACAGGGAGGACTGTCATTCTACTAAAAAGTGTGGGGCAAGGACCCGGTAGTGGTACTGCGGTCAGAATAAACAGATAAGGAGAACTGGAAATGAGCAAGATTATTGGAATCGATTTAGGTACCACCAACAGCTGCGTATCCGTAGTCGAAAACGGGGAACCGGTCATCATTGCGAACAGTACCGGAAGCAGAACGACCCCGAGCGTAGTAGCATTTGCAAAGAATGGCGAGAGACTGGTGGGAGAAGCTGCCAGACGTCAGGCTGTCACCAATGCCGACCGGACGATCGCATCCGTGAAACGGCACATGGGAACGGACTGGAGTATACGTATCGACGGAAAGGAATACAAACCGCAGACCATCAGCGCCATGGTGCTGATGCAGCTGAAAAAGGATGCGGAGGAATTTCTCGGCGAGCCGGTGACAGAGGCTGTCATTACAGTGCCGGCATATTTTAATGATGTTCAGCGGCAGGCTACCAAGGATGCCGGAAAAATCGCAGGACTGACTGTGAAGCGAATCATCAACGAACCGACCAGTGCGGCACTTTCCTATGGACTCGACCACGGGGATGCGCAGAAGGTCATGGTATACGACCTGGGGGGCGGTACATTTGATGTCTCTATTATTGAAATCGGAGACGGTGTGATCGAAGTGCTGGCCACCGCAGGTGATAATCATCTGGGAGGCGACGATTTTGATGCCAGGATCGCAGACTGGATTGTGAAAGAGTTCAAGGCATCAAACCGCATTGATCTGTCACGTGATTTTGCAGCAATGCAGCGGGTAAAAGAGGCGGCTGAGCAGGCGAAGAAGGAGCTTTCCACATCTGACAGTACGCAGATCGTTCTTCCGTATCTGACCCAGTCCAGGGGTGAGCCGGTGCATCTGGACATGACACTGACACGTGTGCAGTTTCAGAAACTGGTGGATGATCTGATTGAGCGTACTGCAGCTCCGGTGCAGTGTGCGATGAAGGATGCCGGAATCACGGCATCACAGCTTGGAAGGGTATTGCTGGTTGGCGGTTCCACGCGAATTCCGGCAGTACAGGAAAAGGTGCGTATGCTGACCGGAAAAGAACCGTCCAGAAATATCAATCCGGATGAGTGCGTGGCTAAAGGTGCAGCAATCCTTGGAAGTACGCTGCAGGGTAATTCCCTTGTAGCGGCAGGTACGGGACAGGATCTGCTGTTGCTGGATGTCATTCCGCTCAGCCTTTCGATTGAGACAGTCGGTGGTGTTGCGACCAAGCTGATCGACCGCAACTCGACTCTGCCGACCCGCTACTCGCGTGTATTCTCCACGGCGGCACCGTATCAGAGAGATGTTGAGATTCACGTACTGCAGGGTGAGCGTACCATGGCCAGAGACAACAAGACCATCGGAAAATTCCGCCTGAAGGGAATCCGCCGTGCTCCGGCAGGTGTTCCGCAGATTGAGGTTACGTTTGATATTGATGCGAACGGTATCCTGAAAGTATCTGCGAAGGATCTTGATACAGGGAAAGAACAGTCTATTACCATTACGGCAGACGACCGCATGTCTGATTCTGAGATCGAGCAGGCAATCCATGATGCACAGCAGTATGCAGGACAGGATACGCTGCGCAGGGATGCACTGGAGCTGACGCGTGATGCACAGGGACTGGCAAATCGCGTGCAGCTGGCACTGAAGGATGCCGGAAAACAGATGGATAAGGCGGAGAAGAAACAGGTGAAGAATGATCTTCATGCGCTGCAGAAACTGCTGGCGAAGTTCCGTGTGGATAAGGTGACCGAAGCAGAAATGGAAAATATCCGTCAGTCGAAGACCCGGCTGGAGGCCTCTGCGGCAGGAATCCTTCAGGGAAGATCGGAATAAAAGGATATGCCGAATGATCAGTTGTCTGAGCGAACAGAGCGGCATTTATGAAGTTTAAAGAAAGATACGTTTTACATGAGAAAAAGCAGAGCTGCGACTGGACAGCTCTGCTTTTTCTGACCTTCTGTTTATTGCGTAACAACAGATTGTCTGTTTATTCGACGGATTCATAATCACGCAGCGCCTGCAGTGCATGTCCGGACATCGGGAGTATGACAGCCAGATTGAACAGTGTCATAAGTCCGATTCCCACATCACCCAGATCCCAGACAAAAGTGTAGGTGGCCAGTCCACCAACAAAGAGCATGACCAGAGCCAGGATCTTATATGCAGTCTGTGCCTTCCAGTTGTCACCGAAGAGGTATGCCACATTAGAGCGGGCATAAAACAGGACACCGATAAAAGTGGAAAAACTGAACAGCCAGAGGATCACAGCGATAAAGATCACACCGAAATCACCAAGGTGATACCGCATCGCTTCCTGCAGTACATCCATACCGGTAAGTTCTGCAGTGATATTTTCAGGAACAAGCAGAAGGATCATTGCTGTACAGCTGCAGATAACAATGGTATCAATGAAAACACCGAATGCCTGGATCAGACCGACCTTTACCACATGATCGGACTCTGCAGTGGCAGCTGCACAGGGGGCGGAGCCTGATCCTGCTTCATTGGAGAACAGTCCGCGTTTTACTCCGTTCATCAGAACGGCACCGAATCCGCCGGCCGCCACCTGCCGGACTCCAAATGCCTCCCCAAAAATGCGGGTAAATACAGATGGCAGCTGGCCAAAATTCTTTATGATAATAAATACGGTAAAGAGAAGATAGCATCCTGCCATGACCGGCACCAGCAGATCCAGTACCTTGACGGTTGCATTCTTTCGCAGCACAATGAATGCGGAGATTGCCACCAGCACGATGGTAGTGTACAGCGGTCTGATATGAAATGCGTTTTTGAATGCGGATGAGACGGAATTCCCGATCACCTGGCTGATACCGCACCAGCAGATCAGTGCAGAGATGGCAAAACCGACTGCCGGAATACGGTATCTGCGTTTTTTGCCGCCGCGTTTTTCTTCTGCAAAACAGTGGATGTAGTAAGCAGGGCCGCCGCGATAGCCGCCGTACAGAGGATCTTTTTCTTTGTAAAGCTGTGCAAGTGTTGCCTCGATAAATGCAGTTGCGGAGCCGATCAGTGCTGTGATCCACATCCAGAATACGGCTCCGGCACCACCGGCTGAGATGGCAGCGACGACACCGACGAGATTTCCCATTCCGACCCGTGTTGCAGTGGAGATCATCAGAGACTGAAAACCGGAGAGTGTGCCGTTCCCGGATCTTCCGCTCTTCGCTATTGTGACACGTACCATTTCAGGAAACATGCGAACCGGCAGGAAACGCGTACGTACTGTAAAATAGATACCGGCAGGGATCAGCAGGATCACGAGCAGTGAGAGTCCAACACTGTTTCCTCCCGGCAGAGGCAGCGTCACCAGATCTCCCCATAAAAAATTATAGACAGCCTCAATAATATTGATAATAAAATGCAAAAAATATCCCTCCAATGATTATCAGATTCATAACAGTACAGCCAGTATTGCCGGACAGTGTATACTGCAACAGGAACACTGACTGTGTCAGTACCATGGCAATTGTTTCTTTCCCTGTGTTCCATAAAACTATTCCTTTCGGGAAAATACTGTACGGTATAACTATACCTGACAGATTTTGAATTTGCAACCGGCTTTTTCAGCTGCGGTGCAGAACGGAGCAGAGGTCGTTTCATATACTATACAGAAGTAGAATAAAGGGCATGTATAAAAATGGGAAATTATGTGGTTGCATCACTGGAGACACATTTGTTTTTTGCAAGGATCATGAAAGAGCATGCGCTGTTCCTGCTGGCAGGTTTTCCGGCGTGTGAGGAGGCGCACAGAGAGAGGGCGGATAAGCTTCGGGAACAGTTTGAAAATCTGCTGAGAAAAACGGTTGAACTGGCAGAGGGAATGGCAGGGGAGGCAGTATTGTCCTCCGGAGAAATCGTTACAGAATTTACTGAAATGGCGGAGCGTCAGACGCAGCGTCTGTCCGGGATTTCCATTGGCAGCAGGATAACACAGGCGGAGAGAAATCTGCAGGCAGAACCGTAGGAGAGATCTGTCCGCCTGGTCAGTTACAGGACAGACGACTGTCCGCTGCCAATATTTTCAGGTGACAAAATGCGAAAAAAATAGTACAATATCGTCAGCGCTTGTGTTAAAACAGCGAAAAAACTACGTTTGGGGGTCTTTTATGAAAGAAAAGAAGAAACTATCATTAGCGGTGCAGATTTTTATCGGCCTCGGTCTCGGCATTATTGCCGGACTTATTTTCATGGTCACAGGACAGGCAGACATTGCAGTAAATTATGTAAAGCCATTTGGAACCATTTTCCTGAACCTGATCAAGTTCATCGTTGTACCTATCGTACTGTGTTCCATTATCTGCGGAGTAATCTCCATGAAGGATATCCGCAAAGTTGGTTCTATCGGTTGGAAGACGGTTGTTTACTATATGATCACAACCGCATGTGCAGTCGTGATCGGTCTGATATTTGCAAATATTTTCAAGGGAACCTTCCAGGTGCTGGAGACAACGAATCTGGAGTATGAAGTTGCCACAACAACCAATTTTATGGACACGCTGGTCAATATCTTCCCGTCCAATATCATTCAGCCGCTGGCAAGTGCTACGATGCTGCAGGTTATTGTAATTGCACTGTTCTTTGGCTTTGGCATCATTCTTGCCGGAGAGAAGGGCGAACCGCTGGCAAATGTGATCATCAGCCTGAATGATGTCAGCATGATCATCATGGAGCTGATTCTGAAGCTTTCTCCGATCGGTGTATTCTGCCTGATCACTCCGGTCGTTGCTGAGAACGGACCGAAGATTCTCGGTTCTCTGGCTATGGTGCTTCTGACTGCATATATCTGTTATGCGGTGCATGCAGTTGTCGTTTATTCTGCAACAGTGAAGAGTCTGGGTGGTCTGAGCCCGAAGGAGTTCTTCAAGGGCATGGCTCCGGCCATGATCATGGCATTCTCCAGTGCGTCTTCTGTAGGAACGCTGCCGCTGAACCTCGAGTGTACAGAAAAACTGGGGGCAAGAAAGGATATCGCAAGTTTCGTGCTCCCGCTCGGTGCGACCATCAATATGGACGGAACCGCTATTTATCAGGGTGTGTGCGCGGTGTTTATTGCTTCCTGCTTTGGTATTGATCTCACATTGACACAGATGATCACCATCGTTCTGACTGCGACACTTGCATCTATCGGAACAGCAGGTGTACCGGGCTCCGGCATGATCATGCTGGCAATGGTACTGCAGAGTGTCGGACTTCCGGTGGAGGGTATCGCACTCGTCGCAGGTGTTGACCGTATCTTTGATATGGGAAGAACAGTGGTAAATATCACAGGTGATGCAGCCTGTACGATTGTTGTAAGTAAGCTGGAAGAAAAGAAAGAGCTGAAGCAGCAGGGTAGGTAGACCTGAATCGAAGGAGAAGCTGCATTGAACCGGTCAGAATAGAATAGATTATATTAGATTATATTAGATCAGATTCAGAGAAGCGTTGCCTCCTCTGCTCATTTGAGCAGGGGAGGTTTTTTTACTTTAATTCATATAGGAAGCATCCTCATTATGGAAAAGCAATTGTGTACAAAAAATTTTCCTTATACAGCCCGACTCATAAAAGAACAAAATGTTTTCTGCGGCATTCAATGATCCCCTCTCTGCGCAGCTTGCTGATCTCTGCAGACAGTCCGCTTCGGTCCACTGCAAGGTAATCAGCAAGTTCCTGACGGTCGAAGGGAATATCAAAACTGCTGCATTTTACTTTTTTTGCGTAAAACATCAGGTAAGTCATCAGTTTTTCTCTGGTGGAGCGTTTGGAGGCAATCTCCATTTTCTGGTGGAACAGGATTGCCTTCGAAGCAAGATCTTTCATCAGATTAAAGATCACCTGTTGATGGAAGCGGCAGCTATTGGTACAGGTATGCAGGATACGATCGCATTCAATCAGCATAACTTCACACGGTTCGTTGGCTGTCACAGTTACCGGCAGCGAGTGAATGCAGGCGCAGGCAAAGGCTTCACCGAAGATTTCCGATGGCTGAATAACGGACATAATACTTCTGTTTCCGTAATAATCGATCTGAACGATCTGTGCGGTTCCGGAAAGCACGATTCCGATATATCTGGCGGGATTCCCTTCTGCAAATATGGTATATTTCTTATCAAATGATTCAACCTTTGCTCCAAGGCAGCTCAGCATTGCCATCAGGTTCTCGTCTTCAATCTGATAAAAAAGCGGACATTTCCGCAAGACTTCAAAATATTTTTTCATAAAAATCCTCCATTTGTTGAAAATTCAACAGATTTATTGCGCTCATTATACTAAAATGAACTCAGAAGGACAAGAAAGTGTGTATGGAAAAATATTTTTTTGAAATGTTTTTCTATCACTTACAGTATCAGAATGAGGAGAATATTATGGTCAGAAAGATAATCAAGATCAATAAAGAACAGTGTAACGGCTGCGGTGCATGTGCAGCAGCCTGTCATGAAGGGGCGATTGAGATGGTGAACGGCAAAGCAGAGCTTACCCGAGAAGATTACTGCGATGGATTGGGTGATTGTCTTCCAGCCTGCCCCACGAATGCGATTACATTTGAGGAACGTGAGGCTCCGGCATATGATGAGGAGGCTGTTCGTCAGGCTAAGCAGAAGAGATCCGGTGAAAAACTGCCCTGTGGATGTCCAGGAGTAAAGTCTGCGGCAATCAGACATGAGACTCCGACAGCAGGAGGAAAAGAGGCATCCGTTATGAGCCGGCTTTCCCAGTGGCCTTGTCAGATCAGGCTGGTTCCGGTCAATGCACCGTACTTTGAGGATGCGAATCTGCTCATAGCTGCCGACTGCACAGCCTATGCCTATGGCAATTTTCACAATGAATTTATCCGCAATCACATTACATTAATCGGCTGTCCCAAGCTGGATGAATGTGATTATGCCGAAAAACTCACACAGATCATTGCCAACAACAATATCAAAAGTATCAGAATTGTACGTATGGAGGTTCCCTGCTGCGGCGGCATCGAGAATGCAGTCAGACGTGCTTTACAGGCAAGCGGCAAGTTCCTTCCATGGCAGGTGATAACCGTTTCCACGGACGGAAGAATTATTGAGTAAACAACAGAAACTGTTGAAAATAATGCTTTTTCGATATATAATTTTCAGAAAAGTATTGTAAAGGAGATGCAGAAATGAACATCACAAACGACATTAAATATATCGGTGTCAATGACCATAAGGTCGACCTGTTTGAAGGACAGTATGTAGTTCCGCATGGTATGGCTTACAATTCCTATGCCATCATAGATGAGAAGATTGCGATTATGGATACAGTGGACGCGGGTTTTACGCACGAATGGCTGGACAATATTCAGAACACGCTCGGAGGCAGAACACCTGACTATCTGATCGTTCAGCATATGGAACCGGATCACTCGGCAAATATAGCAAATTTTGTGAAGAACTATCCGGAAGCCAGAATTGTGTCCTCTGTCAAGGCATTTGCCATGATGCAGAACTTCTTCGGCACAGATTTCGCAGAGAAGCAGATCGTTGTTGGCGAGGGAGATACACTTTCTCTGGGCAGACATACTCTTGCTTTTGTAGCGGCACCGATGGTACATTGGCCAGAGGTCATTGTTACCTATGACACTACGGATAAGGTGCTGTTCTCTGCAGATGGATTCGGAAAGTTCGGTGCACTTGATGCAGAGGAGCCGTGGGCGGATGAAGCAAGACGTTACTATATCGGTATTGTCGGCAAATATGGTGTTCAGGTGCAGAACCTCCTGAAAAAGGCAGCGGGACTGGATATTCAGATCATCTGTCCGCTTCACGGTCCGGTACTGACTGAAAATCTCGGTTATTATCTGAACCTGTACAATACGTGGTCCAGTTATCAGCCGGAAGAAGAGGGTATTGTGGTCGCATACACCTCTGTTTACGGAAATACAAAGAAGGCAGTTATGCGGCTTGCAGAAAAATTGCAGGCGAACGGCTGTCCGAAGGTGATCGTTCATGATCTTGCAAGATGTGATATGGCAGAGGCAGTCAGCGACGCGTTCCGATACAGCAAGATTGTTCTTGCCACTACCACCTACAACGCGGAAATTTTCCCGTTCATGCGTGAGTTTATCGATCATCTGACCGAGCGGAATTTCCAGAACAGAACAGTAGCGCTGGTCGAAAACGGAAGCTGGGCACCGCTTGCAGCAAAGGTCATGAGAGGAATGTTTGAAAAGAGTAAGAACCTGACCTTTACTGATACAACTGTTAAAATATTATCCTCGTTGAATGAGGAAAGCTCCGAGCAGCTCAATGCACTTGCCTCAGAACTCTGCAGAGAATACCTTGCACAGCAGGATTCTACAGCGAACAAAAATGATCTTACTGCCCTGTTCAACATCGGATACGGTCTCTATGTCGTAACATCCAATGACGGAAAGAAGGACAATGGTCTGATCGTCAACACCGTGACACAGGTGACGAACACACCGAACCGGATCGCAGTGACCATTAACAAAGAGAATTATTCCCATCATATTATTAAGCAGACAGGAAAGATGAATATCAACTGTCTGTCAGTGGATGCTCCGTTTGCAGTCTTTGAGAAATTCGGCTTTGTGAGCGGAAGAAATGTGGACAAATTTGCAGACAGCGAACCGCTTCGTTCCGATAACGGACTGGTATTTCTGCCGCGCTATATTAATTCCTTCATGTCACTTGAGGTGGAGCAGTATGTTGACCTTGATACGCACGGAATGTTCATCTGTTCTGTAACCGAAGCGCGGGTGCTTTCTGACAGAGAGACGATGACTTATACCTATTACCAGAATAACGTAAAACCGAAGCCTCAGACAGAGGGCAAGAGGGGCTTTGTCTGCAAAGTGTGCGGCTATATCTATGAGGGAGAGGAACTCCCGGAGGATATCATCTGCCCGCTGTGCAAACATGGTGCAGCTGATTTCGAAGAGATTAAGTAAGTCGAACCTGAAAAACAGTAAATAATTAAAAGACAGCGGCGGCAGAGCGTGATTGCTTTGCCGCCGCTGCATTCTGCGGACCGAAGATGACGTACTGATTCCGGAACTGCATTCTGTGAACCGAAGACAGCGTACTGATTCCGGAACTGCATTCTGTGAACCTAAGACAGTGTACCGATTCCGAGAATGAGCTGGGAACTGTTCAAAGAGGCCATTTTTATTGCTCCTGAAATATGGCTCCTTTGAGATTTCGGATGCGTTCCTCAATGCTCCGCTCAAATTCCGCATCAGAGAATTCAGGATCTCTTGTGGTTTTCCAGATAGAACAGGGGAGTTCACTGCATTGGGCGCAGTTTACCAGTTTTTTCTTTTGTACAGAACAGCTGTAGACAGGGCATGCTTTTCCTTCCGGCACATGGAAGACTTTTCCGCAGGAAGCGTTACACCCGCTGCACAGAGTTTTGTAGCATCTGCATTTGGTACACTCCATACCGCAGCAGCTCAATTCCAGAATCTCCCGCTGCCGTTTCTTGCTGAAGCTTTTCAGAACAAGCTGATAAGATTTGTCCAGCATATCTTTTAACAGATCATCCGGGACAGCCCCGTCCGGTTTGACAGAGTTCCAGTGCAGTTTGTTGGAATAGTAACCAGGAATGATATCTTCATACTGGGATCTGAAGAAGTCACCTTCCAGAGGCTCCAGTTTCAGATTTATGTAATACGGCTCGTTTCGGTCATCAAGACAGATTGCAGCGAACATCCTGCCGCCAATGTGATAGCGGATCCAGTTCCAGCTCTCCTGCAGATCCTTTGTAACGCCTCGTTTGCTCAACAGATATTGATCGATCCAGTTGTATCTCATTATGCATCCTCCTGATTCTGCTTTTTCCAAAAAATAAAATTTGTCGAAAAGCCGCTATAAAATTTGTCCTGCATTCTTTTTGCATGTTTTTTCGTATTGTAAGAGAGTGCTTTTCAGCGATGCCTGAATTTCCTCTCTGATATATTCCGGCTCCAGCACGACAGCCTGATCGCGAAAAGTCATAAGCCACTCGATCAGATTTTCTTTATCTGTATAGTCCGCATGAAACAGCAGCTTTCCGTCCGGCTGTTCTTCGAAGCAGTCTGTACCAAATTCTTCGATCAGCCGCCATTTGCAGTTCGATTCAAATAATGCTTTTAGCCGGATGCCGCCCGGGAACACCCTTTCATTGCTCAGATCCGGCAGCGGAACAGCACGTTTATCAAATGTATATTCGGATAAATTCACGTGCTCCATCCGATTCAGTTTGAAAAGACGGTAATCCTCCCGATGCCTGCACCATCCCCAGACGTACCAGCTTGACCAGCGAAAAATCAGATAATAGGGTTCAATCGTTCGCTGCGTCTCTCCTTTGGGAGAGTAGTACAGAAATTCCAGTTCCCGATGCTGATCAATAGCGCTTCGGATCAGCTCAATTTTGGGAGCAAGAGAATCTTTATACCACGCCGACAGATCAATCAGAACAGACTGATTGCCTGCTATAAAATCGGAAGAACCGGCCGACAGCTTTTCCATGAGCTGACCATAACGGTTGGTTCCGTTGACGCTGTCAAGACTGCGAAGACCGGCAAGGATATCCTGCAGTTCAGCGCCGGTCAGCAGTGTCCGATCCAGCCTGTAATTTTCCATAATCGAAATGCCGCCATTTGCACCCTGCCGTGTCAAAATGGGGATGCCCGCCTTGCACAGTGCTTCAATATCACGGTTGATGGTCCGTCTGGAAACTTCAAATTTTTCTGCCAGCCAGGGCGCCGTGACTACATCCTTCTGAAGCAGAACGGACAGAATGCCAATCAGTCGATCTATTTTCATTTGGACTCCTTTATTGAGAATAAGTTTACTTTATCAAACATGACAACAGTGCGTCGTGTTTATATTTTTCATTTTGAACCTCGCTAATTCTTAAAGAGTTTATTGTTTGTAAACGACAACAAATTCTTCACATACAACTTTCATAGCGGGAGTAAATTTCAGTCCAACTTCATCCAAACATTCCGTAAAGAATTTTTCGTGCGCTTTTGTCCAGAAATCTAAAGATTTGTCTCCCTCCCCTTCTTTGTATGCGTGTTCTGCTGTTACTTCATTAAATGGAACAACAGAAACTTTCTTGGTTTGAATAATACAAACAGCATTACCTTTAGAGTCTAAAATAACACTATATGCTCCTGCTGCGGGCAGAGATTCATTTTCCAATTCGTACAGAGGATAAGCTGAAGCAGTAGCTGTTTTCTCTCCAATTGCTACTAAATGAGCCAACAAATCGGCTTCCATTCCAAAAGCCCATGCCTCATATTCACAATCATCCAGATTATTTTCTTTGATAAATGCATCCCAAAGTTCTGTTTCTGTCATAATACTCGCTCCTACAAATTCCCTTTTTTCACTCTCATACTATACACCCCAACATTGCGAAATTCAATCTTCCCCAACAATATTACAGGTAATCGAGAGTTTGGATAACTGTGAAACTGTCAATGTACATGATAAGAACTGTGCTAATACAGTTCTGGTTTTACCTTTAATATTACTTTTTTCTGCTCAATGGCAGACCTTCCATCAGCCACCGATGCTGCTATGGTAATAATCGTGAAAAGTGTGCTGCACACTTTTTACACTTTACACACAATTATCTCGAATTATTGAGTCATGAGGAAGGCGACGAGTTATTGACCATATACAGCGTATCGTGTTTATATTACAGTAGATTGAAAATATATGTAAATCATACCGGGTGATTTTAGAGCATACACTGTAAAAACAGCCATTTCGGGGGTTTTCCTTGAAAGATTACATAGAAGAACGTGTACTGGGGATAGCAGATTACATTATTGAGAATGGAGCGACGGTGAGAGATGCGGCGAAGAAATTTCGGATCAGTAAAAGTACGGTACATAAAGACTGTACAGAACGTCTGCTGCAGATCAATCCATCTCTGGCAGCAGAAGTCAGAAAGGTTCTGGACGTGAACAAGCAGGAGCGGCATATCCGGGGCGGACTTGCTACCAGAGAGAAGTATCTGCATACAGAGCACAATTAACGGTGTCTCAGGCAGGGTGAATATTTGCGGCATCTTATCTGAGCAGAGGAACGTTGTCCAAGTTACTGTTTATAATTGCAAAAATGACTGCGGGCTGTGGTGAATGCTGCGGTCCGTATTTCATGTCTGTCCGATACACGCAGAACCTTGAAGCATTTTCAATATTATCTTCTCAAAATGAATGATAGTATCAATGAATGTAAAAGAGCTGTACACTAGTTCCGCATCCATGGCCAGATGCACAGCAGTTCACAGATTTCGGATTCCGGAATCAATAAAAGCCGCATGGACTTTACAAATCAGTCGAAAGTTTTATAATGAAGATAGTATATACTTGGGAGGAATCAGATCATGTCTGAGAGAAAAATGAAACGTGTGGAAGATTCCATGGCTGAACAGTCCTACCTGTTGATGCCGCGCTGCCTGAATGCTGCGGGATATCTCTTTGGCGGACAACTGCTTGCATGGATTGATGAGACGGCGGGAATTGTGGCGAAACGTCATGCGGAAATGAATGTCGTGACAGTAGCCGTTGACAATATGTATTTTAAGGCCGGGGCGAAGGTGGATGATACGATCGTGCTGATTGGAAGACTGACGTATGTGGGCAGATCTTCGATGGAAGTGCGCATCGACACGTATGCAGAGGCATTGGACGGTACGAGGAATATGATTAACCGTGCATATTTCGTTATGGTCGGAACGGATGAAAATCAGAATCCGGTGGAAGTGCCGGGGCTGATTGTTGAGGGTGTGACGCAGGAGATTGAATGGGAAGCAGGCAAAAAACGTGCCCAGCTTCGTAAACTCAGACGGAGCGAAGGATTTTAGAGAGGATGCTTATGGGAGAATACCAGAAAGTACGACATGAATTTGAACCGGTTTATGATAAGACCAGCAGGATTCTGATCCTTGGCAGTTTTCCGTCGGTGAAATCCCGGGAGCAGCAGTTTTATTACGGGCATCCTCAGAATCGTTTCTGGAAAGTGATCGCGGGACTGATCGGCACACCAGTGCCGCAGACTATAGATGAAAAGAAACGAATGCTGCTGAAAAACGGCATTGCAGTCTGGGATGTTATTGCAGAGTGTGAGATTATCGGATCCAGCGACAGCAGTATCCGCAACGTCGTTCCGACTGATCTGAACCGGATTCTGGAAGCAGCCCCGATTCAGCAGATTTACGCGAACGGTAATACGGCGAAGAAACTGTATGAACGGTTTCAGCAGGACGCATGTGGGAGAGCGATTGTAGGTCTGCCATCGACCAGTCCGGCGAATGCAGCATTTTCCGTGGAAAGGCTCATGGAGCGGTGGAAAGGTATACTGGAATGCAAGAACATGGAGGTTTAACAGAAAAGACAGCATTGCATGCAAAGAATACACGTCGCCTGATAGTTGGTCAGTATTACTGATTATTATTAGCTATAAAGAGAAGAACGTCCGGAACAGCAGCACGGAAGTGCCTGTATTCCGGACGTTTACCTTTTATAATATACCGATATAAAACAATCATTCATACTGTCGACAATGTGTTGGCGCGTATGAATGCGGAAACCTGACTGGTACATGTGGGAGCTCCGGATAAGCAGAACAACCGGTTTCACTTTTATTCGTGTGAAGAAGGATATCTTTTATGAAAGGTGAATATCCATGCTTCCGCTGCGAAATCCCTCGAGATCCAGCGTAATATACGGAAAACCGAGGGCTTTCATCTGCTGAATCACTTCCATGCGTTTGGCAAACAATTCTTTAAATGAATCACAGTCAATTTCCAGACGTAATATGGGTTCATGATAACGGAGCCGTACATTATAGAAACCCATGTGACGGAGAAACGTCTCCCCGTTGTGAATACGTTCCAGCAGATTGCGGTCCAGATATGCTCCGTAGGGAAGCCGTGTCGCCAGGCATGGAGTAGACGGTACGGATGCTGTGGAGAGTCCAAGTACAGAAGAAATGGCTCTCACTTCTGATTTTGTAATGCCGAGTTTCAGCAGAGGACTGTTGATCTGCAACTCTTTCAGAACTTTCATGCCTGGGCGGTACTCTTTCTCATCATCTTTGTTCGTGCCGTCGAAGATGGCATGATATCCCATAGAAGAGGCATATTCTTTCAGCTGTGAGAACAGCATATATTTGCAGAGATAACAGCGATTGACCGGGTTGTGCAGAATCTCGGGATTCTGAAATTCGTCTATCTGAATGACTGTCGGCTGTGCACCGAGCAGCCTAGCCAGACTGCAGGCATTCTCCGTATCAGAATGCGGATGCAGCTGAGTCTCAAGAATGACAGCAAGGACCGGGCGGGATGTTTCCGGTGTATCAAGAACCGGGCGGGATGTTTTCAGTGCATCAACGGCTGCTTTCAGCAGCAATGTACTGTCTACACCGCCGGAGTAGGCGATACAGATTCCGTCCTTTTTGTATGGTTTAAAACAGGCCTTCAGATTTTCATATCTCCGGATAAGCTCTGGCTCCTGATTATTATAATGTTCCATTTCTGCTTCCTTTTTCCCTGGCGCGGACATAGGCCTGAATCATGCCGTACATTTCAGAAAAGCCTGTTTTGTTGTCTTCTGCGAGACGGCAGACACTGTCATTTTCCGGATAATAATATGTTTCATTTTCGAATGTGCAGCATTTCACATCAGCCATTCCCCACGGAGTCTCGACAGCCAGTATTCTGCGGTCGAGCTTTGTGCGGTGCAGTTCCTGGTAACGGATTCCGATTGTGGTCGTGTTGCGGAAGATGATGGCTTCCATCCGCTCACGGTCCTGTGATTCGCAGATGACCTTCAGCAGCTGCGCAGGCCGGTTCTTTTTCATATAAACAGGAATACAGAACACGTCGAGCGCCCCAGCCTCCATCAACTGCTGCATCGTGTAGGACAGTGCTTCACCGGTGCAGTCATCAATGTTGGTCTCCAGAGTCAGAACTGTGTCATGATTGTCTTCACTTACCGGTTCGATCAGCATTGCACGCAGCAGACCGCTGGTAGCATAGTTGCGTTTGCCGGCCCCCAGTCCGATTTTGGTGATCCTGTATTCTGTTGGAAGAGAATCGCCTGTCGGAAGTGCGGCTGCAATCGCTGCACCCGTTGGAGTTACCAGTTCGCCTTCCACATCGATGGATTTCAGTGTCAGACCATGATTTACTGCGATAGCTGCAACTGCCGGAACCGGAATCGGAATGAGTCCGTGCTGACAGCGAATCTGACCGTGACCGTCAGTCAGCGGAGAGACGATGATCTGGTCCGGCTGCAGGTTGTCGATACAGACAGCGGCAGCGACAATATCTACGATGGAATCGACAGCGCCGACTTCGTGGAAATGTACTTCCTCCATGCTCTTTCCGTGAACGGAGGCTTCTGCTTCCGCAAGAATGCGGAATATGCGGATTGCCAGAGTACGAGCGCGCGTGGTCAGACTGCCGGCAGTGATGATTTCCACAATATCTTTAAGATTGCGGGAAGCATGGTGGTGCGTATGTGCGTCGCCGGGTGCAGAATCTGTGTGGATGTGTCCCGTTGGACAGGTAGAGGATGAGTGGTCAGGAGAATCCTTCTCTGAGCAGTCTGCGTGCGAGTGCTCATGCAGGCTGTCAGATGTATCACTGTTTTCGCGAGAGTGCTCATGCAGGCTGTCAGATGTATCGCTGTTTCCGTGCAGATACTGCATGTCATGGTCATGGTTGTCGCTGTCCAGAAGGACATTGAAATCGCATGCACGGATGCCGGATTTGAATACCTCTTTTATTTCAATTGAATATCCGGAGAGCGGCAGGCTGTTCAGTGCATCCGCCAGAGCCTGTCGGTCTGCTCCGAGATCAAGCAGAGCTGCAACCGTCATGTCACCGCTGATACCGGAATTACATTCAAGATAGAGAATACGATTTTTCATAATATAAGTCTGTACAATAGATGAATTTGTACAATCCTCCTGCTGCATATATTTGTGGGCCTGTTCCTGAAGGTTTGCCAGGAGGCTGCCCGTTTAGCTTATTATGGAGGCCGTCATTTGACGGCAGACATTTTTAATTATAGTAGCACAGGAAAGGCATGTCATGCAAGTCCCGCTTCGTATAATGCGGTGAATCACGTTTTGAACGGTGTGGCAGGTTATGTTTTAAATGTATTTGGTAAATCGCACCGTTTTTACATAACATAGCAGATACGTTTCATATTAATGTTAATGCGGCAAATCCATTCTGCACCCTGCAGCAGACCTGTTTCGTACAATATAGTGAATATACTTCATAACACAGCAAAACACAGATGCACAGAGCAGCGGAAAAGCATCAAAACTTCTCTCAAATTTTTGTTGCCAAGCGCAGAAACCTGAACTATAATAAAAAAATCCTATTTTTCATTTATTATGCGACGAGCATGGAAAATTGGCAGGCCAACACACTTATTAGAGTGCAGAAAAGCCGGAACGCGGCATATGACCAGGTCCGGAAGAGCGCAGAAGGAGAAGAGAATGAAGAGAGAAACGGTTGTTGTTCTTGATTTCGGAGGACAGTATAATCAGCTGATCGCAAGACGTGTCAGAGAGTGTAATGTTTACTGCGAAATCTATTCTTACAAAACTGATTTTGAGAAGATCAAAGCAATCCAGCCTAAAGGCATCATTTTCACCGGTGGCCCGAACAGCTGTTACGAGCCGGGTGCACCGACATACACGACAGAGATTTTTGAGATGGGTGTACCGGTTCTCGGTATCTGCTACGGTTCCCAGCTCATGATGCATCTGCTCGGCGGTAAGGTCGAGAAGGCTCCGGTCCGTGAATACGGTAAGATTGAAGTGACCGTAAATCAGGAGTCCAGGCTTTTCTCCAACGTATCAGAGAAGACAATCTGCTGGATGAGCCATAATGATTATATTTCTGCACTTGCACCGGGATTTTCTGTAAGTGCGCATACAGCAGACTGCCCGTATGCAGCAATGGAGAATGCAGAGAAGAAGCTGTATGCAACACAGTTCCATCCAGAGGTACTCCATACTCAGGAAGGGCAGAAGATGCTTTCTAATTTCGTATACAATGTCTGTGGCTGTACCGGTGACTGGAAGATGGATTCCTTCGTAGAGCAGTCCATTAAGGCAATCCGCGAGAAGGTCGGAGACGGCAAGGTGCTCTGTGCACTGTCTGGCGGTGTAGACTCTTCTGTAGCAGCAGTTATGCTGTCAAAGGCAGTTGGTTCTCAGCTTACCTGCGTATTCGTAGACCATGGTCTTCTTCGTAAGAATGAAGGCGATGAAGTAGAAGCCGTATTCGGTCCGAAGGGCGATTACGATCTGAACTTCATTTGTGTCAACGCCCAGGAGCGTTTTTATGAGAAATTGAAAGGTGTAGAAGAGCCTGAGAGAAAGAGAAAAATCATCGGCGAAGAATTTATCCGCGTATTCGAAGAGGAAGCAAAGAAGATCGGTGCAGTAGATTATCTGGTACAGGGAACTATTTATCCGGATGTGGTAGAATCCGGTGTAGGTGGAGAATCTACAGTCATCAAATCCCATCACAACGTAGGCGGTCTTCCTGACTATGTGGATTTCAAAGAAATCATAGAGCCGCTTCGTGACCTGTTCAAGGACGAAGTTCGTAAAGCGGGTCTGGAGCTTGGACTTCCGGAATATCTCGTATTCCGTCAGCCGTTCCCGGGCCCGGGTCTTGGTATCCGTATTATCGGCGAGGTAACCGCTGAGAAAGTCAAGATGGTGCAGGATGCGGATGCAATCTGGCGTGAGGAGATCGCAAAGGCCGGATGGGACAAGAAAGTAAATCAGTATTTTGCAGCACTTACCAACATGCGTTCCGTTGGCGTTATGGGTGATGAGAGAACATACGATTATGCAGTAGCGCTGCGTGCAATCACAACGACCGATTTCATGACGGCAGAGAGTGCAGAGATTCCGTGGGAGATTATCGGGAAGACTACAAGCAGAATTGTCAATGAAGTACCGCATGTGAACCGGGTACTTTATGACTGCACGGGAAAGCCGCCGGCAACGATTGAATTTGAATA
>JBGVDJ010000024.1:0-2501 GCA_045119335.1 Candidatus Choladousia sp. | reverse complement strand
ATGTCATCCTGAGCGACCGGAGAAAATCGCAGATTTTCGGAGGGAGTCGAAGGATCTTCGCACCGATTTGACTGCTCATGTTCCATAAGTGCGAAGATTCTTCGACTCCGCTGACGCTCCGCTCAGAATGACAGACTTGTGCCATTGTGCGCTTTTCTGACTTGCTGAGTTAAGACGATAAGCATAAAATGAAATAAACATATTCGTCTTTGATGTCAGGAGGCGTTAGCATTGAATTACCTGAACAGCTATCTCAGATCCAAACTGGATCTTTCTCATATTGGTTTCATACGCAGAGAAAAAGAGAGTAATTATTTCTGCACTCCTGTGCTCTCCAAAGTCATCGGATGGGCAGGTGTGGATGGTATCCATTTCTGCGTCAACAAGAACTTCGGTGAGATCGTCTTTGCGGTCAGTCCTGCGAATTTGCCAGGTGAATATGTCCATCCAGTTGCAAGAAACTTTGAGGATTTCCTGAGGCTCCTGCTGGCCTGCTATGATACAGCCACCATCGAGCAGTGTTGGTTCATGGACAGGGAAGTGTTCGAGAGCTTCCTGGAAGCGAACCAACCAGATACGGAAGCACAGAAATGCCTGAATGAAATCCGGAAGAAGTATAAGCTGACTCCTATGGAGGATCCTTATGCCTACATGCACAAGCTCCAGGATGAGTTTGATTACGATTCGCTCAGATTCCCTCCGGAGTATTATGAAATCGTAGATGAGACCCCTGAGCGGCCTGCCCCAGAGTGGAAAGTCACCTGGGACGGAGATTTCTTTGACACTGATCAGGACAGTGTTGGAGCAGAACCAATTGCCGTTGATACATGGTTCCAGTGGGCCGGCATAGACTGGTATGTACCGGAGGTATATCCTTTTGACAGAGGTGTCGTGATGCACCTTTTGGGCCGCATTGATCCGAGTCTTGTTCCTCTGGAAGGATATGATGATTTCATTTCTCCCGAAGCCCACGAACAGCTGATGGCTGAGAATCCGCTGAATCTTCATGCCCGCCATGAGGTATCTATCAATGAACTTGCCATGCGTCCGACAGGCAGCATGGGCATTACCTGGGTTCCTGATCAGAATTGGGATGTTGAGAGTAAATGGTTCCTGGAGCATTACGGTTTGGATCTGAATTACGCCTGGCAGATTCATAAGGTTAAGTTCTTCTGGCCGGCCTGCGGAAAGATGGAAATCCGGAATATGAGTCTGACAATGAAGCAGTATCCCGTTTCTATCTCTGGTACTCATTTTAAGACACCAGACACAGGAAATTGTGTTATACTGACCCATCCCCAGACTGAAAAGGAATACATCCTTCATATTGATGAGATCAAGCAGGAAACGGCTGATTTCAGCAGAATGCACGATCAAGAACTGGAATATCCGACCTGTTATACCCAGATGACATTCCGGATTGAACCTGACATGTACCGAAATCAGTTCCGAATCGTGGACTGTGCTCAGAGCGATCAGCCCCGGCGCCGAACTGGTGTTGACCTTAACGACGGCAGCCATGCGATTTCGTTTGGTATTATCGGCGGAGCAGACGGGCCGACTACTATTATCATGGGACAGCCCAGATCAGAGGAACCTCAGAAGCATATTGCAAATTCTTCTTTGCGATTTGAACACGCAAAGAGGATCGAGTGGCGTATTGTGTTTCAAGAGAAACCCAACGAGGATTATACAGTTACATTAATATAAGTGCAATAATGCTTGATAGATGTCGAGTATTATAGATGACAGATTATGGACAGAAGGAAAGAGAGAAATAAGCGATGGCAAGAAAGTCCACCAAAGAGAATAAAAACATTTATCAGCGCACCCGGGAAGGTCTGGGACTGACCCGTGAGGAGGCATCTGACCTGCTGGGCACCATGTCTCCCGAACGGATCGAGAAGATCGAGAATGAGCGATCCATGCCCCACCCGGACGAGGTGCTGCTGATGTCCGATCAATATAAGCATCCGAGCCTTTGCAACTATTACTGTGCCAATCAGTGTCCCATCGGACAGCAGTATGTGCCAGAGATCAAGGTGAAGGACCTTTCCCAGATCGTGCTGGAGACCATCGCTTCCCTGAACGCCATGCAGCGGCAGAAGGAGCGGCTCATTGAGATCACTGTGGACGGAAAAATCAGCGGCGACGAGCTGGCGGACTTCGTGCGGATCCAGGAGGAGCTAGAGAAGATCTCCATCGCCGTGGAAACCCTGCAGCTCTGGTGCGAGCGGATGCTCGATACCGGCGCCATTGACCGGGCACAGTATGATGCCTATAAGATCGGGCGCAGCTAATTCTCTCTGACAGAGGAAAATCGACCCTCTAATTTGCGGTTTTTGTCCTGTATTGCCCCTTTCGGATGGTGTATGATTGATCCATCAGGAAGGAGTGATACACATGAGTGTGAAAGAACGGATCCTGATGCTTCGGTTGATGGAAAAGCTTCAGAAGCATCCGGATTTTGCAAAGACTCTGGGAATCGAGGCAACCAGCGT
>JBGVDJ010000023.1:0-2881 GCA_045119335.1 Candidatus Choladousia sp. | reverse complement strand
TCCGCTGGAGTATTTTGTGCTGCGGCTGTTGGAGGGGGAGATGAGCCTGCTGGATGCGGTGGCTGCTATTTACACTGTGATCGCACCACCTCGACCGATCATGGCTCAGGTGCAGATCCTGTCCAGCGGATTTCTCTCTATTGCAGAATTGCGGCAGGAAATCGACCGGATGATCAAAAGCACTGCTCGGTTTGGAAGCACCTGCTTCTTCCCTGTACGAGGGTGGCTTGTTGGGCTGGATGGCGAGATGGAACCGGCCAGGGATGCGGTAATGCTCCAGCACGCTGATGTAATAGGCGAAGCGGTTCAGCGGATGCAATCCTGGATCATCCATGATATGGCACTCTGTTTTGCGGATACCGAGACGGATGCTGAAGAATCCCTGTTCCAGAAGATCCTGTCCGCCAGATGGTCAGTAGAGAAACGAGGAAGAAAGCTGTATGGACGTATCGATCTGCTGCTGACAGAAGACCTGACTCCAGAGGAGCAGGAAGCATTGGAAGAAAAGACCAGACAGATCACGACACAGGATATGGCTCTGCGCCTGGACCGTTGGTCGGTTCTGACAGATAAGGGGATTCTGTATATCAACTTCGGTACCGGCAGAGAAAAAGTTTTTGATGCAGATGAAGGACAGGAAGACGATTATGACAGCAACAGCGACGAGTGCTGCATCTGCCCGGAATGCGAGGCCCAGCACAAGCTGAATGGAAATATTTCTGCGGAGAGTATCTCCGATGTGGAATGGCTGGATTTCCTGGTCGTTGGAGATCACACACTGCCCCGTCCTATCGATATTTCAGATTTGGAGGATACAGATGAGTAAGGTGCCCACACCCCGTGAAGCTGCCCAGATCCGGCTCAGTTATCCGCCCGGTACCCGAATTGAACTGGAACTCATGGTAGATGCTTATTGGTGGACAATATATGCTTTCAGTGTTGGACACAGCTCTGTGTTGTTCTTCCTGTCGTATTCCAGAAGCGCATTGATTGCCGGATGACAAATCTGGTGGGGCAGAAAATTCCGGCATCCGTGGTGCAGAAGATCCCAGTAGGCATAATCATCGTATTTGAAATACCAGTAGGTAGGATTCACCTGCTCTCCTGTTTCGAGGGCAATCTCAGTTTGCAGATATGCGGCCTGGATGCTGCGGACATCCGTAAAACTGCGGCTGATACCGGCTACCAGCAGACCTTCCCGTAAGAACAGGGCAAGCTCCTGATTGAACAGTTTGTCGGTACTGCGCTTGTAATGGGAAACGTTCAGAAAAACGAAGAGCTTCTGCTCGTGGACCATACAGCAGCTTCCGTACCATTGCCGTTCCAGCTGGGACGTAAGAGCAGAGGTCATTTTACTTTCATTTGTAATAAAATGAGAACGCATCTGGATCAGCTTGAATTCATCTCCACTGCGGTATCCCTGATTTTCCAACAGCCGCATCAACGCATCCACATCTACGGTCTGTCCCTGGAGCATGGTGTGCAGAATGGCGCTGATCCGGGGCAGGGTACTGCTTCGGCTCCAGAAGGAACCTGTTTCGGCATACAGCCGTTGAACATAATGAGATAACGCAATGAGAACTGCGCAATAATAGTGATCCTTTGCTTCCAAGCCGGAACGTGGGAGTGTGAGCCGCCCGACAAAGTTTTCGCCGTGAAAGATATTTTGGTGAAAAACATCATCCACGCAGTTGTATTGGTATACATGGCGGTAGGTTTCCAATTCCTTGTAATCCGGCATGGCTGTCAGTTGGTTGATGTAATCCAGAGGGAGGTAATTTCCTTCACCCACGAACCGCTCTTCATAGCCGCTGGTTTGGGCCAGATCGCGGGAATAGCTTACATAGCGGAATTGACTGTCCGAAAGGCAGAGGGGATCTTCCAGAATATCATCGCAGCTCTGGATCAGTGCATCGAAACTATATTCCTGCTCAACAGCCTGCTGCATACTGTCCTGCCAGTGCTGAAAACGGTCAAAGGTCTTCTGGATGGTATTGAAAACCCGGAAACAGCTGCATCCAGAGGGCAGAAGGATACATTCCATCCCGGCGGCAGGCGGTTGCCCAATACAGACGGGAAAGCAGGTTGCGGGCATAGGGCTGTTGTTAAGTTCGCAGTCCTGAGGGATGACTACAATATGTCCACACATGGAATCTGTCTTATCCGGGAACATGGGGCGAGCATATTGTCTTGTGCTGTCAGCACCGGGATTTGCGTAAACAGCATCGGGAAAATCCCGCAGAATCCAATAATAAATTACAGGGATGGGCATTGGGATTGAGGGCTACCGCTTCATCGAAGTTATCAAAGACAAGTTGATTATTGTTGTTGTCACCAATCTTGTATGCCACGATCCGTTTGTCGTACAGATCGAGGATTGCGCTAAGATACAGCTTCCTGATCTCCGGTCCAACATAATATTTGAACTCTGTCACATCAGTCAGCCACTTCTCATTGGGTGCATCCGCATAGAACTCCCGGTTCAGAACATTATCTGCTTCCATTTCCGGTGTGGAAGGAATGTAGGATTTTTTCTTGACTCTGCAAACAGATTTCAGCCCCAGAATCTGCATCAGCCGACGGATACGCTTCTTGTTATAGCAAACCTTATGTACTCTGTTAATGGTAATCGTCATCTGTCGGTAACCCAGAATACCATTTTGTTCTTCGTATAACTCCTTGATCCAGCCGATAATCTCTTCATTTTTGGCCTGATTTGTACTGGGTTTCCGTTTCTGCCATTTGTAATAGGAAGAACGGTTGATACTCAGAACTGCGCACAGCTTCACGATTGGATATTTCTCGGTATCGTGCAGATACCGAATCGCAACATAGGAATCTTCTTGCCTTACTCCGCTGACCAACCGCCTCCTCTCAGCTC
>JBGVDJ010000022.1:0-94795 GCA_045119335.1 Candidatus Choladousia sp. | reverse complement strand
GAAATAAAGTATAATCAATCGGCTTCGCCGCAAATTTTGAGCGATTTGTCAAGTACTTTCGGCAAAAAAGTGGGTGATTTTTTGAGATAGGGATCTAGAACCCTTATAAAATCAAGGCTGAAGATTCCGAGAAGTTATTCTATAATAAAAGGAGGAAATACCATGCATTATAAGGAAAAAAAGAGAACAGAAGTTATTCCTGTCAGAGTCTCACTTGAAGAAAAGAAAAAATTAGAAGATATAGCAGAACCACTTGGTATGCCTACTTCTACCTATATGAGAGATCGTTCGCTCAAAGGTAAAGCTGCCAACAGATATGCCAATAGGAAAGCTGCCGGTGGTATCGTCCGAACAAGTCATGTTCTTTATCAGATTTATGATGATCTTGCTAAAACTGAACAGGAAACTTTTACAAAATCAGAAGTTATTTCACACTTGGATAAGATAAAGAAGGAGGTAGAAGCTATATGGTACTGATCACACAGCTTAATCCCAGAGAATACAAAAATAAAGATGCAGCTAAAAAGGTGATCGAATATATTTCAAGAACGAGGGAAAATGAAGATCGCTATTGTGAACTTATATGCTTTGGCGATGCTGCAGGATATAATCACAATAAAGCCCCAGCGCAGACCATAGCAGAATTTCAATTCATCCACAATACACTTTTGCGTAAACCCGGCAGTCGTATGATGCACTTCTCAATTAAAGTTACTCTTGAAGACTTCCGTAGGCTGAATAATGATTTTAACAGGCTGGCTGATTATGCCGTAGATTGCTGTAGATATATACTGAATTTAGGTTATAGGCAGGAATCTTGCATACCAGCTGCTTAACGACGGAACCATCAAAGGATTCAAAATTGAGAACCAATGGAAAGTATCCAAGCAGGCCGTTGACCTGTACATTGCAAAAAAATCGGAACTGATGTAACTGGTCAGTTCCGATTATGCAATTTATCCAACAAAAAAGAAAGGACGTTATCTTTATGATTTTCTATCAAACAACAACTGATTCTGTTTCTGCAGAGCAGATCAAAGAAGCACTTTTTCATGGATGCCGCAATCCCCAACTTCATTACTTCAATTTTCTCGACTTCCCTGAAATCCACTCCTTCGAAGAGGCTTATTCTGTAATCGAAGCCAAACGCCAAACCATACAAAATCCTGACAATCACAGCTTTCTATGCCTTACGCTGGACTATGACAGCACCAAAGATTTGTCTGCCATAATTTCTTCGGTAAATACGATTGCCAACACATTTAACTCTCATTACAATAACGACCTCTTTCTGATGTCACTTGTATATCAGGATCCAAACAACCATTTGCATTCCTGTGTAATTATCAGCGATATAGAACGTTCTTTAAATGCATCCAGTGATGTTCACGTTTCCTATGAAAATATCAAAGAAATTCTGAAAGATGCCTTGCCTGAATGCAGCTCACCATTCATTACATACAACGCACTCTATTTATTCGCGGCTAAAGAACATGCTCTTGCGTACGATGGTGTTATTCATGTTCTTTGCCAATCACAGCCTCTTTCCATACCTGACCGAATCATTTCATCAACGTAATCAAAAAAACGACCTCGTAAAATGCCCATATATTGATTTTTATTTTTCTTTTGATATAATTCCTGCCTGCAATCATCCGGTGCCTGTATGGGCATTTTACACATCCTTTTATCAAACTAACCCTCAATAATAAAAATCTTTCATCAGATTGTATTTTTAAAAGTACAGTCTGGTTTTTTCATCATTTTTTTGCTTTTGAAAGCCTTTTTCCACTGTTTCCCAGTTTTTCCCATTTTAAATTGACCTATGAATTGACCTATCCATTTCAAATTCACGGCATTTTGAAACAGAAAAAGGGAGTTTTCGGGAAGAGCTGTCTCATGTACCCTTTATATGCTGCAGCAGTATCCAGCGATCATCCGCTTATTTTCAGCATCTGAAATTGACCTATTCTTTCAATAAAATTGACCTATTTTCCATCAAACCTGCTACTGTTCTCTTATTCCTCACTCCGCTTCTGTCTGCCATCCCCAAATCACAAAATCCCGAAAAACACCGTATTTACGGGCTTTCCGGGACGAAAAAAGAGCACTCATCCATGAGTGCTCTTAGCAGGGATACAAGGATTCGAACCTTGAAATGACGGAGTCAGAGTCCGTTGCCTTACCGTTTGGCGATATCCCTAAATTATGAAATTGTAAAAATCAGGAAGTATCCTGATGAGCAGGGCTACAAGGATTCGAACCTTGAAATGACGGAGTCAGAGTCCGTTGCCTTACCGTTTGGCGATAGCCCTTCGTATCAACGCAGAGATTATTTTATATCAAGCATCTGGAAAATGCAAGCTTTTTTTTCTATTTTTTTCACTTTTTTTATTTTCTGCGTTTTTTCAATTTTTTGTGCCAATTCCAGTGAAATATGTTATAGTTATGGTTAAAATTACTACAGTGAACACGAAACAGGCGATCTGCCGTTTTGCGCTTTCAGTTTCAGAAAAGGAGTGTCACAATGAGTACATTGAACCTTACACTGTTGACTGACCTGTATCAGCTGACCATGATGCAGGGCTATTTCAAGAACAATTCCTCCGAAGTAGTTATTTTCGATGCGTTTTACCGCAACAATCCATGCGGCAACGGCTATGCGATCGCTGCCGGACTGGATCAGGTCATTGATTATATTAAAAACCTCCACTTTTCCGAAGATGATATTGCTTATCTGAAAGGTCTTGGAATTTTTCGGGATGACTTCCTGGAATATCTGAGAAACTTCCGATTTGAGGGAGATATCTATGCGATTCCGGAAGGCTCTGTCATGTTTCCGCGTGAACCGATGCTGAAAGTTATTGCACCGATCATGCAGGCACAGCTGGTGGAGACCGCTGTCCTGACTATTCTGAATCATCAGAGTCTGATCGCGACCAAAGCTGCCCGTGTTGTACATGCTGCACGTGGTGACGGTATCATGGAGTTCGGTCTTCGCCGTGCACAGGGACCGGATGCCGGAGTATACGGTGCCCGAGCTGCCATGATCGCCGGCTGCATCGGAACCTCCAATGTTCTGGCCGGTCAGCTTTTCGATGTTCCGGTGAAGGGCACTCATGCGCACAGCTGGATCATGAGCTTCCCGGACGAATATACTGCTTTCAAGAAATACTCTGAGATGTACCCGGATGCCTGTACGCTGCTTGTTGACACATATGATACTCTGCGTTCCGGTGTTCCCAATGCCATCCGCGTATTCCGCGAGATGCGCGAATCCGGCATGGAGCTGAAGAATTACGGTATCCGACTCGACAGCGGCGACCTGGCCTATATGTCCAAGAGGGCGCGTCAGATGCTGGATGCAGCCGGCTTTACCGATGCTGTCATCTCCGCTTCCAGCGATCTGGATGAATATCTGATCGACAGTCTGAAGACCCAGGGTTCTGCAATCACTTCCTGGGGTGTCGGCACCAATATGATCACTTCCAAGGACAACCCGGCATTCGGCGGTGTCTATAAACTGGCTGCCGTATATAATGAAGAGACCGGTGAGTTCGTTCCGAAGATCAAACTTTCCGAAAATACGGAGAAGATCACCAATCCGGGCAACAAAAAGATTCTGCGCATCTATGACAAAGCAACCGGCAAGATCCGCGCAGACCTGATCTGTCTGGACGATGAGACTTTTGACGAATCCGAGGACATGATCATCTTCGACCCGATCGAAACCTGGAAAAAGACGAAGATCAAAGGCGGCACCTATACTCTCCGTGAGCTTCTTGTTCCTGTATTCAAAAAAGGCGAATGCGTCTATACATCTCCATCCGTAATGGAGATCCGTGATTACTGTACAAAAGAAAAAAATACTCTGTGGGAAGAAACAAGACGTCTCGCAAATCCACATGAAGTATATGTGGATCTGTCTGACAAACTGTTCCGGATCAAAAGCGAACTGCTGGAACAGATGGGACGTGCAGCACTTTCTCTGTAGCTGCAGCTGTTTGTGACTGTTTCCTATCAGGCAGTGCCGATTTTATCATTTTCGGCGCTGCCATTTTATTATCCCATTTCGTGCTTTACATGCATCAATTTCTTCATTTTACAGACAGGCTGCCTCTCAAAAACTCCCGGACAGAGCGGAAATGTTCGGGTATTTCTTCGTCTGTCATATTTTGAGGGATCTCCTCTGAACCGGTTTCTTTTGCTGTTTGATAATACCAGCACTTATACTCTACAATATCCAGGGTTTGCTGCAGCTCTTTCATCTGTGCCATGAGTTTTTCCCGCTGTTCAGCAAACATCTGAAGTCTGTCATCCACAGTATCGTCGCCCTCCATTGCCAGCTCTATATAATGACGGATCTCCTTTAAGGACATGCCGGCACTTTTTAAGCAGGTAATGAGTTTTAACCATCGAAAATCCTTATCGTTAAAAACCCGAACACCATTTTCCGAACGCTGAACGAAAGGCAATAAACCTTCACGGTCATAAAAACGCAGCGCAGATGGCGCAATATTCAGCAGTTTTGCCATTTCTCCAACTGTATACACCATAAAAAATCTCCTCCACCAAAAATAATCGGTTGACTGTAAGTATACTTCAACTTATTGAATGAAGTTAATATATCAAAGCAAACCGGCAAGGTCAAGAAGTTGCTCGTGAATACAGGCGGAAGGTGAAAAGTGACACACAACGCAGAAAATGAAAGCACTTCCTGAGGAAAGGAAAATGAAAATGAAGATTTTGAACAAAGCAGATTTTGAGCAGGTGAATGTATTCGGAACAGGTTCTGAGAACACAAATTTTGCACAGTATTTTTCCGGTGCATCCTTTCTGAATCCACTGACAGATCCTGCAGAAACAGAGTTTCTTGCAAATGTTACTTTTGAACCGGGATGCCGGAATAACTGGCATATCCATCACGCAAAAAGAGGTGGCGGACAGATTCTCATTTGTACTGCGGGAGAAGGCTGGTATCAGGAGGAAGGCAGGGAAGCAGTCAGTCTCATTCCAGGCACAGTTGTCACAATTCCTGCAAATGTCAAGCATTGGCATGGAGCTAAAAAGGACAGCTGGTTCAGTCATATTGCAGTAGAAGTTCCGGGAGATGACTGTAAAAATGAATGGTGTGAACCGGTCAGTCAGGAAGAATATGAAAAACTGTTGTAAAGGAGAAACAAATATGAACAGTGTAGTGTTATGGGCTGGAGCCGGACAGATCGGCATGGCGATTGCCCGTCGTATCGGATATGGGAAGAAAATCGTTGTCGGTGACAAAAAGATGGAAAATGCAAAAGCGATTGCCAGGATCATGAATGATGCAGGGTATGATGTCGTTCCTGTGGAAATGGATCTTTCCAGCAGAGAATCTATCCGGAGGCTGATTGCAGAAGGACAAAAGTATGGCCGCATCACGATGATGATCAATGCAGCCGGTGTTTCACCAAGTCAGGCATCCATTGAGGAAATACTAAAAGTCGATCTTTATGGGACTGCTGTTATGCTTGAAGAAGCAGGAAAAGTAATCGAACGCGGTGGTGTCGGTGTTACGATTTCCAGTCAGTCAGGTTGGAGGATGCCGCAGCTGACTGCCGAAGAAGATGCGCTTCTGGCAATGACACCGACAGAAGAATTGCTGGCACTCCCGCTGTTAAAACCTGAAAATATTAAAGATACGCTTCATGCATATCAGATCGCAAAACGCTGCAATGAGAAGCGTGCCATGGCACAGAGTGTGGAATGGGGAAAGCGCGGTGCCAGGATCAATGCCCTAGCGCCGGGCATTATTGTAACCCCGCTTGCCATTGATGAATTTAATGGTCCCCGTGGAGATTTCTATAAAAACATGTTTTCAAAATGTCCGGCCGGCCGACCGGGAACCGCCGATGAAGTAGCCAATGTGGCAGAACTTCTGATGAGCGAAAAAGGTGCCTTTATCACGGGGTCAACTTTTCTGTGTGATGGCGGTGCAACAGCGTCCTATTTCTATGGACCACTTCAGGCATAGGATATTTATATATCTTTTCTATTTATGAAAGCTGGTAAATTAGCTCATAAATTCAAAAAAATGAGCAATACTATTAAAAGAAAATTACTACCCGGCCAGAATCCCTGTTTTTTCTCTCATCAGAAAAAGGCTGGCCGGGTGGTAACGTAAAAACAAAAGAACCCGGTATTTACAAGGATTTTCCGTCATAGTCACAAAATCGCGAAATCCCGCATAAAATCAAGTTTTTTTGCACATTTTAAGAGTAGATTGCTAGTGATAAAAACCATGGATAAGGAGAAGATAATATGAAAGCAACAGGAATCGTACGTCGTATAGACGATCTGGGACGCGTCGTTATCCCGAAAGAAATAAGAAGAACCCTGCGCATCCGCGAAAGTGATCCACTGGAGATCTTTACCGACCGGGAAGGTGAGATCATCCTCAAAAAATACTCTCCCATCGGCGAACTGGGCAGCTTTGCCAAAGAATACGCGGAAGCTCTGGCCTCTGCATCCGGACACAGTGTCTGCATCACAGACCGCGATCAGGTCATTGCAGCAGCAGGCGGCATCCGCAAGGAGACCGTCGGATCACCGGTCACAGGGCAGCTGGAAGCGGTCATGAATGACCGGGAGCACATTCTCACCGACCAGCAGTCCCGCAAGCATATCAAGATCACCAGCGAAGATATGGAGGAAAGTCTTCCTCAGGTCATCAGTCCGATCCTCTGTGAAGGGGATGTCATCGGCTCCGTTATCCTGCGCAGCAAGGATACGAACCGGAAAATGGGTGAAACAGAGCAGGTTCTGGCAAAATGCGCCGCCGGATTCATGGGCCGTCAGATGGAACAGTAATACAGACATGTATCCGATTGCATTCAATTGGAATTTATCAGCCATAATATCGCAGACAGGTACGAAAAGGGACTGCAGCAAATCACACATTGCCGCAGTCCCTTTTGTTCCGCCCTTCTTCTTTTGTTGCTTCTTTTGTTGCTTCTTTTGTTTCTTCTTTTGCTTCTGTTTTCGCTTCTTTTCTTCTTTCTGATTTATCTCTCCTGCTTATATCTCTGCCTGCACGCCTCATCAATATTTTAATGTATCTTCGGCAGATTCCACCTGAAATGTGCAGCCAGAAAACGGATTGCAATCACCACCGCCGCTCCGGCTACCATACACCCAAGCCTTCCAAAATACGGGAGACAGAGGACAAACACGAGTGCGCCTGCCAGTGATGCTACCGCGTAAACATGCTTTACTAGAATATACGGCATATTTCCCGCCATAATATCACGCATCATGCCGCCGCCGACTCCCGTCATCACACCGACAAATACGATCAGGAACCGGTTGCCGCCATAGCCGGCCAGAATAGCCGCATAGCTGCCCATTACCGTAAAGATGCCAAGTCCGATTGTATCTCCGATCAGCAGCAGCCGGTCAAATCTGCGCGGATATTTTTCCGGTATGCTCTTCTGCCGGAAATAAATAACAAAAAACAGGATCGTCGAAGCAGCCACTGCCGTCAGCGCATACTTGGAATCCCGGAACATTGCAGGCGGATTCTGCCCCAGAATCAGATCACGAACCAGGCCGCCTCCCACCGCAGTCGTTACACCCAGCACATTCACACCGAACAGATCCATGCGGCGCTGTATTCCGGTCAGTGCACCGGATGCCGCAAAGGCCACTGTTCCGACCATCTCCATAATAAGTATAATAATATCTGAATATTCCATTCTATAAACCCCTTACCCGGCCAGTATCTTGAAAAAGCCTTCTCCGCTTCTGCTGTCCACATTATACATAATCTGCCTGATTTACTCAAGCCGTCGCTTCTATTCTATGTATGTACCGAAGTGTGGCTTCGAACATCCGCGATCCTGGTATCCTGTGATATAAAAAAGGAGTTCTGAAAATCAGAACTCCTTCTGCTCAGCTGATGACGGGAATCGAACCCGTGACCTCCTCACTACCAATGAGGTGCGCTACCGACTGTGCCACATCAGCAGAAATGTTATCGCTACGATAAATTATAATAGCACACATCTCTTTGTATGTCAAACAGAAAGTATCTTTTGGACACAATTTAATCACATTTTTTCACTTGACTCAAATTTTTTATTATCCTATGATTATCCCAGATACATATTATACAGGAGGAAATTTTCATGATTCGGACAATTCTGAAAGAAGTCCGGGAATACAAACGCGCCTCTCTCATCACTCCGTGCTTTATGCTGCTGGAGGTTCTGATGGAGACAATGATTCCGTTTCTGATGGCATCCATTATTGATAACGGAGTCAATGCAGGTAATCTCGGACATATCTACCGTACCGGAGGTCTGATGATCGTGGTGGCAGTTATCGGCCTGATCGCCGGCCTGTGCGGCGGCCGCTTCGGTGCCAAAGCTTCCACCGGTCTCGCAAGAAATCTTCGCAGATCCATGTTTCGCCAGATCCAGACCTTCTCTTTTGCAAATATTGACAAGTTCAGCACAGCCGGACTGGTCACCCGTCTGACTACAGATGTCACCAACGTTCAGAATGCATACCAGATGATGCTGCGTATGGCCATGCGTGCTCCCGCCAGCATGATCTGTGCACTGATCATGGCATTCATGATCAATGCGCGGCTTGCCAGCATTTATCTGGTTGCCGTACTGTTTCTCGGTGTGATCCTGTTTTTCCTGATTCGCCATGCCACACAGTATTTCCGTATGGCATTCCCGAAATACGATGCGCTGAATGCCTCCATTCAGGAGAATGTCTCCGCTGTCCGTGTAGTCAAGGCATACGTGCGTGAACACGAGGAAACTGACAAATTCAAAAAAGCCAATGAGAATATCTACCGCATTTTCGTCAGGGCAGAATGCAATGTCATCGTCAACCAGCCACTGATGCAGTTCACTGTGTACACCTGTATTCTTCTGATCAGCTGGATCGGTGCCAAAATGATCGTCAGCTCCACGCTGACCACAGGCGAGCTGATGAGTCTGCTGACTTACTGTATGAATATTCTGATGAGCCTGATGATGCTGTCCATGGTCTTTGTTATGATCTCCATGAGCATGGCCAGCATGGAACGTATCAGCGAAGTCCTGAATGAAACCAGTGACCTGCAGAATCCGGAGCATCCGGTGATGGAAGTAACGAACGGAAGCATTTCGTTCCGGAATGTTGACTTTTCTTATAAAAAGGACAGCTGTGAACCGGTTCTGCGGAACATCAGTCTCGATATTCATTCCGGTGAAACCATCGGTATCATCGGCAGCACGGGAAGTGCCAAGACCAGTCTTGTAAATCTGATCAGCCGTCTGTATGACGTGACGGCCGGCGAGATCTTTGTCGGTGGAAGGAATGTCAAAGAATATGATATGGAAGTTCTGCGTAATCAGGTATCCGTGGTACTGCAGAATAATGTTCTGTTCTCCGGCACCATTTACGACAACCTGCGCTGGGGCAACCCGGCTGCCACGGAGGAGGAATGTCAGGAAGCCTGCCGGCTTGCCTGCGCTGATGACTTTATCCGCGCCTTCCCGCAGGGCTATGAAACACGTATCGAACAGGGCGGAACAAATGTGTCCGGCGGACAGAAACAGCGTCTGTGTATTGCCCGTGCCCTGTTGAAGAAACCGAAGATCCTGATTCTCGATGACAGTACAAGTGCCGTGGACACGGCAACAGATGCGCGCATCCGCCGTGCATTCCGTGAAGACATTCCGGACACAACAAAACTGATCATTGCACAGCGTATCTCCAGCGTACAGGATGCTGACCGCATCATTGTCATGGAGAACGGACAGATCAATGGTTTCGGTACACATGAAGAGCTGCTGGCCTCCAACGAGATTTACCGCGAAGTATACGAATCTCAGACGAGCGGCGGCGGAGATTTTGATGAAAAGGCAGGTGAACTGTAATGGCAGGACCGATGAACCGCCCTCCGCGCGGCGTAAAACCGCAGGTCAAGAATCCCGGAAAGCTTCTGGCGCGTCTGATGCGTTACATTTTCCGCGACTATAAAATTCACTGCATCGCTGTATTTTTCCTGATCTTTGCCGGTGTCATTGCCAACGTTCAGGGAACGATGTTTACCAAAAATCTGATCGATAACTATATCACACCGTTCCTGCTGAGTGACCAGCCGGATTTCTCTCCGCTGGCACAAGCTATCGGAAGGGTAGCGTGTTTCTATGCACTCGGTGTCATTTCCACCTATACCTGGAACCGCATCATGGTAAATGTGACACAGGGTGTGCTGCGCAATCTGCGCGATGACCTGTTCTCTCACATGGAGACGCTGCCGATCAAATATTTTGATACACACTCTCACGGCGATATCATGTCCGTCTACACCAACGATATTGACACACTTCGCCAGATGATCAGTCAGAGTATTCCGCAGGTCATCAACAGTGCATTCACCATTGTCAGCGTCTTTATCAGTATGGTGATTCTCAGCGTTCCGCTGACACTGGTGACGCTTGTGATGGTCGGTCTCGTGATCTTCTGCACCAAGCAGGCTACCAAACGCAGCGGCAGATACTTTATGGAGCAGCAGAAAAATCTGGGTGCTGTCAACGGTTACATTGAGGAGATGATCAAAGGCCAGAAGGTCGTAAAAGTCTTCTGCCATGAGGAAGAAAATATACGTGATTTCGATACGCTCAACGACGTACTTTTTGTCAGTGCCGACCGCGCCAACACATTCGCCAATTTCCTCGGCCCGATCAACTCACAGCTCGGCAATGTCAGCTATGTTGTCTGCGCAATTGCAGGCGGTGTTCTGGCACTGAACGGGTTCGGCGGCTTCACGCTGGGCGGACTGGCCAGCTTCCTGACGTTCAACAAGAGCTTCAATCAGCCAATCAACCAGATCAGCCAGCAGTTCAACTCCATCATCATGGCAATGGCCGGTGCCGAACGTATCTTCCGTCTCATGGACGAAACACCGGAAGTGGATAACGGCTATGTAACCCTTGTAAATGCAAAAGAGGAAAACGGTGTTCTGACCGAGACTGCGGAACGTACCGGGCGCTGGGCATGGAAGCATACACATCAGGCTGACGGTTCCGTGGACTATGTGGAGCTGAAAGGTGATGTGGTTTTCGACGGTGTGGACTTCGGCTATAATGATGACAAGATTGTGCTTCATGATGTGAAGCTGTATGCGGAGCCGGGGCAGAAGATCGCATTTGTCGGTTCCACCGGTGCCGGCAAGACGACAATCACGAACCTGATCAACCGTTTCTACGATATTCAGGACGGAAAGATCCGTTACGACGGTATTAATATCAATAAGATCAGAAAAGCGGATCTGCGCCGCTCTCTCGGCATTGTTCTGCAGGATACTCACCTGTTCACCGGAACCGTAAAGGAGAATATCCGTTTTGGAAATCTGAATGCAACGGATGAGGAGGTCATCGCAGCTGCAAAGCTTGCGAATGCAGACGGATTTATCCGACGTCTGCCGGAGGGTTACGATACCATGCTGACCGGTGACGGTGCCAACCTCAGTCAGGGACAGCGGCAGCTGCTCGCTATTGCGCGCGCTGCGATTGCAGATCCTCCGGTACTGATTCTGGATGAAGCGACCAGTTCCATCGACACCCGTACGGAACGGATCGTACAGGAGGGAATGGATCGTCTGATGAGCGGACGTACAACTTTCGTCATTGCACACCGGCTCTCGACCGTACGCAATTCTGACTGTATCATGGTCCTGGAGCAGGGACGCATTATCGAACGCGGTACACATGACCAGCTTATTGAAAAAAAGGGCAGATATTATCAGCTGTATACAGGAAATTCCATTACAGCGTAAAATTCAGCGGCAGAACTGCGAAAGGCGGCAGGCATTCTCCAGAAACGGAGATGCCTGCCGCCGCTGCGTCCTGTCACTGCATCTGTTCAAATGCTTCCTTTGCTTCATTCAGCATTGCGATATCATCTGCGGTAACGCGCATATTCGTACGCAGCACCCTGCCTTCCGGATCGGTCACAGTCATTTCGATAACGCTGCCTTCCCGGATGCTTCTGACCGCTGCGTCAAAGAATCCCGGAATTTTGGGATGATTTGCTTTGAAGCGTTCTCCCATTCCCTTAAGTTTCATCAGCTTCATTGGATTTATCATATGCTATACTCCTTCTGCATGAAATCTGTTTTTTCATTATTTAATGATGTGATGCAGTCCTATTTTAGCCACCGGAAACCGGTAAGTCAACCACAGAATTCTTTTGACGATATAAGGCAATTTCAATATAATATAAAATATCGTATATTACGGAGGCCGGATATGAACATCAGAAAACTCCTTATCAGAAACTACAAATCCATCCGTGACCTGTGCCTGGAGGATCTGGAAAATGCGCTGATCCTGGTCGGCAAGAACAGCACCGGAAAAACCGCCGTACTGGAAATCATCCGCGCGATCGCCGGTACTTACCTCATCAGCTGCGATGATTTCCGTGACAATACTCATCCGGTCACAGCCGAGGTGGAGCTTGCATTATCAGACGATGATCTGCAGTTCTTTCACCAGCATGGTATCGTCAGCAGACTCAGAACATATCAGGTCTGGCTTCAGGATTTTCAGAAAAAGCTTCCGTCGTTTCAGGATGGCGTACTGACTTTTACATTTATTGTCGAGCCGAACGGCGGTATCCGCTATGCTGACAGTCAGAAAAAGCACAATCCGCTGATCCGCGACCTTTTTCCGCAGGTATACTGCATTGATACGCAGCGCAATCTCGGTCAGTTTCAGCGTGATCTGCTGCTGTGGATGGAAAATGATCTGATAAAACAGATGCGTTCCGACTGCTGTCTTCTGGACCGTGCCAGAAAATGCAGCCACTGTTTTGCCTGTATTGAAACAATCGGAAAAAAGGCTGCTGTGGAACTGAATGCATTCGAAGCAGCAAGACTGCTGGATTATAAACTGTATCAGCTGAACCTCGATGATTTTTCCCGGGAACTGAATGAGAATTTCCGGCAGAACGGCGGGCAGGAAACCATTCACTACTCCATGAACCGTGATATGGAACGAATGCTGTCCGTCACGGCAGAAATGACCGGTCCGAATCACAGTAATCCGCAGCCACTGAACCGTATGGGAAAGGGCATGCGCAGCGTCTATATGCTGTCCCTGCTGGAAACCTATGCGCAGGGTGAAGGTCAGAATCAGGGCATTATCGTTGTGGAAGAACCGGAAATTTTCCTGCATCCGGAGATGCAGAAGGTGGCCGGAGAGATCCTGTATCGGCTCTCCAGGAAGAATCAGGTCATCTTCACAACGCACTCCCCGAATCTGCTGTCCAACTTCAGCACAAAACAGATTCGTCAGATGGTACTCGACGAACAGGGCTGTTCCAGGGTACGTCCGCACACGGACATCAGTCGGATTCTGAACGACCTGGGATATACCGCCGGCGACCTGATGAATGTGAACTTTGTCTTTATCGTGGAGGGCAAACAGGACAAGAGCCGCCTGCCGATGCTGCTTCGAAAATATTATTCAGAGGTCTGCGAGGAGGACGGCAGTCTGTTCCGTATTGCCATCATTAATACGAACAGCTGTACCAATATCAAAACATATGCGAACCTGAAATACATGAATCAGATTTATCTGAAGGATCAGTTCCTGATGATCCGTGACAGCGACGGCAGGGACCGGCAGGAACTGCAGAACGACCTTTGCCGCTACTACGATGCACGCAGCCGTGAAGATGTCGGTGCGCTTCCACGGGTGCAGCCGGAGAATGTACTGATCCTGCGCTATTATTCCTTTGAGAATTATTTTCTGAATCCGGCGATCATGGTGAAGATCGGAGTGCTGCAGACAGAGGAGGATTTCTATCATATGTTCCTGCACGAATGGAAACGTTATTTCCACCGGACCCGCAGTGGACAGCATCTGCGCCAGGTGCTCGGAAAAGATTTCCAGACTGTCGAAGATGTGCGGCAGCATATGGAGGAGATCAGAATCTACATGCGCGGACACGATATATTCGACCTGTTCTACGGCCGTTTCCGCAAAAGAGAGCGGGAACTGCTGAATCAGTATGTGGAACTGGCCCCCCGGGAAGAATTCAGCGATATTCTGGATGCCATCGACCGGTTTGTTTATTTTGAAAGCAGAAGAAGGCCTTCCTGACGGAGGGCCTTCCTTTCTGTATTTTTATATTCTCATTTTAGACTTATCTGATATCCTTTGTTCCGGATACCTGCTGCATATCCTATCTGTGTTATCTGCTTCATATCTAATTCCGGACGCTCATTTTCTACTCCTGTTCCGGATATCTGCTTTATCTGCCTGCTTTCTGTATTCTTTCATGTATTTCCGAGAAATTTCTGAAGATTCCTCCAGATTTCCGCCTGCATCTCATCTGCCTTCACTTTCCTATAATGAGCCAGATGAACAAGATTCTCATTCAGAACCACCGAAATCTCCTCCAATGGAAGGGCAGCTGCTCCTCTCGCCCACGCAACTGCCAAAATCCCGTCTGTCTCAAGGAAAAGACGATCTGCCGGAATTCTGTTCAGCATATACCGGTACAACTCCCCAGATGCCCTGTCCTTTTCTTCTGCACACTCACAGCCCGTCTTTCTCGCAGATGCTCTGCCCGGAAATACCTTCTCCAGATCCGGGCCCAACGTAAAATAGCAGTCCATCTGAATGAATCGTTCCAACGTCTTCACATCCCCGGAATACCAGTGTACACAGACCTTTCCCGGGAAATCCCGGATAATATCCGCGACCTCCTGCTCCTGCCCTTTTGTATGCAGGATTACCGGTCTGCGCAGATCAGCAGCAATCTGAAGCTGGCGCTCCAGCACACGGCGCTGTACCGGCAGCGGTATATCACACCAGACGGAATCCATACCGATTTCTCCAACGGCATCACAATCTCTCAGCAGTTCGATACAATCCTCAGGACAGTACCGGTCACTGTACCATGGATGAATTCCAAAGCTCATGTAAAAGCCGTCTCTTCCTGTTTCCTCCATCAGATTCATTGCAGCTTTCCACTCTTCCGGTGTTCCGCAGCTGAAAAAGGTCGCAATATTCTGCGACCTCCGTAATTTCAGTTCCTGTATTCCGAATCCGTATCTCTGCTTCTGCGTCAGATTTTTGACATATTCTTCACTCAGACATGCCAAATGGGCATGCATATCAAGCATTCGGGTTTGCATTGTATCTTCCCTCTCGTATCCTGCAGCGCTGCTTCCCTGTACGGGCGATTGCCCTTCGGAAGCCTTATTTCTTTTTAATGATCCTGTGGACCTGCGCACGCAGCGCACCCTGCTCATACAGCCATTCCCGCGTACGTTCACGCTGTGTTATCGCAATCTCCTCCCGGATTCCTTCCCCCGGCTCTCCGAGGATCAGTATCCGGTCTGACAGATAAATTGCCTCATCCGTATCGTGTGTCACCAGCAGAATAGTTCTCTTCAGACTGCTGCAGAGCGCACGGAGCCAGTCCTGCATGTCGCCTCTCGTAATAACATCCAGTGCACCGAACGGCTCATCCAGCAGATATATTCCTGCCTCACACAATGTCGTCCGCAAAAATGCCGCGCGCTGGCGCATTCCTCCGGAAAGCTCGGCCGGATATTTATGCTCGCAGCCCTCCAGACCGAACTGTACCATCTGTACACGTGCCTTTTTCTTCATTTCTTCTTTGCAGTGATGAATCTCACCGTACAGGCACACGTTATCAAGAATCGTCTTCCACGGGAGCAGCAGATCATTCTGCGGCATATAGGCAAACTGGCTGTTCATACCTTCTGTGACCTGACCGTCAATCAGAATCCTTCCGTTCTCCGGCTTCCGTATTCCGGCCAGAACATTCAGCAGCGTGGACTTTCCGCAGCCGGACGGTCCCAGGATGCTGATAAATTCCCCGTCCTTTACCTCAAAAGAAATATCCCGGAGAACGGTTTTATCCGGATAGGAAAAACTCAGATTTTCAACACACAGATTCATAATATCCTCTCCCTGTCTGAAACAGCCTCCTTCGTACCCACAGCCGGAACCCGCTCCACCTCTCATTTACTGCTGCGTCAGGAACTCATTCGTATAGCAGTCGGCTGCCGCCGGCATTTCGTCAATCACACCGTACTCCTTCAGAAAGGCAGCATAGTTGTCCCAGACTTCCTCCTTCATTATGCCCCAGACATCCGTATCTTCCATATATTTATCTGCCAGATATGCCTGTGAGATCTTCAGCATCTCCAGATCATAGTCCGGTGCATGGGAGTACAGGATCTCTGCCGCTTCATCAGAGTCCGCTATCGCATCTCTGTAACCTTTTTCTGTCGCACGCAGGAATGCGGATACCATCTCCGGGTCTTCCTCCAGAACAGCATTGCCCGCAATGAGAACCGGTGTGTAATAATCAAGACGCTCATCCAGTTCTTTGCATTCCATATAGTTGAGTTCACAGCCGTTCATCTCAGCAATCACATTGTCCCAACCCTCGAAGAACCACATCACGTCGCAGCTCTTGCCAAGTGCCTCAAATCCGGTTCCGTCTGAAATAACCATATTCAACTTGGAGAAATCTGAACCTGCCTGTGTCATACATGCTTCCAACACAGCTGACTCTCCCGGACCTCCCCAACCTGCATACGTCCTGCCTTCAAAATCAGCCGGAGACTCAATTCCGCTGTCCGCCAGACTGACGAAACCGGAGGTATTATGCTGGATCAGCGCTGCGACCGCTTTGATCGGAAGCGGATCCTCCGAGGTCAGTGCGATCGTTACATCCTCCTGATAACTGATACCGAAGGTGCCTTTCTGCTGTGCGACCAGTGTCGCAGTCGCTCCGTCTGTCGGTTCAATGATCTCAACCTCCAGTCCTTCTTCCTCATAATAACCCTTATCAAGTGCAACATACATGCCGGTATGGTTCGTATTCGGCACATAGTCAAGAATTACCGTTACTTTTTTCAGCTCTGTTTCCTCAGCACATCCTGTCACTGCCGTTCCAATGAGCATTGCTGCTGCGCTCAGGAAAGCCGCACCTTTTTTCCATCCTTTTTTCATGATATCTTCCTCTTTTCTTCTTTATTATCCGATCGGCTAAATACATCTTCTGCTATTGTACGCCGTTTGGAAACGTTCCTGACTGCAGATCACGCTCTGCTTCTTTTCCCGCGCACCCCCGGCATTACCACATATCCGAACATCTTTACCAGCCCGTTCATCAGCAGACTCAGCAGTATGATCATAAGCACACAGGCAAATACCTTATCCAGCATATATCCGTTCTTCGCGCGGATCAGATAATAACCGAGTCCGCTCTGAGAAGCGATCCACTCCCCCACCACAGCACCGCTGATACTGTAAGTCGCTGCCACTTTTAATCCGGACAGAAGGGAGATCATTGCAGACGGAATTTTGACGATCCGGTACAGCTGCCACTTCGAGCCTCCGTATGTCCGCACCAGATTCAGGTATCCTTCATCCATCTCGCCAAGTCCGTCACTGAAGCTGATGACAATGGGAAAGAAACACATCAGCACAACGGTCAGAATCTTCGGCGCATAACCGAATCCCATATAAATAATGAAGATCGGCGCCAGCACGATCACCGGAACAGTCTGTGTCACCACCAGGATCGGATAAATGCAGCGCTTAAAAGTCGGCACCGCATCCATCATTATGCCGATCACAATACCGATCGCAAATGAAATTGCCATTCCTGCAAGCGCCTCCATCATTGTCACACCTGCATGACCGAGCAGCGTTGGAAATTCTGCAAGAAAAGATTTCAGCATATCGCTGGGGGCAGGAAGTACATAGAGAGGAATCCCTGCCAGCTGCACGATCAGCTCCCAACAGACCAGCAGACTCAGTATTACAAGAGTCGGAGCTGCATTTGATATCTTTTTCATAAAATTTTTCATCCCTTTTTTATCTCTGTAATGCAAAAAAATTGCCAGGCTTATGCACTGGCAACTGAATATACGAAAATACACGTACAACAAAAACACATGTACTCTGTCCTATTTTCCTGCGCCAGCATTATCTGTATCAGGTTCAAAGGGTCAAAACCGTTCGGTTTACTCTCAGGCCACACAGCCTCCCCGTTTTAAAGTGCGCAGCATGATCATCTGTTCTCTGTGACCTTACTGCTCATTTCTTTTTGAATCATATCACAATCTCTCAGGCAGTACAAGTAAGAATTTTACTTTCCTGTTGACAAACTTTCTTCTGTCTTATAGTATACAATGTGAACTTTTCAATATGTAAACATTTTCTCTGAAAGGATCACATATGAAAAAACAGAATGAAGAACTGCTTGATGCATACCTTCGTCTCTGCACAACTGTCAGCAACGAGCGGGTGACTTCTGATATGCCGTACAATGAAGCATTGCTCTGCAATATCCTGTATCACCATCAGAATGAGTATCCTGACACAGAGCTGACTGCCACTGACCTGTGCCGTCTGTCGAGAATGCTGAAATCCCAGATGAACCGAACGCTTCAGAGCATGGAAGACAAAGGCATCATCATCCGGAAACGTTCCGATGCGGATCGCCGTCAGGTCTACATTACTCCCAATACGGAGTCCACGCTGTATCAGAGGCAGCATGAAAAAGTGCTGAAACTGGTAGATGCGATCATTGAGAAGATTGGTACCGACCGCGTGGATGATTTTATTGAGATGTTTACAATAATTGCAAAAACTGCAGAAGAGGTGTTGATATGATTAAAATACTACTGGATTCCGCCTGTGACTACACAATGGATGAAATTCGTGAAAAGGATTTCGCAACTGTACCGCTCAGAGTCACTTTTGGTGACAGGAGCTATATCCCGGGTGAGGAACTTGACAATGACACATTCTATGAGATGCTCACTCAGGGCAAAGAATTTCCGAAAACTTCTCAGCCGTCTCCGCAGGACTTTCTCAACCATTTCGAAAAAGCAAAAGAAAACGGAGACGAATTGCTCTGTCTTCTGCTCTCTTCCGGAATCAGCGGTACATGTCAGAGTGCTGCTCTCGCCAAGAGCATGGCAGATTACGACAAAATTTATATAATTGATACAATGACAGCCACCTGCCCGATCCGTGTTCTGGCAGATCATGCGCTCACGCTGATCGAACAGGGAATGGCTGCAGCCGATATCGCAGCACAGCTCGAGCAGCTGAAGTCCCGCGTCAAGGTTACTGCCGCCGTTGACACACTGGAATACCTCTGCCGCGGAGGCCGTGTGAGCAGAGCCGCCGCCGCTATCGGCGAAATGGCCAATCTGAAGCCGATCATTACTGTCACACCGGAAGGAACCGTAGGTGTGATGGGCAAATGTTTCGGCCGCAACAAGGCCATTTCCGCACTGCTGAAGAATCTGCAGGAGCAGGAACTTGACAGCAGTTTTCCCATGTATACCCTGTATACATGCGGAACTGATAACTGTGACCGTTTTGAATCCAAGCTTACACAGGCCGGTTACAGTACAGCCGGACGCGTACAGATCGGTTCTGTCATCGGTACACATGTAGGACCTGATGTATTTGGTGTTGTATACGTAACAAAATAAGCGCACTTAAAAACGGCAGCTCTGCTACTTGCAGAGACTGCCGTTCTTTATGCCTGTTTATGAATGTTCCGGCTCATGCTCTTCATACTGATTCGAAACTGTATGCGCTTCTGATTCGAACATCTTTCCTCTGATCATTCTGCTTCCACGAAATGATACAGTCTGCTTATCGCATCTCCCTGGAACTCCGGCACCAGAAATCCGCCGTTCATCAGCATTTCTCCTCTGTACTGTTCCTGGGTTTCTTCCAACAGGTAAACCGCATCTGCCTTCAGACCCTTCAGATAAATCTTTCTGCTGCGGTAATTCGGTCTCGCTTTTGCCTGTACATAGGTCACCAGACACTCCTTCTTCTCCTTGTCCGTTACCTGCCAGCAGTCATACAGATGATTCTCACGTACTGATGCAATACGGCAGTAATCACCTTCCCGCACCAGTTCATTGTACTTTTTATACATCTCCACCTGACCTGGAATCTGGCTGCGCTCCTCCTCAGACAGCTTCGTTACATCCAGTTCATATCCGAACGTACCGGCCAGAGCCACATGACCTCTTGTCTCAAACGGTGTATTTCTTCCGACTGTATGATTCGGGCATACACTGACGTGTGCGCCCATACAGGACAGCGGATAGATCAGCGCCGTTCCCTCCTGAATCTCCAGACGCTCGATCGCATCCGTATCGTCGGAACACCAGATCTGAGGACTGTAGTACAGCATACCCGGATCAAATCTTGCACCGCCGCCGGAGCAGTTCTCCAGCAGAAGATCCGGAAACTCCGTGATCAGACGTTCCTGCATCTGGTACAATCCCAGCACATACCGGTGACTCAGCTCGCCCTGACGGTCAGCCGGAAGGTATGCACTGCCCAGATCGGTCAGCTCGCGGTTCATATCCCATTTGACATAGGAAATCTCTGCCTCCCGAAGAATTGCGGCAACTGCCTCATACATATGATCAACTACTTCCTGTCTTGACAGATCCAGCACATACTGGGCACGGCTCTGCGTCGGCTCTCTGCCCGGAAGCTGAATCGCCCAGTCCGGATGCTCCTCGTACAGCTTTGACACAGGAGAGATCATCTCCGGCTCAAACCACAGACCAAACTTCATTCCCATCGCCGTGATCTGATCTGCCAGATACTTCAGTCCGCCCGGCAGCTTCTCTTCGTTTACCTGCCAGTCGCCAAGAGAGCTGTCATCATTATTACGTGCTCCGAACCAGCCGTCATCCAGTACCATCATCTCGATACCGAGCCGTTTCGCCTCTGTTGCGATCTCAAGAATTTTTTCCGTATTAAAATCAAAATAAGTAGCTTCCCAGTTGTTGATCAGGATCGGTCTCTCCTGATGCAGCCACGGACTGCGGATCAGATGTTTCCGATAAAGGTCATGGAAATTCTGTGTCATACCGTCGAGACCGCAGTCTGAATATACCAGAATGACCTCCGGTGCCTGGAACATCTCGCCCGGAGCCAGTTTCCAGCAGAATCCTTCCGGATGGATTCCCATCATCATGCGCACACTGTCCGCCTGCGTCAGTTCCACCTGCGCTGTAAAGTTTCCGGAGTAAACAAAATTCATTGCATATACCGGTCCCTGAGACTGGGTCGTATGTCTGCCCAGCAGTGCGGCAAACGGATGTTCCTGATGACTGCTCTTGCCGCGGAAGGAACCTACCCCCTGTCTGCCATGACCAAGCGGCCTGCGTTCCATATGACGCTCTCTTGCCCAGGAACCGTGCAGAGTCAGCAGTTCATAATTCTCATCTTCCATATCAATGGATGCGCTCAGCACACGTTCCAGATACAGGTTCTTCTCCGATTTATTTTCAATTCGAACGCTGCGCGCAATGGCATCACTGTCTGCGAATACACTGTAGCTCAGCACGACCGTAAAACCCAGCACTTCGTCCTGACACATAATTTCCAGTGTCTGACATTCTTCTTCTGTTCCGAATGTTGCAGGAAGTCCTGCCAGCTTCGGTTTGCCGTTCATGATCTCATGACTCACATAGCGCAGCTCGCACCCGCAGCTTCCTGACTCAGAACGAACATTCAGACAGCTTTCCCGGTAGTCTCCCGTTCCCCAGGTCGGATATTCCATGGGAAATGCATCCAGAAATGTATTCTTCTCGCGCGGAAGCACGGACGGTGTAAACGGCCGCTCGTTCGTTCGCAGGAGATATCCGGCTCTGTGATCCTCCATCTTCTTTCCATAATAAATGTGTCCGAGATAATTGTCCTCCGTCAATCCGCACAGATACGTCGTATTGACAGTCTGAATCTGAAAAATGCGTTCGCTCTCAAAATAGGTAATTCCCATGCTCTTTTCCTCCCAATGCCTAAAGAATTTCGTTTCCTCATTATCTGCATTATCATCTGCATTCAGCCATTTCTGCGGCTGATCCTGCCATCAGCCTTCCGTCCGGCAGCACATAACCACCGTGTATGCCGGGTGCTCCGGCTCATTTTATCACACATCTTCCCGCCTGAAAATATGCATTTGACCAATTTCGTTTTTTCAGATAAAATAAGTACAGTATTTTCCAAAGTGTCTGCTGCGTTTACAGCAGAGGCCTTCTGAGAGATTGGAGTGACAACATGACAGTTCATACAACTGATATCCGCGCGGATGAGGATACGCTGGTTCGCGCCGCTGAATTATTCAAAGTATTCGGAGATCCGACCCGGATCAGGATTCTGCATACCTTAATAGAGAACGAACTGTGCGTACAGGATATTGCGGACGAACTCGCCATGACGCAGAGCGCGATCTCCCACCAGCTGCGGATTCTGAAACAGGCGGCTCTCGTGAAATTCCGCCGCGATGGAAAGACCATTTACTATTCGCTTGCAGATGACCATGTCGCTACGATCATGAAGCAGGGACTGGAGCATGTGTGCGAATAATCCGTTAAAATTTATGTGATATTATATCAGACCCTGGCGGCATGTGCCCTGTCAGGGTCTTACTGTTCATATCTGTCGCTCTGCCTGCTCGCATCTGCCGTCTGCCTGTTTTCATCTGTCACTCTGCCTGCTCACCTCTGTGCTCCATCTGTTCCTGTCTGTTGCTTCAGTTGTTTTGTCTTTGTGCACCTCATATTGTCATTCGTTTTCAGCCATGATAAAATTGCAGCAGAAAATATGAACTTATGGCAAAGGGCTGCAATAATGATGGACCATACAATTTCAGACACTGTTTCGATCCCGATCAGTAAAACCGCATATTACAGGCAGCAGGGACAGACCTGCAGCATTCTGCGTTTCCTTCAGGAGGAAGCGCTTGTTCTCTTTCCGGCATTTCCGGAAGCGTTCGGACAGCTGGTGCAGGAACCGTGCGAATCACTTGATGCACCGCTTGGAACAGACGGAATTCATCTGTTCTTCCACCCTGAGCTCCTGCTGCAGAATTTTCTGGAAGATTCCGCTCATCTGCGAAAAAGCTATCTGCACGTGCACATTCATTGCCTTTGTCTGCATCTGATACAGGGCAGCAGGACAGATCCGGCGCGCTGGGACCTGGCCTGTGATCTGACGACAGAACTTCTCGCCGCGCATCTGTCCCGGGATGAAGAAAGTATGACCTTATTGAGAAAGTTTGCAGCTTTGACCGGTAAAACGGCAATTGCGCCATTCAATCCGGCAGCCATTCTCAGCCTTTTTGACTCGTGTCCTGAGCTTCCCGGGCTCGCCGGCACCTGCGCACGGGATTCCCATCAGTTCTGGTTCCGGAATCTGTATCAACCCGATGCAAAAACGATCGGGAGCGACAGCACCTCCCGTGAAGCCTCTGCTTTGCATGCTCACCTGAATCATTCTCAGCTTGATTATCTGGAAACGATCCGAAGGCACTGGGAAAATAAAATGCCGAAGCTGCTCACCGCCGCCGAAGGACAGCGAAACGGTCGTGGAGGTACCGCTTCAGAAGAAGCCGATCTGCAGCCAAACGACAACATGGATTACCGGAAGTTTCTGAGACAGTTCGCCGTACCGAGAGAGGAACCGCTGCTCGATATGGACTCCTTCGATTACATTCCATACTGCTACGGGCTGGAGTGTTATGCTGACGAGATCCGCACATATGCCGCACAGTCCCGCTGTGCTTCATGTAATCAACCTGTTGCGCGGAGCATCTCCTTTCTGGAACCGCTGGAATACAGCGAAGTCAACCGTCTCGACGAGCTGGCCATCGCCATTGACACCTCCGGCTCCTGCTCCGGCCGCATCGTACAGCGTTTTCTGGAGGAGACATGGAGCATCCTGCGGCAGCGTGAAAACTTTTTCTCCAGGATGCGGCTCCACCTGATCCAATGCGATTCCATGATCCAGGAGCACCGCATTTTCACGGGTGTCGAAGAATGGGAAGCTTCCCTTTCCGATATCCGTATCCTCGGACATGGGAATACGGACTTCCGGCCCGTATTTGATTATCTGAATAAACTGATCCACGAAAAGGAGATCCGCCATCTGCGCGGTCTGCTGTATTTCACGGACGGGGACGGAATTTTCCCGGATTCTCCGCCGCAGTGGGATACCGCATTCGTATTTCTGAATAACCAAACTGAGAAACACGCGATCCCGGGCTGGGCGATCCGACTGAATCTGCATCTGCCCGACGAATTCTAAAGAACAGGAGACCTGATATGAACATCAGAGATGCCAAACAGGAAATCATACACACGATTCGTACTTATACCGCAAAAAACGAGTGGGGTGCTTACGCAATTCCGGCACTGCGCCAGCGTCCGCTGCTGCTGATCGGCCCACCCGGCATCGGCAAGACCGCCGTCATGGAACAGGCTGCCTCTGAATGCGGGGTTGGCTTCGTTTCCTATACCATGACCCATCACACCCGCCAGAGTGCCATCGGTCTGCCCTTTATTGAGCGCCGCATATTTGACGGTCGGGAATATGCTGTGACAGAATATACCATGAGCGAGATTATCGCCTCCGTCTTTTCCTGCATTGAAGAGAGCGGCTGCCGGGAAGGGCTGTTGTTCCTTGATGAGATCAACTGTGTATCCGAGACACTGGCCCCTGCCATGCTCCAGTTCCTGCAGACCAAGACCTTCGGAAACCATCGGCTGCCGGACGGCTGGATACTGGCGGCCGCAGGCAATCCGCCGGAATACAACAAATCCGTGCGTGAGTTCGACATTGCAACGCTGGACCGTCTGAAATACATTGAGGTGGAGGCTGACTATGACGCATGGCGGCCGTACGCACTGGAGATGAATATCCACGGTGCCATCCTCTCCTATCTGGATACCCACCGCGACAGTTTTTATCTGCTGAAGCAGAGCTATTCCAACAGATCCTTTGCTACCGCGCGCGGCTGGGAGGACCTTTCCTGTCTGCTCCTGCAGTACGAAGCACAGGACTTTCCCGTCACACCGGCTCTCATTGCCCAGTATCTGCACAGCGAAGATCTGGCGCAGGATTTTGCCGGATATTATCATCTTTTTCTGTCACGAAAAAAGACGATTCCCGTTCCTGCAATGATGGACGGAGAGGAAACCGCCGCCGCATCCTGCAGCGGGATCCTGTCCGGAAACGAGTTCGACGCAAAACTTCATCTGGTCCATCTGATGCTGTCCTGCTTCGGCGGAATGCTTCAGAAATGGGATGCGGATCAGGAACAGCTGAACCGGCTTTCCGGTCTGTTCGATCGACTGGAACGCTACAGAAAACAACAGCACATAGAAAAAAGACTGACTGCGATACCCGATTTTCTGAAAAAAGAACAGGAAATCCTCACTGTCCGCAAAGAACATGGACTGTCCTCCGAACAGGAGCTTCAGAAAATGCAGCATTCTCTGTACGAACTGCGTTCACTCGGGTATGAATATCGGGCAGCTATTTCCGAAAATTCTCCGCATATGAGTTCATCCTATCCGGAAAATGAAAAGGATTCCGGCACTGTCCCGGATCTTCCATGCGAATCCATCCTGCTGGAACGCCGAAATTCACAGGAATCAGAAGCGACGTTTCTGACACAGAAACTGGAGCGCTGCATCGCGCTGCTCGCAGCTTCTGACGGAGCGGAATTTACTGTATTTCTCTCCTCACTGAGCCAGAATCCGCTCTTCGCTTCGTTCCTGCGCAGATACCCGAGCGAACTGTATGAACGTTACCAGAAAAAGCTGGATTTCACCACCCGGGAATCTGAATTGAAGAAAAAACTGCTGCAGCAGTAACTGCCATGTATCATTTGTCTTCTTCTGGATATGCTAATAGAGATAATATTTCATGTCAGAGGGAATGCCTTGTAATTTCCTCTGACAGATCAAAAAACCAACAGGAGGCAGTCATGAGAGAAAAAAATAAATCTACCAACGCATATGATGACGGAAATATTCCGGAAATCGATCTGCCGCACGGCACAGATGAGATCGGCCATCCAAAGCAGGCCCGGGTCACAGAGCCGCTGCCGGAGTCCACAAGACCGCGCAAGGACGGCCCCGGAGGAGACGGTAATGATCAATAATGAGGAACTGCCTATCGGATTTACGATGGAGCTTGCACAGCACTCGGATATCCTGAATCGCTTTTCCGGTCTGTCACAACCGGAGCAGCAGAAAGTGATCGACGGTGCAAGGGAAGTGAAATCACGAAGTGAGATGCGGCAGTATGTAGAGTCTATTTTTAAGTGATGTCCGTTCGGGCATCACTTTTTTACGGGAATTTTTTCCGATCAGCCGCCGGAACAATGCATTTCTGCCCAATTCACGTTCCTGTGTTTCATCTGGATAGTCAGACCTTCCACATATTTATCTCTGCTCTGGATGACGGGCATTTCTTCCACTGCGGCCGCGGTGTGGAAATCCAGTCAGCTCGCCGTATTACCGGAAAGAATGGCGGCTACAACCGTTTCGTTTGCAAAAATAGATTATTCCCGGTAAATGTGCTGCTCCGCAGCAGCTGAACATTAGGTGAGTCTCTGTAATTGCCCGATGGCTTTACAGAGGTTTTTATTTTTTCTGTTTCCGCATTCTGCTATTGACAACGGAACAAATATATGCTTAAATCTTCATATGAACAGTTATTCATATATTAATATGATTCCTACACAAAAAGGAGACCGGATTATGTATGATATCTTAAGACATAACAGAACTCCGTTCTGTCACGGAGATGATGCATGTGGCTGCGGACATGGTCACGGGCATCATGAAGAACACGAACATACCCACGATGAGCACTGCGGCTGCGGGCATGATCACGGGCATCATGAAGAACACGAACATACTCACGATGAGCACTGCGGCTGCGGACATGATCACGGGCATCATGAAGAACACGAACATACCCACGATGAGCACTGCGGCTGCGGACATGATCACGGGCATCATGAAGAACACGAACATACCCACGATGAGCGCTGCGGCTGCGGACATGATCACGGGCATCATGAAGAACACGAACATACCCACGATGAGCATTGCGGCTGCAGTCATGATCACACTCATCATGAAGGACACAAACATACCCACGATGAACACTGCTCTGACACCACCACAGCAGTTTTTCTTCTGAAAAACCTCGGCTGCGCACACTGCGCCGCCAAAATGGAAGAAAAGATCAATGCGCTGCCTGACGTTGATTCCGCAGTTATTACATTTGCTACCGGACAGCTCCGCGTAAGCGCATACGATCCGCAGAAGCTTCTGCCGCAGATTCAGAGCATCTGCTCCTCGATCGAATCACAGGTAACTGTGACTCCAAGAGATGCTGTTTCCAAAGCTGCACAGACAGTCAGCCGGCCATCTGCTGATTCTGACTCTGAAGATGCCAAAGCTGTCCAAAAGGAATCTTTCTTTAAAAAATATGAGGATCCGATTACAATCCTGCTCGGCGCTATTCTTTTTATCGCCGGTGAAGTAATGGAACACCTTGGTTTCTCTGAAATGAGCACCTTACCGGTCTATCTGGCTGCATACGCAATCCTGGGCGGGCCGATTCTGCTGGAGGCCGCGAAGAATATTTCCCACGGCCAGATCTTCGATGAAAACTTCCTGATGGGCATCGCAACGATCGGTGCATTTGCCATCCGCGAATACCCGGAAGCTGTCGGTGTCATGCTCTTCTACCGCATCGGTGAGTATTTCGAGCACAAGGCTGTGGAACGCAGCCGCGGACAGATTATGGATGCCATTGACCTGCGTCCCGAAGTAGTCAATCTGCTCTCCGGTGAAGAGGTTCAGGTCATTCCGGCTGAAGACGCAGTGCCCGGTGATATCCTTCTGATCCGACCGGGCGACCGTATTCCGCTCGACGGTGTGATTGTAGAAGGAAACAGCCGTATCGATACTTCTCCGATCACAGGTGAGCCTGTTCCGGTCACAGTCACATCCGGCGACTTGCTGACCTCCGGTTGTGTCAATACTTCCGGTCAGCTGAAAATGCGTGTAGAAAAGCGCCTGTCCGAATCCATGGTATCCCGCATCCTCGATTCCGTAGAAAATGCAGCGGCCAGCAAACCTAAGATCGACCGCTTTATCACAAGATTTTCCAGAGTTTACACTCCGTGTGTCGTATTCGGTGCTCTGGCTGTAGCCATCCTGCCATCCATTTTCACCGGCAACTGGAACTACTGGATCTATACTGCGCTGACCTTCCTCGTTATGAGCTGCCCGTGTGCGCTTGTGCTGAGCGTACCGCTGGCATTTTTCTCCGGTATCGGTGCCGGCTCCAAACGCGGAATCCTGTTCAAGGGAGGTCTGTCCATTGAAGCGCTCGGCCAGGTAAAAGCAGTTGTAATGGATAAGACCGGAACAATCACAGAAGGAAACTTCCAGCTGCAGAAGATCGCCCCTGTCGGAACATGGAGTGAAGATGAACTGCTCCGTATCTGTGCCGGCTGCGAGCAGAATTCCACTCATCCGATCGCGCACAGCATTACTGCTGCTGCAAAGGCCAAAAATCTGGTGCCGGATACTCCGGCAGAGCTTGAGGAAATCGCCGGTCACGGTATTCGTGCACTCCTCCCGGAAGGCCGCGTTCTCTGCGGAAACCGCAAGCTGATGGCGAAATACGGGATTGCGGTACAGCAGCCTGCGGACACTGCTTACGGTGCCGAAGTTTTCCTTGCGATCGACGGCCAGTTTGCCGGCTCCATTCCGATTTCCGACACGCTGAAACAGGATGCGGAATCTGCCGTTAAACGTCTGAATGCAATGGGGCTGCACACAGTCATGCTGACCGGAGACTCCGAGAGCAGCGCAAAGGCAGTTGCTGCAGAAGCCGGGATTCGGGAAGTTCATGCGAAGCTTCTCCCGCAGGATAAGCTGACTCTGCTTGGCAATGTACGCAGCAGCCACGGTTCTGTTATGTTCGTCGGTGACGGTATCAACGATGCTCCCGTACTGGCCGGCGCCGATGTCGGAGCGGCTATGGGAAGCGGCGCTGATGCGGCAATCGAAGCTGCTGATGCCGTATTTATGCAGACGGCAGTGACATCCATTCCGGATTCCATTGCTATCGCACGCGCAACGAACCGGATCGCAATTCAGAATGTTGTATTTGCACTGGTCATCAAGGTTGCGGTCATGATCCTCGGTCTGCTTGGCTTCGCAAATATGTGGATGGCAGTATTCGCCGATTCCGGTGTTGCGATGCTGTGTGTACTGAATTCAGTTCGGGTGCTCTATAAAAAATAAAACAGTATAAGATCCGGAAAACCGAGTTTTACAGAACAGATTTCCTTTGATGCAAAAATCTCTCCGCACTGCGTACCTGCAGCCGGAGAGATTTTCTTATTTCAATTTTTACTGTTTTCTATACTTCCTGCTTCCAGTAACGTTTCCGCTGTTCTTCATCCAGTTCCTGTACAAACCGTTTCTTGATATACAGGAAATCCTCTATATCCATCAGAATGTGATACAGGATCGCCCGGCTCTCAAACTCCTCCCGCGTAACCGGCAGCGGCTCCTTCTGCATAGCCTGAAATATTTCATCCAGTTTCTGAATCTGCTCATCCGGCGCGTTCTGCTCCACCACATAATCTGCCAGATATAATACATACTCTGCAATGATCGCCGCCTGAGATGGGATCGCTCTGATCTTCTTCATCTCATAATGCAGGTTGTGCAGAATCGTACACTGCTTCATACGCATTTCAAAATAATCTATGTAATATCCCGGATGTGAAACAAAAGTATTTCCCTGATACTGATACGCATCGGCTATAAATACATGAAGCTTCTGCTCCAGATTCTTGATATCATCCCAGACTTCTCTTTTCTTACGCTTGTCAGACAGATAAACCGCCAGCTCTCGAAGCAGCATCTGAAGCTGATTTTCCGTATAGCGCATATTGTCAATGATACTCTTCTGCGATGCCTTATTGTGATGGAACAGATTGAGCACGATCGCTATCACGATACCGATCAGAATCAGTCCGAATTCATTCATGATAAATTCCCGGCTGAAATCCTGAGATTTCAGAAAATGCACTCCGATAACGGAATTTACTGAAATTGTCGCTTTCCATCCCAGCAGCTCACACCCGAGAACAACGATCAGAATATAGATACCATATGCGATCCAGTCGCTGCTGAACATCGTAATGGTCAGCCAGGATAATGCAACTGAAATAAAAAATGTGATGATTCTCAGAAATGAGAGCTTCATCGTCTCCCACTTCGTTGCCACAATCGTCAGCAATGCAATCGTACCAGCTGATGCCGCGTTCTCCAGATGCAGCAACTCCGCAATAAAGATCGCTGCGCTGCTTCCGATACCGATCTTCACTGCCTGCATGACCGCCTTTCTCATTTTTATCTGATCCATCCAAACCCTCCCAATTACTCAAAAAGTCCGACGCATTGCCGCGTCCCCAACGCGCGGTTTCCGTACGGACATTTTTATTTATTCTACCATATCCTTATGAAATTTTCCACTCTTGACACACGACATCTTTTTCAAAAATGATTTCCGGCTTTTCCATCATCTTCAATTGACATCCCGGTTTTCATAAAATATACTTAATATAGTATGTTTTTGGGAGGGAATTATGATTACAACCACATCTGACATTAATGACCTGAAACAGGAGGTTCTCCGCCAGGTCGCCAAATATACTTTTGAAGGTACTCTGGAAGAGAACCGCGATGCCATTCCGTTCAATATGCTGCCGGGTCAGAAGCCGCTCTTCCGCTGCTGCGTATACCGCGAGCGTGAGATTCTGCGCCAGAGAGTCCGTCTGGCAGAGGGCAAATATCCAGCTGCCGGACTGAAGAACCACAATATCGTTCAGGTACTTGACAGTGCCTGCGCAGAGTGTCCGATCCAGCGCTTTGTCGTTACCGACAACTGCCAGAAATGTCTCGGCAAAAAATGCATGAATGCATGCAAATTCGGTGCAATCTCCATCGGCCGTGATAAAGCATACATTGATCCGGATAAATGCCGGGAATGCGGGAAATGTGCCCAGTCCTGTCCGTACAATGCCATCAGTGACCACCAGCGCCCCTGCAAAAAGAGCTGCCCGGTCAATGCAATCAGTACCGACGAGAACGGTATCGTTACAATTGATGACGAGAAGTGCATCCACTGCGGCGCATGTATCAAGAACTGCCCATTCGGCGCATTATCCGATATCTCCTTTATTGTACCGGTCATCAAGGCGATCAAGAAGGACATTCCGGTCTATGCCATGGTAGCCCCGGCAGGTGAAGGCCAGTTCGGCAAGAACGTCACCATGGGAGATCTGCGGGAAGCTTTGAAGGAACTCGGATTTACCGATATGTACGAAGTGGCACTCGGTGCCGATCTGACCGCAGAGAGCGAAGCAGAAGAATGGTACGAGGCACTCCGGAACGGTGAGAAAAAGACCACCTCCTGCTGCCCGGCTTTCGTTTCCATGATCAGGAGACATTTTCCGCAGCTTGCAGATTCGATCTCAACGACCGTATCTCCGATGGCTGCAACATCCCGTTACATAAAAGCAATGGTGCCGAACGCAATTACCGTATTCATCGGACCGTGTGTGGCAAAGAAGAGTGAAATGCTCGACGAAAATATAGAAGGAAGCGCTGACTATGTGCTTACGCTGAAAGAACTGCAGGCTATGCTCGATGCAAAGGGCATCACTGTAACTGCATCCGGCAGTCATCTCCAACAGGGAAGTATTTACGGACGCCGTTTCGCCCATGCCGGCGGAGTAACAGAGGCTGTTCTTCAGACTCTGAAAGAAAAGGGCATTGATGAAGATGTTTCCGTCTGCCGTTCCAACGGTGCCAGGGAATGCAAGAAGGCTCTGATGCTCTTAAAGAGCGGCCGACTGCCAGAGAACTTCATCGAGGGTATGTGCTGCGAAGGCGGCTGTGTCAACGGTCCGGGAAGTATCGTCTCCGAGGCCGACAGCAAAAAGGTTCGCGATGCTCTGCAGGAGAAAATGGATGACCGCAAGGTCACAGATACGGTCAGCAAATGCGAGGCTGCCTGCAGCTATCATATGCATCGGTAACCGACTCAGAGATCAATCGGGATTCTATCCGGACTGTATCTCTGCTACGAATAGATCAGGGTAATTGAAAACAGGATCACCGCCGTGTTGCAGGCAGTGATCCTGTTCTGTTTCATATTTTCTCTCTTCCTGTCGGCTGCTTAATAATACTTATACTCCCGCCGGCCACTCTCTCCTAATTCTATGTATGCAAATTTTACTTTCATGCCGCTCTTTTGATTATGTCGCTTTTATCAAAATCACGCAATCATATCCGGCCATGACAATATCTCTTTTGCAATAATTGCCTCATAATCCCCTTCAATATCCTGGCTTCTGCCTGCATGAAAGATGTTCGTCTCAGCACCCCAGATATCCTCGCGGAACTCCCACACATGAAACTTCAGTCCGCGAAACAGGAAATCCAGGCTGCCGCAGCCGTCCTCCTCCGTATAGTCATACGTGATCTTCTTCTGTTCCAGTGCCGCCCTTACTGTCTTCAAACGCATTATTTCTCCCTGCTTTCTGTTCAAGAATCCTGTTCTATGCCAGACAAGACATACTCTGTCATTCTGTTCTACATTCACAGACTCTGTCGGTTCTGTCATTTTTAAAATCAGCTTCGAAATCAATACTCCGGACAGCGATAACGCGGCTTGCCCTTGCTGGCATTTCCGTATTCAATTGCCTCTGCCGGACAGCTGCAGATGCATGCCATACAATGCGTACATTTGCCGTTCCATACCGGTCTGTAATTTTCGACCGTAATGTTGTGGAGCGGACAGACCTCCTCACATCTGCCGCAGCCAATGCACATATCCGTCGCATAAAATTTTCTGTCGCTCACTGCACATACTGTAAATGCTCCGTGCACAACACTGCTGAGCATTTTGTCCACAGAAGAAGGCTTGTTTCCGAACAGATACGCCTCTGTGCGGATGGCATCTGCAGTCCTGCGGATCACCGGCTTTGCTTTCTTAATGACAGCACGCGCCTCTTTTTCCTCCGGCACAGGGAACATCGCAATATAGTTCTCCGGCATTATGATCTGCCGGCAGCCCATATACTCAAATTTCTTTGCCTCACACAGTTCCTTCAGATACTTCTCTGCATTGCCGATACTACCGCCGCACGTCATTACGAAATACGCTTTCGGATTGCCCTCAAATGCCATTTTCCGGATCCATTCATCCACAAGACGCGGGATCCGCCATGCATAGGTCGGTGTGACAAAGACAAGCGGACGGTCTGATGCGATCTTCCTGTGATCATGCTCGCGAATACGATCGTTGATTGAAACAAGTGTATCTCCTGTCTGCAGTGCAATCATTTCTGCCACATAGGCACTGTTTCCTGTTCCTGAAAAATATAATACCATTTTTTCACCCCTCCTGAAATTTCCTGTTGCCTTACAGTTACATAAAAGCTATCCTTCCGTTTTGAAAGGACAGCTTTCGCAGTGCAATTCCTGATTTTCTATTTTTAACTTTTCCAGATTTTCACACTATGAGCATTCAAATGAAACTATTCCACCGAATAATTAATTTCATTTTAACAATGAGTTTCCGGACTGTCAATCCTTTATCCAAAGCAAACAGATTCAGCTCAGGCACGCTGCAATAACATACAGTCTCTCTTTTCAGCCTGGTATTAATTTTATGACGAAAAAGCGGCATTGCCTGTCCCGCAATGCCGCCGCTATGATTATGGAGAGTAAAATTAAGTTAACAATGTTTTCAGTTTCCTGCCTGCTGTTTCTTATTTTTTCTGTGCTGTTTCATTCAGTCAAAATCCCATTATTTCGCTAAATCCGAAACTTATTATTTTGCTAAGCAGAAGCTTATTCTGCGGCATCATCCGAGATAATCTCTACTGCATCTTCCCCGGATGCTTCTGCCGCATCTTCTTCCGCCACTGCTTCTTCTGCTGCGTCTTCTGTCACTTCATCCGATGCTTCCTCTATCACAACCTCAGATTCCGGGAGCACCACCAGAATCGTGGATGCATTTCCCTCCTGGTCCAGAATGATACCTACCAGGTCGCCTTCCAGAATGCCATCCACATCTGCTGCATCTACCATGGTTTCCTCCATGTCAGAATCTCCCTCATCAATATTTTCTGTCAGTTCTGCATTCTCTGCTGTATTCTCTGCTGTATCCTCTGCTGCATTCTCCTCTGTGCTTTCACTTACAGCCGCATCTTCTTCCATACTCACATCTGCATCCGCTTCTTCTGCCGCTTCCGCAGTCACTTCTGTCACTTCCGCGTCACCGCCGGTAAATTCTGCCGCCGCATCTTCAACATTTGCAAGTTCCGTGTTCCCATACACGAAATATACCTGCGTCTCATCCGTAATTGCAATCGTTTGCGTCTCATCTCCTGGTATCAGCATTACAGAAATGCCGTCTGAAGATGTATCAGTCGCTTCTGCTGCATCCTCTGAAGCATTCTCTGTACCATCTGCTGCATCCTCCGATGCGATTTCTGTACCATCTGTTGCATCCTCCGATGCGATTTCTGTACCATCTGCTGCATCCTCCGATACGATTTCTGTACCATCTGCTGCATCCTCTGATGAAATTTCTTCACCATCTGCTGCATTCTCCGATGCATTCTCTGTATCGTCTGCCGCATCCTCCAAAACAATTTCTGCATCTTCTTCAGCATCTGTTGACAGCTCCGCCAGTTTCCCAACTGTAACGGTGATGCTGTCTTCATCGATCGCTGTCACTTCTCCCCAGAATATCTCACCACTCTCTGCTCCCTCAGTGGCCCCTTCCACGACCACTTCCGCCGGTTCAGTCTGAACTTCTGTCGATTCGGCCTCTGCCGCACAGACCCCCATGGAAGCGAGCGTTACCGCCATTCCTAATACCATCGCCACATACTTCTGTTTCATTTCAAAATCAAGTCCTTTCTCCTTACAGGTATTATTTTTGTCGACGCAGACAACTATAAATGGAAAATGTGTCTTTCCTGTGGCAACTTTGTGAGAAAGGAATGGTGATTTTGTGATTTATTTCTTGTGGAAAAATTAAGTTTCTGAATGTTTTATGAAAACGCAGCCTCAAACAATTTTCTGACGATCTGCCAGAATGCCCGGCGATGCTCCCTGTCCAGCATCCTGAAGCTGCGGCACACTGCCCCCAGAAGCTGAAACGGCTTCTTCACGATCTCATAGACACTCTGCACTTTTGCGTCCCGGAGCAGTTCGTACAGTGTTTCCACAAAAAAGCTGATCTGCTTCTGATTCAGGGAATCCATCCAGTCATTCAGAATCCTGCTTTTTCGGCCGCTTCTTCCATACAGCTGTTTCCGATATATAAACTTTCCGTTACGGATTTTCCACTGCAGCAGATCATGCTGCATCACTCCCGCACGATAGCTCTGCACAACACGATAGTTCCGGTAATTCTTCAGCAGCATTCCGATCAGCGACTGCTCCGGCATGATCTTGCTGTATCTGTCTTCAATCCGCATGAATCCGGCCTGTTCGTAGAACTGTTTTCGGAATCCCGGTCCGTCAAAACTGTAAACACGACGTATTCTCCGCTGAATATGCGGCGGCGCACATGCCGCCGCATAGATTGCCAGATTGCCTCCCTTGGAATGCCCTCCAAGAATCAGACGGCCCTGTTCGGTATATCTGGCTACTCCCTTCAGATAAGCCAGCGCCTTTTTCTGAGAAGGAATCGATTTCATAAAACCCATATTAAAATCTTCCTTCCAGCCGATGATCGTCTCGTCCGTTCCCCGGAAGGAAACATAAATACTGGTTGCACCAAGAAAAAAAGTCACAGCTGCAAACTGTGCCTCTTTCTTTTCATCAAACCATTCTGTATAATAATTCGCCTTTACATGACGGTATCTCCTGCTCTTTCGCACCAGTTCAAAGATGCACCTGTGCTGCCTGCCATAAATAGGATCCGCAAACATATGCTCCGAATCCGGATGCTGCCGCATTTCTTCCCAGCCGACTCCCGGACTGCTTCCAAAGTCCGGTACGATTCCTTTCATTTTCAAATAGGAAAGCTGTGCCATCACCAGTGCGTCCACCTCTGAAAAAGGCGCTTCATGAAAACTCTTACCGCCATATTCCCGCAAATACCGGGTAAGATTGAATTTCATCCTTCATCCGCTCCTTCCCCCACACAGTTTTCTTCTGTATTATCAGTCCTGAAACGATTCCAGATCCCGGTTCTCCCCGACCACGATCAGCACCACACCTGACTTCAGCGGTTCATTCGGATCAGGTGTCACATTGACCGTATCTCCATTCTTTATTCCGACTACATTCAGGCGGTATTTTTCACGTACCTTCAGTTCTACCAGCGTTTTACCACGCCATGCAGACGGAAGATCCATCTCCACCAGGCTGAATTTCGGCGACAGCTCGATCCAGTCCGTAAAGTTGTCTGCCACAAGATATTTTGCTATACGGCGGCCCATTTCCACTTCCGGATAGATGACCTTGTGTGCTCCGACACTCCTTAAGATCTTCTCATGCATCTGATTTTTGGCTTTGGCAAGAATTCTTGGAATCCCCATCTCATGACACATCATTGCAGTTACGATACTTGCTTCCAGGCTTTCCGTAATCGCCACAATCGCACCGTCCAGATTGCGCATTCCCAGCTCATTAAAAACTTCTGTATCCTCGACATCTGCGCAGATTGCATAGCTGACATCATCCGCCACATCCTGAATCACCTCAGGATCCTTATCCACCAGTATGATCTCGCAGCCCAGCTCCTGCAGTGTTACTGCAATACTTCTTCCGAACTTTCCGCCTCCAAATACCACGTACTGTTTTTTCATATCAGTCCCATCGCCTTTCGCTGTTTTCAGGAATTACCACCTTTTCATTCCTCTTTGCACGCTTCTCCTCTGATGCTCTGTCAGCTGCGTCCGGGGAGCACTCTTTCCGAAACCGCTCAGCCTAGCCTACCATCACACGTTCCTCCGGCAGCTTACGCGCATTTTTGCACCTGCCGATCTTTCCTGCGAACAGCAGTGCCAGCGTCGCCGGCCCGATACGCCCCATGTACATCAATACAATAATAATCAGTTTTCCGGCATTGCCAAGCGTCTGGGTCAGACCCGTTGTCAGTCCGACCGTACCGACTGCCGAAGTCACCTCATACAGTGCATCGATCAGTCCGGCATCCTCCACTGCGACAATCGCTGTGGTACCGACGATAATCGCAAGAAATGCCACCGTAAATACAGAAAAACCGGCTCTGATATTCGTAGCCAGAATTTTTCTCCGGAAACATTCTGTATCCTCGCTTCCTTTCAGCACCGACCAGCAGGTCAGCAGAAGGATCGCAATCGTTGTTGTCTTGACCCCTCCCGCTGTTCCGCCCGGAGAACCTCCGATGAACATCAGCACACAGGAAAGCAGCTTCGTCTCTTCCCGAAACAGGTTCTGCGGAACAGTGAAAAAACCGGCCGTCCGCGTGGTTACAGACTGAAACAACGCTGCCATCCATTTTTCACCGGCCGAAAGCGTTCCAAGTGTGGCATCATTGGAAAACTCCAGTGCATAAACAGCCGCCGTACCGCCGATAACCAGCACTGCGCTCACAGTCACCGCAAGTTTTGTATGCAGTTTCAGCTTTTCCAGCGCACGCCGTACTGTAAATTCTTTTTTTATGATCCGCCTGGCAGCAAGTGTCAGATCCCGCCATACCGTAAAGCCAAGACCACTGACAATGATCAGCATTACAGTGATCAGGTTTATGAACGGATTCGTCTGGTATACTTCCAGACTGTTCTCCCCCAGTATATCAATTCCGGCATTGCAGAATGCCGATACGGAATGAAAGACCGAATACCAGATTCCCCGCAGGAATCCGAACTCCGGAACAAATTGAAACGCATAAAGAACCGCGCCTGCACCTTCCACAATAAAAGTGCCTTTGAGCACATAGATCATCAGTGCCACAAGTCCGCTCAGCGAGTTCAGATTGTAGCTGTCCTGAATCATTACCCGACTGCGGATCGTAATCTGCCTGTGCAGGATCAGGAACGTACCCATCGTACACGCGATAATCCCGAGGCCTCCGATCTGGATCAGCAGCAAAAGGATTATCTTCCCCAACAGAGTAAACTGTACTGCCGGAACGATCGTCACCAGACCGGTCACACAGACTGCCGTACACGAGGTAAACAGTGCATCAATAAAATTCAGCCATTTTCCATCTGCATTGCATGCTGGAAGTGCCAGCAGAAATCCACCGAACAGAATTGCAGCGGCAAACCCGGTGACCATGATCTGGGATGCTGTCATATGCTGTTCGATCTTCCGCGCAATCTTTTTCAGCCGTTCTATCCTTTGTCCTGACCAGAATCTCAAACTACCACTCATGCCTGTCTCCTGTCCGCTTCATTTCTGTCTGCAGCAGTCCAAACTGCCCCTGCATCTGTTCCAGGTGAATTCAGCCTGTGCTTTCATTTTCTCTGACAGCTCCTGCATTTCTCTGCAGACCTGCCTACTCCTGTCAGTGATTTCTATTTTTCTGAGAAATCACGCTGTCTCACAATTTCATATGCCAGCACACCTGCTGCCACAGACGCATTCAGCGAGTCGATATTTCCTTTCATCGGAATAGATGCAACAAAATCACATTTTTCCTTCACAAGACGGCTGACACCGTCCCCCTCATTTCCGATCACAAGACCGATCGGACCTGTCAGATTCATCCGGTACATCGGTTCTGCTCCCATATCCGCACAGACGAACCAGATTCCTTCTTTTTTCAGTTCATCAATCGTCGCACCGATATTGGTCACACGCGCTACCGGTGTATAATTCAGCGCTCCGGCTGAAGTTCTGGCTACCGTGGCAGTCAGTCCGACCGCACGGCGCTTCGGAATGATCACACCATGCGCTCCGGCCAGATTTGCTGTACGGATGATCGCGCCGAGATTGTGAGGATCCTCGATATTGTCCAGCAGGAAAATGAACGGCGGCTCACCTTTTTCTCTGGCTGCATTCAGGATATCCTCCACTTCGGCATATTCGTATGATGCAGTATATGCAATGACACCCTGATGTCTTCCTGTCTCGGAAATCTGATCCAGACGTTCTTTGCTCACAAAATCAAATACTGTATCATGTTTCTTTGCTTCGCGGCGGATTGTCTGTATCGGTCCGTCCTGACATCCGTCCTGAATCAGAAGACGATCAATGGTCTTTCCGGAACGAAATGCTTCCAGCACTGCATTTCTGCCCTCTACGATACGGCTTCCTTCACCGACCTCCTCCGTATACTCTGTCAATGTATTGAAGGAACGTTCTCTTACCTGAGTCCTGCGTTCTTTGCGTTCACTGCGCTCCCGTTCTGCATACATTCTTCCGGAACGTCCGGAACCCCTGTTTTCATTTTTACCATTTCGGCTGATTTTATCTCTTCTTTCCATGTGATTTCCTCATTTTCTCCAGTTCTATCACTCTGTCTCCAATACTTCGAGCCCCTTTGCGATCAGCTCATTCATCCGTTCGTATGTTCCGGCGAGATACAGATATCCCATTAAAGCCTCAAATCCGGTAGCTTCCAGGTACTCCGTCATGCTGGCATTCTTTGCCTTTGTATACGGCTTGGAATTTCTGCCCCGGCGGTAAATGGCCTTTTCCTCCTCCGTCAGAACCGGCTGCAGCGCCTCGATCATCTTCGCCTGCGCCTTCGCGCTAACACGGGAAGTCACCTTATGATGCAGCTTCTGCGGCTGCACATTTGCCTGCTTTACTTCTATCGTTCTGATAATGAGCTCATATGCCGCATCACCGATATAGGCCAGGGTCAGCGGCGAATATTGTTTCCAATCCTTGTCAGAAAGCCTGAATACAGTATCCAGGCTTTCCGTAAATGACATTATGCTTTTTTCCATTTTATGCTCTTTTCCACTTTACACCCTCACGTGTATCGAGCAGTGTAATTCCCATATCCAGCAGCTGATTTCTGATTTCATCGGCACGTGCAAAATTCTTTGCCTTTCTTGCCGCCTGACGCTCCTCGATCAGCTTTTCAATCTCTTCATCCAGCAGTTCTTCTTTCTCCTCTGCAATAATGCCAAGGATATCGCACAGCTTGATGATCTCATCACGCACCGCTGTAATAAACGCTTTCGTATTTTCAGCAGTCACATTGCTGTTTGCATATTTGACCAGCTCAAATACAGCTGCAATTGCATCTGCCGTATTGAAATCATCGTCCATTGCTTCATCAAACTTCTTCTCGAATGCCTGCACATTCGCCATTTCCGCCTGCTCTGCATCTGTCAGGGCAGCATCCGCTGCGCTGTCCAACAAATATTTCAGGTTGGAAACAGCATTTTTAATGCGTTCCAGTGCGTTTTTGGAGGACTCCATCAGCTCTGCACTGAAGTTCAGCGGGCTTCTGTAATGTGCGCTCAGCATGAAGAAACGAAGTACCTGCAGGTCGTATTTCTCCGAAATCTCACGAACAGTGAAGAAATTGCCGAGAGACTTGGACATCTTGCGGTTATCGATGTTCAGGAATGCATTGTGCAGCCAGTATTTTGCAAATACCTTCCCGTTGCAGCATTCACTCTGCGCGATCTCATTCTCATGATGCGGGAATACCAGATCCTCTCCGCCGGCATGGATATCGATCTCCTCACCGAGATATTTCTTCGCCATGACAGAGCACTCAATATGCCAGCCCGGACGTCCGTCACTCCACGGTGATGTCCAGAACGGTTCGCCTTCCTTCTTCGGTTTCCAGAGTACGAAGTCAAGCGGATCTTCCTTCTGATCCTCACCTGTTACGAGCAGAGAACGGTTACCGCCGCGCAGATCGTCCAGATTCTTATGTGACAGCTTGCCGTACTCTTCAAACCTTCTGGTGCGGAAGTAAACGGTTCCGTTCACATCATATGCATATCCCTTCTCGATCAGAGTGGAGATCATCTCGATCATACCGTCGATTTCCTGCGTTGCCAGCGGATGCGTAGTAGCCGGCTTGACATTCATGCCTGCCATATCTTTCTTGCATTCTGCAATGTATCGCTCGGAAATCTCCTGAGCGGATACGCCCTCCTCGATTGCTTTCTTGATGATCTTGTCGTCCACATCTGTGAAGTTGGATACAAAATTCACCTCATATCCCTTATGCTCCATATATCGTCTCACTGTATCAAAAACGATCATCGGGCGTGCATTTCCAATATGAATAAAATTGTACACAGTCGGACCGCATACATACATGCTGACCTTGCCCGGCACCAGCGGTACAAATTCCTCTTTGCATTTTGTCTGGGTATTATATACTCTCATATTGACTCCTCTTTCTTTTTATTGCGGTAAACTGCTGTTGACGGAACAGGGAATTGCAGCACTCTCATTATTTCCGGCCGCTCCGATACCTCCGACTGTTCCAATGCTTCCGGCATTTCCGGTATTTCCTGTCCTTTCGGCTTCCCTGCACGTTCGGCTTTCCTGCCCTTCCGGCTTCCTGCACGTTCGGCTTCCTGCACGTTCGGCTTCCCTGCTCGTTCGGTTTCCCTGCTCGTTCGGCTTCCCTGCTCGTTCGGCTTCCCTGCTCGTTCGACTTCCCTGCTCGTTCGGCTTCCCTGCTCGTTCGGCTTCCCTGCTCGTTCGGCTTCCCTGCTCGTTCGACTTCCCTGCTCGTTCGGCTCACAGTTTTTCACAGTTGCTTCTGCTCACTTAAGTCTATGCAAATTCGCAGTCTTTGTCAATTCTTTTCTCACCTATACCACTTCATTCAGGAAAACACGCTCTGACTCCGGTAATACTTCCGTCCCTTCACCGCCCGGCACCTTTCCCATCATAAGAGGTACATATGCTTCATGCTGCAGGATCAGCCGGGTCTGACATCCCTCCACTTTACAGGAAACCTCAGGCCAAATCCAGTTTTGCAGCACTTTCTGCGCCGCCTCAAAACAATCTGTATCCAGAATGATCTCCCGAAGCATCAGTCCTCCGTCCACAGCAGTGCAGAATGTGCCCAGGATCCGACCGTCTTTTGCAGCGAGAACCATTACATCACCATTCTGGCACTGCTGTTCAGCACACAGTCTCTCATAGTAAGCCGTGTCGCGATGCACATAAAACTCTGCCTGCCGGCCAAGCGTTTCATTTACAAACCTGGCAAGAGCATCATACTCCTGTGGCAGCACCGGCCGACACTGAATGCCGTTCGCATTTTTCTCTCTGTCAGCATTCAGTATGCCGCGTCTCTGCCATCCGAAGAAACGATAGCCGAATGGTGCATAGATCTTCTCCGAGGCCGGCATCAGAAACGTAAATTTCTCCCCCGCCGTCCTCATATCCTGCTCTGCCCGTTCCAGCAGGCTCCGCATCAATCCGCGATGGCGGTACTGTTCCTGCGTAGCCACGGCCACAATATAATGCATCCGCTGTACTTCACCTCGCCAGACCACCGAAAAAGGATTCAGGTGCAGCATTGCATGAATCCCATCCGCATCCTCGGCCACATAAATTTCATTATCTTTTGTTTTCCATTTATAATAGTAATCGACAAATGCACTGTCATCTTCTGAAAACACTTCTTCATATAAAAAGCGCGTCAGGTTATGCTCCGAACGCTTCAGCTTTCTGATCTGCATCTTAGAATCCTCTTTTCCGGCTCTCAATCAGCAAAATGTCTGCAGCACTGTATTCCGCCATGTTCTCCTTTTCATTGCTATACTCTGCGTCTCGTCAGGTTCTGTCTTTCATTGCTATGCTCCGTATTCCGTCAGATCCCTGTTTATTTTCCCTGTCAGACGCTTTTCCGCTGCCTTTTCTCTGTCAGAACAGTTTTATTCTTCCTGCTGCGCTCTGCACCCTGCACAGCTTTGGCAGCCTGCCGCCTGTGCAGTCATACGATCATCTGCGATCACATCCGCCAACGGCTGCAACAGACAGATTGCCTGAGAGGAAATACCTTCGCCCGTTCCTGTAAATCCCAGTCCTTCCTCTGTTGTCGCCTTCACATTAACTCTGTCCGGCTCCAAGCCCAGTGCATCCGCAATGTTCTGTTTCATCTGCGTCATATACGGAAGCAGTTTCGGACGCTGTGCAACGATTGTCGCGTCAATATTCTCAATCACAAAACAATGTTCCTCCAACAGTTCTCCCACATGCTTTAGAAGCTTAATGCTGGAAATACCTTTATATTGTTCATCCGTATCCGGAAAATGTTTTCCGATATCGCCCAAAGCAGCCGCTCCCAGCAGCGCATCCATGATTGCATGCAAAAGCACATCTGCATCAGAATGACCGAGAAGTCCCTTTTCATACGGGATTTCAACTCCGCCGAGGATCAGCTTTCTGCCCTCTGTCAGCCTGTGTACATCATAGCCCATTCCTACTCTCATATCGTCAGCCTCCTTACCCGGTATTCCAAAATGCACCGGCATATCTGTTCCTATTTTGCCGTATTATTCAAAGAAAATCAAGTCCTCACATTTCCAGGAAATAAACTTGAAATATGCAGCATCTTCTTTTCGGTAATATACCTGCACCTTCTTTTCAGAAATATACCTGCATCTTCTTTCCTGGAACTATGCATATTTTCCACGGATGTATTCGATCACCCGGAACAGCCTCCGTATCACACATGCATTCACCTTGGCTGACTATTTTGTATCAGAGAAAGACTTGCACGTTTTGAGTCAACAACGTTTTTCACAGCATAAAAAAGGAATCCTAATCAGGATTCCCGGTCTGTAGTAGCGGAAGGGAGATTCGAACTCTCGACACTACGGGTATGAACCGTATGCTCTAGCCAACTGAGCTATTCCGCCATATTCAATTTTATCATGGGGCCTATAGGGCTCGAACCTATGACCCTCTGCTTGTAAGGCAGATGCTCTCCCAGCTGAGCTAAGACCCCATATCTTGTGAGCCGTACCTCAGCTCACTTCGATAGTATAATACTAAACCAATAATAAGTCAAGCAGTTTTTTTATTTTTTTACATTTTTGTACTTTAGTGTATCCTGCAGGATACAAACCCTGCTTTCGCTCTGTATTTTGTTATTTTTTTATTTCAGTCATTATTGCCATCTGATTTTGAGCAGCAATTTCGGAGCAGCCTCTTTTCTCCTGCTCTCAGGAAAGCCTTCTGACCTTGGCTGCAGCATTTCTGCGTGCCAGCTCCTCTTTCCACTCCACCTTATACACGAGGCCGTGCAGGACAAAACTCATCATAACACCACACACAACATCAATAACTGAATGCTGATCCAAAAATACGGTAGACGCGCAGATCAACACAGTAATGACAAAATGTACCGCAATTGTCAGCCTTCTGCGTTTCACATTTTCAAGACTGCATACCGCCTGGAAAATCATAACAGTATTCATGACATGAATAGACGGACAGACATTTGTCGGTGTATCAATGGCCCGCAGCAATCCTACAACATTGTAAAGTGCACCTGTCTCATGCACATCTGCCGCCAGACGAAGATTCAACCCTGTCGGAAATACATAGTAAATAACAAGACAAATCGTAAGTCCCGAAAATACCATCAGGCATAACTTGGAATAATCTTCCCATCCTCTTTTGTTAAACCAGAGAAATGCCCCCACAACATATACATACCAGAATACATACGGTATAATAAATTCCTCCCTGAACGGTATCAGCTCGTCTAACTTACAGTGAATAATATATTTCGGAACAACATTCACTTCAAGCCAGTGAAAAACGCTCAGATAAAAGATCAGGTACAGAACAGCTATCATCAGCGGATATTTCTTGAACCAGTTTTTTACCTTTTCTATTTTCATACAGTCTCTCCCCTATCTTAATGAACTGCCGCTTCCCGACCGACAGCAAATCCCAGAGATACTTATAGCCATTTTTCTTATTCGGCATGTCATTTCCGGCATGTCATTTTCAGTATGTTATTCAGCGGAATGGGAAAGCTATCGCTGAACGACGCTAATCATAGCACTTTTCATTTTTACATGCAACAGTATTTTCATACTCTCCTGTTTTTTCTGAGATACAGTCTGTTCGCTGTCTTTTTACTGGTACGATGGTACATAAGATCCAATCAGCGGTGAAGCTGATGTATCATAATCCTCCGTACTTGTGACAGAAACGTTCAGGATACCCCCGTTCATATCGAATGTAATCACATGATTATCATCGCCATTGTACACTGCCTGGTTGCCATCCACTTCTGCTGTACCGGAAATACCGGACTGCGCAAAGCTGAACGAAATCGTTCCGTCATCCTTCAGACTGATCGTAACACTCTCCTCGTCTCCCGCATAGGTCCCTGTCCAGATATCATCACCAAGCTCAACTTTTGAAGAACTGTCAGCACTGTTTCGTACTGCATTTTCTTTTGCTGAGTTTGCTGTGCTGCCTTCTGCTGCATTTTCTTTTGCTGAGTCGGCTGTGCTGTTTCCTGCTGCATCTTCCTTTGCTGAATCAGCTGTATCTCCATCTGCCGTACCGACCGGAGTCTGGGAACTGTCTGCACTTTCAGCAGATCCGTTCACTGCGGTCTGCTCCGTGGAACCACAGGCTGTCAGAAGCAGCATTCCCGCTGCTGCAATCGCCATAACTGTCAATCTTTTACGTCTCATTGAATTCTCCCCTTTCATCCTGTCCGTTTTCGTTGACTTTCAGAATGCTCCGGCATTTCTGCTTCGAGGTGCACATCATATAGAACATAAAAAACTTTCTCAGCACTCCTTTGCAATCTTGCCAGAGGTTATATAACAATCTCCCCGTGTTCTGTCATTCTAACACTTTTCTTTTTCTATGTCATAAAGTTTCGATTTATTTAAGAAAAAGATCAATTTTGCATCATATTTTTAAACAATGAGCGTTATCCTTTATGACAGATCATCCTCAACGTATGTGCGATGACACCGCCGAAACATGCGAACAGCGTCCTCCTGATCTGATGAAAAATACATCAGGACAGCCTCGCAATCAATCATCTGCCAATTATAGGATCCGATATAAGTATTGTAGCTGCTCCACCAGTAATCACTCAGCCGACGCACATACCCCTGACGCAGTGGCCGGCGGTGAATCTGTACGCAGCGGCCGGTTATCTCATCCAGAGAATTTAATTCTTCTGAAAAGATATTCAAAAGCATGCTCCCCTTGTTTGGTCGGCCCCAGATACTGCAGCACAAATATTCCAGTGTACGCTCAGCCGCACGCAGGAGTTCCTGTTCCGTTTCTGCTGCATTTCCCGTCTCTGTAATAAAATATGCCCGGTCATCCATCAGACAGAACGCGTAAATTTTCCAATTTTGCTTTTTCCAGACAGCAGCAACCGCATCCAGTAAATGCCATTTAATTCTTTCGTCTGCAAACAGGCAGCGGTCGCCGCACATGACATGATAATAGACTTTCATAACCCCATTTTGATTTGACATTAGATTCTCCCCCCGTTATTGACCTTCGCGGTCTTTATTCCCCACAGATAAATCCTATCATATTTATATACACTTTTCAACATTTTAACACAATTTGTGTCATTTTATTTATTCACTGAAATGACACTTTTTTTGCTGTCTGAAAACACTTTATCCAATTTTCGTATAGGAAAAGAGGTGCAACAAATTGTCGCACCTCTTTTGACTCACATCTGCTTTATGCTCTTCATTCTGCATCCTGTTTCGCGCTCTTCATTCTGCATCCTGTTTCGTGCTCTTCATTCTGCATCCTGTTCAAACCTTGGGCAATACTATATCCAAAACATCACATTGTATAAGAAAATATGGTTTTAGAGTGCTTCGCTCTCTGTATCTACCAGACTCGTATCGGAAGAAGCCGCATAAGTTTGTCCGAATTCCTGGCTGTACTCATTGATCCGTGCCATGATACGATCCGCTTCCTCGCCGCTTGCCGGTGTCGGCTGATAATTATTGTAATCCGAGACAGATGATACACTGCACGGAATGATCTCGATCTGATCGTCATCCTGCACAACACCGTCACTGATGGTAAAGGTCTGCCGGAAAATCATTGTATCTTTATCGGCCGGTGCTGTATTACCGCCAAAGCAGAAGTTTGCCAGGCTGTATACAATGTATTTTCCATTGTATTTCTCAATTCCCTGAAGAACATGCGGATGATGCCCGACTACCAGATCAGCACCGCAGTCAACTGCGGAATGTGCCAGAGACCGCTGTGTCTCATCCGGCTCTGTGGATTTCTCACTTCCCCAGTGAAAAGCTACAATTACCAGCTGAGCACCTGCCTCTTTTGCTGCTGCGATCGTCTCTCTCATTTCATCTTCTACTGCCATCCCGTCTCTCAAAACATATACTCCGACAAATGCAGTATTGACACCATTGATTTTCCGCATTGCATACGATGTACCGCTGCAGTAGTCAATTCCGGCTTCTGTCAGATAGCGGACCGTATCATCATAGCTCTTTTCACCGTAATCACTGCTGTGATTATTTGCAAGCGTAACTACTTCCACAGATCCCTCGGCGAGCACCTCTGTATAAGACGGATCGCCCTTGAACGCATACGTTTTGTTCTCACGTGTAGTCTCCGTTGTCAGAGCACACTCAAGATTCGCAAATGTGACATCATCATTCTCTAAAATATCTTTCACATTTTTAAAGAAATAGGAATGCCCGTTCACTGCGTCGTATGCATCAAAATTTGTCGTCGTATTAAATGATTCGTCCGAACCGAGAACACAGTCTCCGATTGCACTGAGCGTCACCGTTCTTGTGCTGCTGACCGTAATAATGCAGTTGGCACTCTCTACCCCGTCAGCACTGACTCTGACTGCTGCCGTTCCTTCCTTCAGTGCGGTAACTGCACCATTCTTATCCACCGATATGATATCCGGATTCATACTCTCATACCGCAGATTATTCAGCAACGCACCTTCCGGACTCTCCTGAAGCTCCAGATATACTGTTTCATCCGGATACATACAGACTTCTTCCTGCGCAAATCCGATTGCGTCTGCCGTCTCCATATTTGTCACAACAGGATCACTTCGATTGCCTGCCTGATCCTGCGCATAGAAATAATACATCGCATTCTCCTCAAATGGAATCGCTCCACTGTACTCCTGATAGCGTGGCAGCTGAATCGGATCATCCTCGTGCACTACGGCATACCAGATACCTTTGATTGCTGAACGTGCATCTGCGCCCGTCAGCGTAATCTGATTCTGAGCCCTGGATGCACTGACAAAAGGTGCCTGAGAATCCAGTTTCGGAATCTCAATCTGCGCCTTCAGCGTACCATTCTCCGTCTCAGCCTCAGCTTCCAGCACATAATCAGATGTCTCAAACGTTACATAGCCTTTCGCATCCGGCTGAAGAACCGTTCCATTGATCGTCACTTTCGTAACCGGTGCCCGCTGTGTTCGAAACCTCAACTGTACTGAATATGAGCTGCACCATTGTTCCGGTTCATCCTCTACCGTAACAATCAATCCCGAATCCGCTGTAACGTTTTTGCTCTTTTGCTTTTCTTCCAGAGAGCCCCGCACTCCATTAACGATCATAACAACAATCACCACTGCCAGAACAACGACAAGAAGAATCATAACAATCTCCCGGTGTCCAATTCCCTTTTCACGCAGATTTGCACTCAAATCGCCTGCGGATTCCTTCAGTGCTGACGGTGAAAGCGAATCCAAATGAAACGCTCTGCCGCTCTTACTCTTTTCATCAGTCTTTCTGCCTTTCCGTGGCTTTCCTGTATTCTCTTTTTCTATATTCTCTTTTTCTGTATTTCCGTTTTCCGTCTTTTCATTGACAGAATCTTCTGCAGTCGTCGTTTCCGGCAGATTTTGTCCGGCACTGTTATCACCTGAATTCTGACCCGAATCCTCTGCCCCGGAATCTATTGTTTCTGCTGTCGATGTATCTGCTGTCGATGTATCTGCTGCAGTGCTTTCAAAAATGCGGTCGATCGTCTTCTGATCTTCCGTCTTTTCCTGCATCACATTTTCACCGGTTTCATCCGGCTTTGCCTGCATCTCTGCATCTGATCTGTCAGCAGGTTCTGCACTGGCTTCGTGTTTTATCCCTGCTTCCGTTCTCACATTTACGCTTTCTTTAGCTTTTGTATTTATATCTGCATCGGCTTTCATACTCATATCGGCATCAGCATGATGCATCAGCTTTACAGCTTCTGCATTCTCATCCGGCTCAAACGCGCCCCCGGACACAGAATCTGCCCAATTCACAGATCTTTCCTGCTTTTTCTTTTCCCTTTTCCCGGCTGTCGCAGGATCAATCACCCGGTCAATTTTCTGCACAAATTTCCACAGACTCTCCGACACGCGATCAAGCATGGCATTAATATCCGGCTTTTCCAGTTTCTTTCTGCTATCCTCAAGCAGATTCTTTTCGAACTCGTCATCCTGAAAATCATCCGGTTCTTCCACCCGGGATCGTGCCGATCCTGAATGCTTCGCAGAATTCATCCGTTTCACAGCCGCACTCAGCAAGTTCATCCGTTCTGCTGCATCCCCCTGCTTCCCTGTCTTACTGATCGAATTCGCCTGCTCTGCTGCATCGTCCACAAAATCTCTCTGTTTTCCTGCTTCACTCATCAGGTTCGTCCGTTCTGCTGAATCCTGTGCAGAATCTCTCTGTTTTACTTTCCTGCTCATCAGATCTGCCTGTTCTGAATCGCTCCCCACGCAGTCCCTTCGTTTCGCTGCAGTATCCACAGAGCCTGCACGCTTTTCGGCGCTATAAGCCGGCTTTGACTGTGCCAGTGCGTCATCTGCACTCTCGGTGTCTTCTGCCTCCTCTTTTTCATTCAAATCTGCATTTTCCGCTCTTTTGCACATTAATTTCCTCAATTTCCCTGTGCCGAAAGTACTGCCACGCTTCAGAGCATCTTCCTCCAGATTTGATTTCGGAGAGTCCGCCTGTGGCGCACTCTCCGCTTTCTTTTTCTGCAGGGCGGCCTCCGGGTCTTCACCCGTCTGCAGCGCCCGCACTATTTCCATTAACTGCTCGACATTATCTGCCGTCATTTTCTGCTTTTTCATTTATAACTCCCATGTTCGCCTGCAACCACCATGATCAGCAACGACCCTGAATTGTGCCAGTGTCCGTACACAGGTTCGCACAAATGCACCTATGCCCATTCACCGAGACCGGCTTTTACAAAAAGTATGCAACACCTGATTCAAAGATCTTCAGATCCTGTTCGCCGTAAATGTTGACAGCTACAGAGTCACCGCGGCGTTCGGAATGTGCCATCTTACCAAACACACGTCCGTCCGGGCTGGTGATGCCTTCGATTGCAAGGTAGGAGCCGTTGACATTCCACTCTTCCTCTCCTACGCAGATGTTGCCGTCCGGATCGCAGTACTGTGTTGCCACCTGGCCATTTGCAAACAGCTTCTGCAGCCAGTCCTTATTTGCAACGAAACGTCCCTCACCATGGGAAGCCGGGTTCGTGTATACTCCGCCAAGCTCAGCGCCTGCAAGCCACGGAGACTTGTTGCTGACTACCTTTGTATAAACCATCTTGGAAATATGGCGTCCGATCGTATTGAAAGTCAGTGTCGGCGAATCCGGTGTCTGACCAACGATTTCACCATGAGGCACAAGTCCCAGCTTGATCAGCGCCTGGAATCCGTTACAGATACCGAGTGCCAGACCATCACGGTCGTTCAGGAGTTTCATTACCGCTTCCTTCATTTTTGCATTCTGAAATGCAGTTGCGAAGAATTTAGCGGAACCATCCGGCTCATCACCTGCTGAGAATCCTCCCGGGAACATAATGATCTGTGCCTGACCGATGGATTTCTCAAATATCTCCACTGATTCACGAATATCCTGTGCGCTCAGGTTGCGGAATACCTTAACATCTACTTCTGCACCGGCACACTCAAATGCTTTCTTGCTGTCATACTCACAGTTCGTACCCGGGAATACCGGAATGAATACACGCGGTTTTGCAACTTTATTCTTGCATACATAAATCTTGTTTGTTTTATAAAGACCGCCCTCCGTCGGAATTCTGTCCTTGTCGTCCTTATCTGCAAAGAAATATGCAGTCGGTCCATCCACCGGATTGCCGTCAAAATCAAGACCGCCGCCTACAGTCGGAAGACCGGATGTTGTCTTGAATACACGTTCCAGAGTACCTGTCCATGCTGCAGCAGCCTCATCAAGCGCAATGCGTACATCCTTGTATTCGAATGCCCCGCTGTTCGTCACCTCACCAATAACTGTGTAAGTAATTGAAAGCTTGCCAACTGCTCCGTCCGGTACTTCTGCTACGATATTACCAAATCCGGCAGTGAACAGATCACGTTCATCCACATTGTGCTCGATCTTCAGACCCATTCCATTACCAAATGCCATCTTGGAAAGTGCAGCTGCAAGTCCCTTTCCATCCAGTGCATATGCGGAAATGATATTGCCCGCCTTAATATCTTCATGGAATTTCGCATACTGATCCATTGCCTGGCTGTATATCGGAAGATCATACTGATCCTTCTCCACACGCAGCAGAACAAGCTTGCTGCCTGCCTTCTTCAGTTCCGGAGTGATGATAGTCTTATCGCTGGCCACGTCAACAGCAAAAGAAACAAGTGTCGGCGGAACATCAATCTCATTGAAGGAACCGGACATACTGTCCTTTCCTCCGATAGACGGAAGTCCGAATCCCAGCTGAGCATCGTATGCCCCGAGCAGTGCAACAAACGGCTGGCTCCATCTTTTCGGATCCTCTGTCATTCTGCGGAAATACTCCTGGAATGTGAAACGGATCTTGCTGTAATCACCGCCATTGGCAACAATTCTTGCCACAGACTCCAACACTGCGTAAACAGCACCGTGATACGGGCTCCAGCTGGAGAGATACGGATCAAATCCATAACTCATCATTGTAACAGTATCCGTCTTACCTTCCAATACCGGCAGCTTCGCTACCATTGCCTGAGTCTCTGTCAGCTGATATTTTCCGCCATACGGCATGAATACGGAGCCTGCACCGATGGAACCGTCAAACATTTCCACAAGTCCCTTCTGGGAACAGCAGTTGAGATCTGCCAGTGTCTCCAGCCATTTTTCACGAACATCTGCCACTTCATTGCGAACGAAATATTTTTCTGTCTCTGACGGCATTTCTACTGCAACAGTTGTCTCCTGATGTGCACCGTTCGTATCAAGGAACGCTCTGGAGATATTTACGATCTCCTTACCTCTCCAGTTCAGTACAAGACGCGGCTCCTCGGTAACGACAGCCACCTCGATTGTTTCCAGATTCTCCTCGGAAGCATAACCCATAAATTCAGCAACATCTTTCGGGTCAACAACAACTGCCATACGCTCCTGAGACTCGGAAATTGCAATCTCTGTTCCATCCAGACCTGCGTACTTCTTCGGTACCTTATCAAGATTGATCTGGAGTCCCGGTGCCAGCTCACCGATTGCTACGGATACACCGCCTGCACCAAAATCGTTACATTTCTTGATCAGCTTACTTACTTCCGGACGACGGAACAGTCTCTGAATCTTACGCTCAGTCGGAGCATTACCCTTCTGAACCTCCGCACCGCAGACCTCGATGGAAGCCTCTGTGTGTACCTTGGAAGAACCTGTTGCACCGCCGATACCGTCACGGCCGGTTCTTCCTCCGAGCAGAATAATAATATCGCCCGGATCGGAATTCTCGCGGATAACTGCACTTCTCGGAGCAGCACCCATAACGGCACCGATCTCCATACGCTTTGCAACATAATCCGGATGATAGATTTCTTTTACATAACCTGTTGCCAGACCGATCTGATTACCATAGGAACTGTATCCGTGTGCAGCCTCACGTACCAGTTTCTTCTGCGGAAGTTTACCCTTCAGAGTATTTTTCACGGAAGCAGTCGGATCAGCAGCACCTGTTACACGCATCGCCTGATATACGTAAGTACGTCCTGAGAGCGGATCACGGATCGCTCCGCCAAGGCAGGTAGCAGCACCACCGAACGGCTCGATTTCGGTCGGATGGTTGTGTGTCTCATTCTTGAAGTTTACAAGCCATTCTTCTGTCTTTCCGTCAATCTCAACCGGAACCACGATACTGCAGGCATTGATCTCATCGGACTCTTCCTGATCCTGCAGCTTGCCCTCTTTTTTCAGCTTGCGCATTGCCATCAGTGCAAGATCCATCAGGCAGACAAACTTGTCATCTCTTCCTTTGAAAATTTCCTTATGGTCTGCCAGATATCTCTCATAGGTTCCCTGAATCGGAGTTCTGTAATAGCCATCCTCAAATGTTACATCCTTCAGCTCTGTGGAGAAGGTTGTATGGCGGCAGTGATCAGACCAGTATGTGTCGAGAACACGAATCTCCGTCATAGACGGATCTCTCTTCTCCTCATTCTTAAAATAATTCTGAATATGCAGGAAATCCTTGAAGGTCATAGCAAGGTTCAGAGAACTGTACAGTTCCTTCAGTGCTTCCTCTGTCATCTCCGCAAACCCTTCAAATGTAATAACATCTGCCGGTTCCTCAAATTCCGTCACCAGTGTCTCCGGCTTCTCAAAACCTGCTTCTCTGGAATCCACCGGGTTGATGCAGTGAGCCTTGATTGCCTCAAATTCTTCCTCGGAAATAGTACCTGCTACTACATATGTCGTAGCGGAGCGAATGATCGGTTCCTCATCCTCTTTCAGAAATCTGACACACTGTACGGCAGAGTCAGCTCTCTGGTCAAACTGTCCCGGAAGGTATTCAACAGAAAATGCCTTCTCGTCTTCTGTCATCGGGAATGTTTCTTCATATAAATCGTCAACCGGCGGTTCGGAAAAAACGGTTCTGCATGCGTCTGCAAATACCGCATCAGAAATATTTTCCACATCGTACCGAATCAGCACTCTGACGTTGGTAAGACCTTCCACGCCAAGATAGCTTCTGATCTCATGTGCAAGCCCTTTAGCTGCAACTGCGAAATCTACTTTTTTCTCGACATACACTCTTCTAACTTTGCTCATTTGGACCTCCCGGCTTCTGCCTGTTATATTATGGTCTGCCCGCTTTTGATGAGAACAATTGCTCTCCGGCGATCGACCGGTCTAGTGAAACACCAGCGGACAAAAAATGCCAACCGGCGACATAGCTCTACGCGGATTTTAACACACAAAAATATATCTGACAAGATAAATGCAGGATAATTTGAGTCACCCTGAAATAAAAAAACTGTTTTTCTTGCGGCAAAAGGAACCGGAACGTGTTTTCCCCTTCCTTCAGGCTTTCTGTTCTGTACTGTTCCAGAACAGATCCGCCTTAGCCTGAACACTCTTCAAACTGCAGTAATCAAGCCGCTTCCATTCCGCCGGAAACATTTTCCGGTAACGCAGGGACGCAAACCGCTCATCCAAAAGGAGAATGATTCCTTTATCCTCCTCCGTACGGATTACCCTTCCGGCCGACTGCAGCACTTTATTCATGCCCGGGCAGAGATACGCATAGAAGAATCCGTCCTCGCCCCGTTTATCATAAAAATCTTTCAGAATTTCCCGTTCATTGCAGACCTGCGGCAGTCCGGTACCCACAATGACTGCACCGATCAGACGATCATTACGAAGATCTATTCCTTCTCCGAAAATCCCTCCCATTACGCAGAACCCTGCAAGTCCATTTCTGTGAACCTCCTCGAACTGCTGCAGAAAAGCTTCTCTCTCCTGTTCGGACATGCCGGTTTCCTGACAGAGCAGCGTCACACTCTCCCCCTGCACTTCACACAGCTGTTCAAACTGATGCGCTACCTCCTCCATCATTCGATAGGAGGAAAAGAATATCATATAGTTGCCTCGCCTGGCCCTTATCATTTCCAGAACATATTCCGCCATCTTCCGGTACTCACGCTCGCTTCGGTTCGTGTAACGACTGCTCGTATCCGTCCCGATCAGCACTTGCCGGCGCATGGGATCAAAAGTCGGTTCCGCATAGATAGCGTAGTCATCCTCAAGCGTACTCAGCAGACTTTTATAATAATGAATTGGCAGAAATGTTGCTGAAAAATAAATTGTACTCCTCCCCTTATCAAGACATGCCTGCAGATTCTCTGAAATATCCACACAAAAAAGTTTTATCATGAACCTGGCATCCTCGCAGAGTTCTGTATACACCACATAGTTCTCATTGAGCTGGTCACTGGTATCCAGAAAACGTCTCGCCTGGAAATACAGCTCCATCACCTTCTCATTTATCTGCATGTTTCTGGACTCTTCCAGAAAGTCCTCCATAATGCCGCAGAGATTGGTCAGATACACCGGAAGCATTCCAGCATCCGGCCAGACTTTCACACCATCGCACTCCCGTTTTCGCTCCAGCATCCAGTTATTGCAGCGACTCAGTGCACGTGCCATTTTCTGGCTGTACGGGCGAATTTCCTTTTTCAGCTCCAGGAAATCTTCTTTATATAATGAAGCGGAAAACATTTCTCTGCCGCGTTCCACCAGATTATGCGCCTCATCAATCAAAAACAGATAATCCCCTTTCACACCCTCTCCAAAGAATCGTTTCAATTTCGCCCGCGGATCAAAAATGTAATTGTAATCGCAGATCACTGCATCCGCCCATAATGAAACATCAAGTCCGAACTCAAAAGGACAGACCTGCCATTTCCGGGCCTGCGCTTCTATGGTCTGCCGGTTGAACTGCTGCTCTCCGCAGGTGATCAGATCAAACACCGCATCATTGATGCGGTCATAATGCCCCTTCGCATATGGACAGGCATCAGGATTACACTCCGTTTCCTCCAGAAAACAGATTTTTTCTTTTGCAGTCAGAGTCACTGTCTTCATCTGCAGTCCGGTCCTGCGCAGAATTTCAAATGCCTCCTCTGCAACCGTGCGCGTAATTGTTTTCGCGGTAGAATAAAAAATGCGGTCAGCCAGATTCTCCCCCACTGCCTTTACAGCCGGATAGACTGTAGAGAGGGTCTTGCCTGTTCCGGTAGGTGCCTGAATAAACAGCTTCTTACGTCTTAATATGGTCCGATAAACACCTCCCGCCACATCCTTCTGCCCGGAGCGCCATGCAAACGGGAACGGCAGTCCCTGAATCGATGCCTGACGTGTCTCCTTCCATGCAAACTGATACTCCGCCCATTTCTGGTACTTCCGGATCAGATCGTCAAACCAGACTTTCAGCTCTTCCATCGTATAGCGTTTCCGGAATCGCCGCACCTCTTCTGTCTCCAGACTGCAGTATGTCATCTGCACACCGATATGTGAAAGATTCTTCTGACTTCCGTAAATATAAGCGTAACACTTTGCCTGCGCAATATGAAGCGAATATGGTTCTTCCAGTGTCGTGACATCCCGGTACATGCCTTTTATCTCATCAATATATACTTTGTCCAGCGAAACATGATCTGTCTCCGCCAACGCTCCATCCGCCTCTGTCTTCCGGGACTCTGTTCCACGATCTGTCGGCTGCGTGGCTAAAATATCCATTGCACTATCTGAACCCGGAAATTTCCGTTCAGCTGCCGCATTGTCCTGATCCAGTTCTATCTGATCGCCTCCGTCAATACCTGGCTGCAGCATGATCTGATTATCTTCGCAATTCCCCGGCTGCAACATGATCTGATTGTCCACGACGGTCCCTGACTCCGATGCTGCCTGATTGCCTGCCTTGGCACCTGACTCCGGTACTTTCTGCCCACCCTCGCCGTCACTCAACTGCAGTGTTATCTGATTATCATTTTCCGGATTCCCGTATTCCTGCATCATCCGCTCCAGCGGAGAAACTGCACTCCTTCCGTCTGCCTCATCTGCGTCCAGCCAGATAATTCCCCGCATTCTGCTGTCATTCTCTTCCTTCTCCCGGAAAATGCCATCCGCACGTCCTTCTACTTTGAGCGTATATCCTTCACCTGCTATCTCGACTGCCAGAGGTACCTCGGCCTGATAGTTGCTTCCCATCCTGCCCTGTATCTTCCGGTGGATACGGCTGCCCTCCTGCATGGCATCCCGGTCCATGGGGCCTGCATGGCGACTGTCGATATCCCCGGAGCGAAGTATAAATTCAACGAGATTCCGAATCGATATCCGGATACTCTTTCCTTCTTCCATATCTGTCCTGCCTTCTGCTCCACTTACTTATGAAGCAACATGTCATTGTCCTGCGGATGCGCGGTAAAAATATGCTGCCGCCTGCTTCTTCCCCACAGTCTACCTGCACTCTATCATAACACAGATCACCTTTCAGATACAGAAGATGTTCCATTCTGTTAAAACCGAATTTCAACTTTTGTTTTATCCTGTTCTATTTCCAGTCACCCTGCTTCTTCCGTCGGATCTTCCATCTGTCCTTCCGTCATCCATTTCCGGAACTTCAATGGCCAGAACTGCATCTGCAGCCGCTGATTTCTTCGTGCCTCAATCGCAATGCTGTCACAGAATCCTCTCCACAGCCGCTGCATCTCTGCCTCTTTATCGGTCAGACAATCCTTCACTGCCGGATCCGGCTGTGTATCCCGGAGAATGAACCACGGCCTGGATCCGCCATGAATCAGGCAGTCATTATGCGTGTTGTCATAAATCATAAAATTTCCATTGGGAAAGCGGTCTGCAAAGTGATCGCCGATCAGCGGCAGGACATAATTTTCCGGCTGTATCTCCGAAAACATCACACCGCTCTCCAGCTCCCTGAAGCGCACAAACTGTATATATCGATGGGTCTCCGACCCGGTTCTTCGTGACAATTCAAAAAGTCGGCATACATCAGCATCCTGCAGGTTCCAGATCACTTTCCTGGCTTCACAGGCTGCCACGGACGCGGACATTCCGCGTACAACAACGCGATAAATACAATCCGTCTTTTCCGCATACCTTGAAAGTGCAGCCTGATAAATTGTCTGGTACGCATCCTCTCCCATCTTTTTGCGAATGGAACGGGCCACTTTTTCCGCTTTTTCTGCATCAGTCTCCACCGACCGGTATTCCGCAAAAAGTTCCAGATCCATCTGCGACTGCACACGGATCCCCACATTACTGTGACCAAGTCTGCTGGCCCATGCATCATACACTGCCGTAAATATTCCGTCTACATTGTCTTCACACTGAAACAGTATCATCTTCTCTCTATACCCCCAATCCTGTACTATACTCCCGCCTGTAACAGAGGCTTCGGAACATCTCCCAGAATCTGTCCGTCATCAAACAGAGACAGCTGCCTGTAAGTCAAGGTCTCCGCCGGTCTCCAGTCTGTACTCTGCAAGAGATTGCGCAAAATAAAATCCTCCTCTATCTTCAACGGGTACATCTGCTTCCCGTTACAGGTAATAAAATAAACAGCCCGTTTCAGAACCACGCCTGCCTTCCGAAGGGATGTATAATCCAGGCTTCCGGTTCTGCGCACCTTCAGAATCCGCTGGGCTGACTTCGGTCCGATTCCCGGCACACGCAGCAGCGTATAATAATCCGCTTTGCTGACCTCCACCGGAAACTGTTCCAGATGTGACAGCGCCCAGTCACATTTCGGGTCCAGAAATACATTAAAATTAGGATGACTCTCACTGAGCAGCTCCTGTGCGCCAAAGCCATAAAAACGCAGCAGCCAGTCCGCCTGATACAGGCGATGTTCCCGCAGAAGAGGCGGGCCTCCCGGAAGTGACGGCAGCATGGCATCCTGATTCACCTGAACAAATGCAGAGTAAAAAACACGTTTCAGTTCAAACTTCTGATAAAGAGACTCCGCCACCGCCAAAATCTGATAGTCATTTTCCGGTGTCGCCCCGATGATCATCTGTGTGCTCTGACCCCCCGGTACGAACTGCGGTGCATTTTTGAAAACAACCAGTTCATTCTTATTCTCCTGGCGCTGCAGCTGTACCTGACGCATAGGCTCCAGAATACGCTTCCGAGTCTTGTGCGGAGCCAGCCTGCGCAGACTCTCAGCTGTCGGAAGCTCCAGATTCACGCTCATACGGTCAGCCAGATAACCCGTCTTCGTAATCAGATCCTGCGGTGCTCCCGGAATCGCTTTTACATGAATATATCCCTCAAAATGATACTCCGTACGCAGCTTGTACAGCGTCTGATACAGCAGCTCCATCGTATATGCCGGTGTTTTCAGGACACCGGAGCTCAAAAATAATCCTTCTATATAATTGCGCCGATAAAATTCTATAGTCAGTCTGCAGACCTCATCCGGTGTGAATGATGCACGCTCCACATCATTGGAAGCACGATTGATGCAGTATTTACAGTCAAACACACACTCATTCGTGAACAGGATCTTCAACAGGGAAATACAACGGCCATCAGCTGAAAAACTGTGGCAGATACCTGCTGCCGTACAGTTTCCCATGCCGTGACCACTCCCCCTCCGTTCTACCCCGCTGGAAGTGCATGCCACATCATATTTCGCTGCATCCGTCAGAATATTCAGTTTCTGATACAAATCCATTTCCTTCGCAATCCTCATGAGCCATGTCCTTTCACAGTCGTATTTTCCACTTCAGCATTCTAATATTTCAACGTTCCAATAGGAAATATCCTTTTCATCTTATCAGATGAAAATCTCAAGCCTCATGTCGAACATTTGTTCTGTTATTATATCACATCTAATTACGAAATCAAGCAGTTTTTCAAACAAATGTTCTTTTTGTGATTAAAAAATGCCTGAGGAATAATCCGAAACTAGAATACACTGGAATGTTGAATTTAATTCGAAATCATCCGAACACCAGAACCAGAATGCCTGTGCTTCTTAATCAAAAAGAATATCTCATTTTCTGAACATCTTCCGGAGCTTTCTGAGTCCCCCACTTTCAAAACCACCCGGCAGTTCCGTTCTCAATATGCAAAAAAGTCCGGTCTTTGCATGACTGTTTATAATATTCTCCGCATGACAGTCACTGCTTTGACGTTACAGGCATGACGCAGAAAACCGGGCGCAAACCATTCACAGGCTTGCACATGTTACAGGCATAATGCAGAAAACCGGGCGCAAACGCGCCCGGCCGAAACATGAACCAGTTCAATATTCAGATGAACTTATGAACATTAATATCTATATCAAAAAACTTCCTGCACAGATTCTCTTTTCAAGGGAAAATTCTTGCCAGCACTTTTGAGTATAAAATGATTTTCAAGATATCCATTCTATAGGGTCCATTTTACAATCTGAAAAGTATCCATACAGAAAAACCTGTTCCATAGATACCAGAATCAGCAAAAAACAGTATCCGTAAGTGCAATTCTTTCTCATAGATACTTTTTTGCTCAATTTCGGAGATTCATCACCCCAAAATGAGTTGAAAAAGTATCTGAACAAGCAAAAATTCTCTATAGATACAGTCACCCTGGTTTAGATCTCATAGCATTCCGAAACACATGATCATCCTGAAATCCCCCGATAGATTGCATCCCGAATTGCCGGATGGAACCTGTCATAAAGATAATCTCCATAACAATGAATATGTGTTGCATAAAAGACAGCAATGCGATTATCCGGATCTATCAGCGTATACGCTCCTGCAGCTCCATCCCATCCAAATTCTCCTTTAGCCGCAAAGTTTCCCGCTGCATCCGTCCGCACACCGAGTCCGTAGGAATACCCGGGTTTTGAATTCTGGAAATCCAGATATGCCTGACCGGAAAGGTGATCCGCACGCATCAGATCGCGCGTCTCCGCCTTCAGCAGACGCTCATCGTTTGCCATAGCTGTCGCAAATTTAATATAATCATCCACGCAGGAAATCAGACCGGCCCCTCCGCTCTGGTAAGCCGGAGTCAGGATATACTGATTTTCCTTTTCTATCAGCTTCGCGGTCTGCTCCTCCCAGTCAAAGGTATATTGACTGCACATATTTTTCCTGATTTCTTCATTCAGTACAAATCCGGTCCGATTCATCTCACACACATCAAAAATATGTTTCTGAAGGTAATCTCCGAACGGCATATCCGCCACCACTTCCACGACAGCTGCCAGCACATCGTGACTGAGACTGTACTGGTAATGCTCGCCCGGTTCAAAGTCCAGCGGATCACCTGTCATGCTTCTCACCATCTCCAGCGTGGAGGAATCTGGCTTCTCCTGAATCTGCCCGAGAATCCCCGGACTTGCCAGATCATAATTAAGACCGGATGTCATGGTGAAAAGATTCTTTAATGTGATTGCTTTCTCCGCCTTTCGCACACCGTTTTCCGTTTTTACCATCATGTTCCCGAACTCCGGAATATAGTCTGCCACCCTGTCTTCCAGCCGGATTTTTCCTTTCTCATACAGCTGCAGTGCAGCCGTGCATGTAATCGGCTTCGATGCTGAATAGAGGAAATACAGTTCATCTCCTCTGACCGGAAGTTTCTTTTCATCGTCTCTCGTCCCGTTCATATACCGGAACACAGTCTTTCCCTCATGTGTTATCACGATATCCGAACACGGAACGTGATCATTCTCTACTGAACGATCCATCAGTTTTTTTACTTCGTCAAAATTCATTTGTCCGCTCCATTTCCAAACTCATTTTTACTGCCGTTTGCAGATATTTGTTTTAATAATAGCATGTATTCTGCCACCGTCAACCTTTTTGTACCTGTCGTTTTTCCTTCTCTGCTTGCTCCATTCCCCTGCATTCGCTATAATAAAATCAGGTTTATTTCATGTAAAACAATGAGTCAGGAAATGTGGCAGCGCACCTGTTTGTACAGATACAGGTACCTGGCTGATGTACAGTAAAGTAATGTGGAACAGGCTGTTCCTGCTGCGGATGCAAAAGTTTCAAAGAAGCAGGCAGCTCTGTACCTGAGAAAGGAATGATAATTACTATGTATTACGACGGCAAAATCTGGATCGGCAGCGCAGATGACGAGAAGATCTGCATTCTGCCCGAAATGGCAAACCGGCATGGACTGATTGCCGGAGCAACCGGCACAGGAAAAACCATCACACTCAAAGTGCTCACAGAATCCTTCAGTGATGCAGGAGTGCCAGTCTTCCTCGCTGATGTCAAAGGTGATCTGGCCGGCATGTGCCGGCCGGGGCAGGACAGCACCGATATGCAGGAGCGTATAACTGCTTTCGGACTGAATGACTGCGGATTCACTTATCAGCAATACCCCACTGCATTCTGGGATATCTTCGGTAAGACCGGTATTCCGCTTCGCACAACGATTTCTGAAATGGGCCCGGTTCTTCTCTCCAGGCTCATGGATCTTAATAACACACAGACTGACCTTCTGACTGTCATCTTCAAAATCGCGGATGATCAGGATCTTCTTCTCATTGATACAAAAGATCTTAAGGCCATGCTGCAGTATGTCGGGGAAAATAACAAAGAACTGACTGCAGAATATGGCAACATTGCCAGACAGAGTATTGGAGCCATTCTTCGCAATGTTGTTGCCCTGGAGGCAGCCGGAGGCGAGCAGTTCTTCACAGAACCCGCGCTGAATATAGCAGACTGGTTCACCACAGGCGCAAATGGCAGCGGAACCATCAACATACTTGACTGCCGTACACTCGTCACCAGCGGAACCATGTATGCCACTTTCCTGCTCTGGATGCTCTCAGAGCTGTTCGAAACACTGCCGGAAATCGGTGATCAGCCAAGACCCCGCATGGTCTTCTTTTTCGACGAAGCTCACCTGCTGTTCAATGATATTTCCAAAGCACTTCAACAGAAAATTGAACAGGTCGTTAAGCTGATCCGTTCCAAGGGTGTAGGCATTTACTTTATCACTCAGAATCCGAAGGATATTCCGGACGGTGTGCTGAGCCAGCTCGGCAACAAAATTCAGCACGCGCTGCGCGCATATACACCGGCAGAAGAAAAGGCAATCCGATCCGCAGCAAATTCATTCCGAACCAACCCCGCCTTTGACACGCGCGAGGTTCTGACGCAGCTCGGAACCGGGGAAGCACTCGTATCGGTGCTTGATGCAAAAGGTATCCCGGGCATTGTACAGCGCTGCCGGATTCTCCCTCCTCAGAGCCTGATGGGACCGATTTCCGACGCTGACCGAAAGCAGGAAATCCTCGTAAACAATCTGACTCTGAAATATCAGAATATGGAAGACCGTGATTCTGCGTACGAATTTCTTCAAAGAAAAAGCCAGCAGAATCTTGCAGCCGAACAGCAGCGTGAAGCAGCTGTCGCCCTGGAAAAAGCGCAGGCAAGGGAAGCTGCACAGCTTGAAAAAGAACAGGCGAAGGAAGCCGCAAAACTTCAAAAAGAAAGACAGCGCGAAGCGGAACGACTGGCAAAAGAACAGCAGCGTGAAGCGGAAAAACGAGAGAAAGCAATCCGCTCCGGTGTGAAAAACGTCGCCTCCTCTGCCGCAGGAACCATCGGCCGTGAGCTCGGCAATTCTCTCGGAAAGTCCATCGGCGGAAGCTTCGGAAAGAAACTGGGCGGTAATGTGGGGGCATCACTGGGACGAAATCTGTTGGGAACGTTCTTCAAGCTTTAAAATTCCAAAAGTTTCTGTCTGAGCAAACTGCTTTTACTATTTCAACAATCTGCTCCAAAAGGAGCATATCAAAAAGTAAAAAGCTCCGGACATTTCTTTCCCAGCTTATTCCAAATGACAAAAACGGCCTGCATCAGACTCAACATCCAATGCAGGCCACCGCAGCTTTATTTATATCAGTTTTTATTTCTCCAGTGCTTCCAGAAATGCATTCAGTCTTGTCAGAAGCAGATCCAGGTCAATGCCGTGAACCATTGCTGCCTCTTCCAGCGTTTCCATCTGAGAAGACGGACATCCGACACAATGCATACCGCCTGCCATCAGAACTCCGGCAAGGTTCTGATTCAGGTGAAGAATTTCACCGATTGTCATGTCCTTTGTAATCTTAACTGCCATCAGGTATACCCTCCTTTGTTTAATCTCCGTACATTATAATACGTTTCGCCCCATTATGCAAGGCATCGTCCCGCCCGTAAAATCGGATTTACAGTTTTTTTTCCTGTGTTTCCACAGAAATACACAACAAAAAAATGATTTGTGCTTGTGCATTCAATGGTTTTGTATTAAAATAAGACAAAGGTTCGGTGGAGAGCCCTATTGTATTTTATAAAGGAGGATACTATTATGGCATACGTAATTACTGATGAGTGTGTAGCTTGCGGAACATGCGCAGGTGAGTGCCCGGCAGACGCTATTTCTGAAGGCGATGGAAAGTACGTAATCGATGCAGACGCATGTCTGGATTGCGGTACATGTGAAGCTGCTTGCCCGACAAGTGCAATCGTAGCTGAATAATTTCGTCACAGAGGAATGATCATCATTCCCGAACAGATGAATGTAAAAGACTGCAGAATCGGATTTCTCTGATACTGCAGTCTTTTTTCGCTCTTTTTTATGAAACAGAAACTCCCCGGTCCTACTCATTTCTCCTTCCAAGCTGACGGAGCCATTCCAGCAGACCTCCCCGCCGGTTCTTCTCCTGCCTGGACGCTGCCGCCTCCTGCATGGTGGACTGATAGTACTGAACGTACAAATCCTCAATCTCCTCCCGGATCATTGCAGCGATTGCCTGTTCCAGCTTCTCATTCTGTTCTGCAACGACTTCCTCCATCATGCGTTTCAGAATTGCTTCAAACTGCTTCAGATTATCCGGCCGTTCCTCCGGAAGTACAATTTCACAGGCCAGTTCCTGTGCTGCGTCCTGTTGATTCCATCCCGGATTTTCAAAATTTTCAGTACCGTTCTCTTCTTCCTCTGATTCCATCCCCATTTCGCTGTATTCCGAAGACGCATCTGTTCCACTGCTTCCTGCCGCAGATTTCCTCACCGTTTTGCTGTGTTCCGAAGACACATCTGTTCCACTGCTTCCTGCCGCAGATTTTCTCACCGTTTTGCTGTGTTCCGAAGACGCATCTGTTCCACTGCTTTCTGCCGCAGACTTCATCCCTGCGCATTCCTGCCGCTCTTCCATTCCGGAATTATCTGCCGTTTTTCCGGTTCCGGCATTGCCCTCTGTCTCTTCCTTCCCTGACTGCGCAATTTCCCGGATCTGCCCCGCCAGTTCCTCGTCCCGCTCTTCGGTTTCATCCAGCAGAACGCGGATTGCCTTGAGCTGAATTCCCTTATCCTTCAGCTCCTTCACCTGTCGGAACAGCTCCAGATTCTCTCCGCTGTAGATCCGATGTCCCTGACTTGTCCTTCGTATTGAAATCTGCAGTTCCTCCTCCCAGTAACGCAGGACATGCGACGGAACGCCGGTCAGCCGCACTGCCTCCGATACGGAATATTCTTTTTCCTCCATATTAATCTCCATCCCTTTCTCCGGAATAAATAGTGATGATGCACCCTGTGTATAATATTGCTTTTGCATTTCTGCAAACATATCCACTTATATTTTATGAAGGAAATTTTCAGCTTAGAACTGAAAAAAGAGGAACCTGCAGTCTCTTTCAGACTACTTTTTCATATTTGCAAACTTTGTGAACCGCGGCAGCCATGCCAGCTCCACCGTACCGATGGGGCCGTTTCTCTGTTTTGCAATGATAACTTCCGCCACGTCCTTTTTCTCTGTATCATGATTGTAGTAATCGTCACGATACAGGAACATAACTACGTCGGCATCCTGCTCGATCGCACCTGACTCTCGCAGGTCAGAGAGCATCGGGCGATGATCCGGGCGCTGCTCTACAGCTCGCGACAGCTGAGACAGTGCAATGACCGGAACCTGCAGCTCACGGGCGATCTCCTTCAGAGAACGGGAAATCTCGGAAATTTCCTGCTGTCTCGACTCGGACTTGCGGCTGCCCTGCATCAGCTGAAGGTAGTCGATCATGATAACACCGAGGTTGTGTTCCAGCTTGAACTTTCTGCATTTGCTTCGAAGCTCCGCAACGGAGATACCCGGCGTATCATCAATGATCAGATTGGAGCGGCCAATCGTTCCGGCTGCTTCAATCAGACTGGCCCAGTCATTATCGCTCAGATTACCGGTACGCAGCAGCTGGGAATCCACACGCGACTCCAACGCAAACATACGGTTCACGAGCTGCTCCTTTGACATCTCGAGACTGAAAATGGCTACGGTCAGATTGCTGCGCAGCGCCATATATTCGGCAATGTTCAATACGAATGCCGTCTTTCCCATGGAAGGACGCGCCGCGATCAGAATCAGATCCGACGGCTGGAATCCGGACGTCTTGTAATCCAGATCTATGAATCCGGTCGCAAGGCCTGTGACACTTCCTTTGGATCGGCTGGCCGCTTCGATCTTGTCCAACGCATTCAGCACGACTTCCTTGATCGGAACAAACTCATCATTCGACTTTCTCTGAAGGACCTGGAAAATTTTCTTCTCCGTATCCTCCATAATATCTTCCACCCGGTCCTTGCCCGCATAACATGCTGAGGCAATCTCTTCATTTACTTTGATCAGGCGGCGGAGCATTGCCTTTTCAGAAACGATCTCCGCATAGTATTTCACATTCGCTGATGTGGGAACTGTCGTGATCATATCCCGGACAAACTCCAGACTGCTGATCTCCGGCGGAACATCCTTCTCCTTCAGCCGGTTCTGAAGCGTGATCAGGTCTATGGGCTTATTCTCACTGTACAGCTCCGTCATGGCCTCGAACAGGATTCCGTACTGTTTTTGATAAAAATCATCCACAGTCAGCATTTCCGAAGCAACGGTCACCGCATCCCGATCCATGATCATGGCACCGATCACAGACTGCTCCGCCTCAACACTGTGCGGCATGACACGTTTTAATAACGCTTCCTCCACAACGTTCCTCCTTTCTTTCTCCCTGAAATTCTGCAACCCCGGAGCATCCGCACCTGCCGAAGCGGGCATTCACCGCAGATACTCCAGGGTCTTTCTTCCGGCAATTACCTGATTTTTCTTACAGCTCCACTACGTGAACTTTGACTTCTGCTGTTACTTTCGTGTGCAGCTTGATGCCCACGTTCGTCACTCCCAGCGCCTTGATCGGACTGTCCAGCAGGATCTTCTTCTTGTCCACATCGTATCCGAGCTGCTTTTTCATCTCTTCTGCAATTTCCTTGGTGGAAACAGAACCGAATACGCGTCCGCCCTCACCGACCTTGACACCGATCTTTACGGTCTTTCCTTCCATCTCCTTACCAAGAGCCTGAGCTGCCTCAAGCGTCTCTTTTGCCACCTTCTCAGCATTGGCCTTCTGAAGCTTCAGATCATTCATGTTCTGACCGGTCGCTTCCTTGCCAAGTCCCTTTTTAAGCAGCATGTTTCTTGCATATCCTTCGCTTACCTCTACCACATCTCCCTTTTTTCCGAGAGCCTTTACATCCTGTAATAAAATAACCTTCATATTAGCCTCCGTTTCTTCGCGTGAAACCGCCTGATCCGCTGTCCCACACTAGATTGCCCCTTCTTTTGTCATTGTTGTCAGTACTTCCTTCAGCTTCACACGGGCGGCATCTGCATCGACACCCTCAAGCTGTGCTCCGGCAATATTCATATGACCTCCGCCGCCCAGCCGTTCCATAATGATCTGCACATTGATCTCATCGATCGCACGTGCACTGATATAAATTCTGTTGTTGAACTCTGTCAGTACAAAGGATGCCTTCACACCGACAATATTCAGCAGCTCATTGGCCGCCTGTGCCCCGACCACCGTCGGATTCTCCAGACCTTCGCTCGGACATACACTGATCGCGAAGCAGTTCATAAATGTCTCTGCGTGACGCACAGCCTCCGCTCTTGCCTTATATGTTTCCATATCCTCACGAAATGCCTTGCGCACACGGGTCACATCGGCACCGCATCGGCGCAGGAACGCAGCCGCCTCGAATGTACGCATTCCCGTTTTTGCAACGAAGTTGTTGGTATCTATGATGATTCCCGCATAAATACAGTCAGCCTCCAGCGCCTTCACGCGGATACCGTCATCGTAATACTGCAGAATCTCTGAAATCATCTCGCACGCGGAGGATGCGGACGGTTCAATATAAGACAGCGCCGCATTCTCGATCTTCTCCGTTGCCTGACGGTGATGATCCACTACGACGATCGTCTTCGTCAGGTACAGTATCTCCTCGCACTCTGTCAGGCTCGGACGGTTCGTATCCACTACCACCACTACTGTTTTGTAGTTCGTCAGTTCAATCGCTTTCTCATGTGTAAGGAACAGATCCTCCGGGTATTCCCCGCTCTCCCTGAGCATATTTACCCAGGGCCGGATTCCGCTGTTGATATCTCCCAGAACGATATGCGCCGGCTTGCCCGCCTGCATTGCCGCACGGCAGACACCCACACTTGCACCGAGGGAATCGATATCTGTAATCTTATGTCCCATTACGATGACACGGTCGCGTGAAACGATCAGTTCACGCAGCGCCTGTGCCTTCACACGGGCACGCACACGGGTGTTTTTCTCCGCACGCTGTGTCTTACCGCCATAGAATGCCATCTTATCGTGTTCTCTGACCACCGCCTGATCGCCGCCGCGCGCCAGAGCCATCTCGATCGCAACACGCGCCGAATCATAGTTCTGCGCATAATCTCCGCTGTCCGTTCCGATACCGATACTGATCGTCACACCGATCGAATTACCGATATTGACTGTCTTGACATCCTCGAGAACAGAAAAACGATCGTCCTCCATCATGGCAAGTCCCCTGCGGTTCACCACAACAAGATATTTGTCCTTCTCCATTTTTTTGATCAGACCGCCCATGGAAGTAACGTATTTCGTGATCCGCCGGTCAACGAGCGCATCCAGCATGGAACGGCGGATATCCTCCACACTCTCCATTGCCTCGTCATAATTATCCATATAAAGCAGACCGACTACGGCCTTCTGTTCATAATTTTCCTGCTTCAGCTGGGAAAGCTCCGTAATATCAAAGAAATGGATTCCAATCACATAGCTCTCATCTGCACTCTTTTCCACACCGTCCAGATCATCGATCATCTCATCCAGCATGATCCTGCGCATACTCACACGATATTTTTTCCCTTCATGCTCGATTTCCACATTGCGTTCCTCTGAACCAAGCGGGAAATGTGCGGAATTGATCTGCGGAAATACGGAATTGATGTTTTTATGATAGCTCTCACCCTTTCCGGTGAGCGCAGACATCATACTGTTCATCCAGAGCATCTTCCCGTCCGGCTGTACAATTCCGTACGGAATCACGAACTCTCTGAGCATTTCCTTCTCAATACCGCTGTACTTGTGGGCAAAATCCAGAAGTTCCTGAAGAACCTTCGGTCTGTAATACAGCTCAAGTCCCAGCAAAGTCAGGTAAACCACCGCCGTAAATCCGCCGACAATACAGCCTGCCAGCGTATCCAGATACAGTACCACCGCCGTAAGTACCAGGAGAAGGAGTGTCATCATTACACACCAGTACTTATGTCTCATCAGCTTTCCGCTGTACTTTATCTGTGCCTTATTGTCTTTCTTCATCTTTTTCTCCAAATTACCTCTTTCACGTAAAGTATCTTCTGCAAAACAGCCCAGGGCTGCCAATCCTTTGGATACTCTGTGAGTATACCATAAACACTACGCTAATTAAAGTTCTTTTTCAATGCATCCCGGATGCCTCATTCTGCAGGTGTGCATACCTGCGTCCGATCTTCTTCCCCATCCGCTTCGATCATGCTGCGGATCCGCTGCATCTCATCATCCAGTCCTGCAATCGTTGTGGCACATTGACGGAGCATTTCCACAATTTCCTCTTCATTCGCAACGTTTTTCTTGTACCGGAGCTTATGATCCACACTCGCCCAGAAATCCATCGCGATCGTGCGGAACTGAACCTCCACCTTGACCGGTGTCTTTCCTCCCTGAAGAAATACAGGTATCTCAATGATCAGATGCAGACTGCGATAACCGTTCGGTTTCGGATTCCTGATATAGTCCTTGGTGCGGATCAGGCGAATATCATCCTGCTGCACCAGCAGCTGCGCCAGACGGTAAATATCCTCCTGAAACGCGCAGATGACACGTATGCCCGCTACATCATACAGATTGTCCTCGATACTTTTTGCCAGAGAGGCTTCCTCCGTGATCTGCACTTTCTTCTGCAGCTTTTTGATAATACTGGCCGGGCTCTTCAGCCTGCTCTTGATGGACTCAAACGGATTGCGGTCGTACTGAAGGGAAAATTCAGCATTCAGCACATTCAGCTTCGTCTCCACTTCCATGATCGCACAGCGATACTTGTTCATCAGTTCCATATATTTCTTTCCGGTCTCCAGTATCGCAAGATACTGGGATGTATCAAAGCCTTCCTTTGTTTTTTCCATCTGATCCCCCTGTTCCGTATTTATCTGCGATCTATTCTGCCGCTGCCAGCGCCTCCAGAAGCTGCGCCTTCTTCGAACATCCAACGATCGCAAAACCTTTCACTTCATCATTTTCCGTAATATAATCCAGTGCAGTCTGTGAAGGGGTACGCCCCGTCTCCCGGCATTTCTTCAGAAGCGCCTGATAACGCTGCACATTCTCTTCACTGTAAAAACATTTATGCTTGTCCGCGAGATCGGACAGATCCTCTTTGTAGCCGCAGGAAAATACACCGTGCGCCTGAGAGGAAAATGCAAAGACCGGAATACCGCTCCGGCGATACAGTTCCATCTGCTTCTCATCCATGCATACCAGCGTATCATCTCCAAAACTCTCTCTCGGTGTACACACAGCATAACTCCACTGGATCTCTGAAACGGAAAACGGTGTCCTTCCGCTCGCACGTGCGTACTCATTTGCTTCAAGAATCCGCTCCGCTCTCCAGTTGGAGGCTCCAAGCATGCGTGCCTTTCCCGTCTTTACGAACTCATCCAGTGTATCCACGATCACAGACACGGGAACAGCCTCATCATCGCGGTGCAGAAAATAAACGTCCACATAGTCGGTCTGAAGTATCCGCAGACTCTCATGGAAATCTGCCCGGATTTCCTCCGGACTGAGACGTGATTTGTGCATGTCAGCAAAAGAAGGGTGTGCTCCCTTGGTCATCAGTACCACTTCGCTGCGGCAGTCCCGCGCCCGGATCCATTCTCCAACCGTACGCTCACTGGCATTATGCCCGTTCGGAAGCCAGTCACTGTATACGCGTGCTGTGTCAAATGCCCTTCCGCCATGAGCAAAATACGTATCCATAATGTCAAAGGATTCTTCCCGCGACATGGCTGCCCCAAAAAGAGCAGTACCGAGAATAATCCTGGAAACAGCGATTTCATTTCCATTATGATCTTTGATATCCGCAAAACGCATAAAAGTCCTCCCTCCTGTCGAATTTCCGAATCGCAGTACTATGGCCGGAAACTGCACCGCTCCCGGTATCATAAAGCGTTCCTATTCTTCTTATTTATTCAGAATAAATTCTTTATTATAATGAAGCTTTCCGGAAAACTGTTTCTGCAATATTGGCTTTATTATATCAGATAGCAATTTGGAAACAAAGAAATATTTTATAAAATCGGTTTTGTTTGCATACGGTCTTATTTTGGTGATTACACCATTTTTTACACCATTCTACCGGGAAATTATAAAAAGCTATAACAAGTTGTAAGAATTGAAAAAAGCCCTTAAATGCTGGATTTTTCAGCATTTAAAGGCTTTCCTTTAATCATGATTATACGACTGGGAAATTAGTCCTGAACGTACGGCATAAGTGCAACGTGACGAGCTCTCTTGATTGCTACTGTCAGCGCTCTCTGATGCTTTGCGCAGTTTCCTGTAATTCTTCTCGGAAGGATCTTTCCTCTCTCGGATACGTATCTCTTCAGCTTGTTTACATCCTTGTAGTCGATCTCGTTGTTCTCTTTACCACAGAAAACGCAAACTTTTTTTCTTCTGCGCATGCCGCCTCTTCTCTTCATCGGAGCATCGCCTCTATCTTTATTGAATGCCATTGGTTCTTCCTCCTTTTACGCATTATTCGGCTGCCGGTATGACCGGTCATCCCTGACTGAACGGAACTCTCACGTCAGATCCGTTCGAGATATCCTAGTTGAACGGAAGCTCTTCGTCGATTCCGTCCGGAATATTCATGAATCCGTCTCCTGCAGATGCCTGGCTCGGTGCCGGCATCGGAGCTGCTGCCATCGGTGACGGCTGACGCATCATGCCCATGCCGTTGTCAGATGACGCTCCTTTGCTCTCAGCGAATTCCTGATCTTCTACAACCACGTCTGTTGTATATACTTTCTGGCCATCCCGGTTTGTGTAGCTGCCCGTCTGAATACGGCCAGTCACTACGATCTTAGTACCCTGACGGAGATATTTTTCTGCAAACTCCGCACTTCTGCCGAAAGCAACACAGCCGATAAAATCAGCACTCTGCTGGTCGTTTCCCTCACGACGGAATCTGCGGTCAACTGCCAGTGTATATCTGGCGATTGCCATGGAGTTATCCCCTGCGGAATAACGAACTTCAGGGTCTCTTGTCAAACGTCCCATTAAGATGACTTTATTCATTATATCTCCTCTTTTCTATCTATGCATCCTGTCTAACGCATAAATATCTGATAACATTCTCCATGATCCGGACACGTTTCTCAACTTCTGCCGGGCATGCTGCATCAGATTCAAAACGAACGAAGTAGTAAAATCCTTCACGCATCTTCTGGATTTCATAAGCGAGCTTTCTCTTTCCCCACTCATCTACCTCTGTTACAGTACCGCCGAAACGCGTAATGTACTCTTTTACCTTTTCGATTGTAGCGATTCTGGCTTCGTCTTCAAGCTTTGCGCTGACAACCACTGCTAATTCATACTTATTCATGCTTCTCGCACCTCCTTGTGGTCTCTGGCCCCTTTTCTATGAAAGGAGCAAGGAAATCAATATATCACAATTTTTGATATTAACACAAAAATCCCGTGAAATCAAGCAGAAATTGCTATGATTTACAGGATTTTTCTTATCGGTCTTCTACGCTTCCTCTTTCGCCCGAAGCCCCTTTGTATTCTTCTCCACCAGTTTCCGGGCAATCATGATCTGATGTCCGCATCCCATGCATTTGAGACGAAAATCGGCTCCCACACGCAGGATTTCCCATTCCTGACTGCCGCACGGATGCTTTTTTTTCAATTTAACGATATTTCCCACTTCATATTCCATGGTGCAGCTCCTCCGTCCTTCTGAAACCGAAGCGGCTTCCGGAAAACTCTGATGCGCCATGCGGTCCGCTTCGCCTTCTGTTTCTGATCATATCATCTTACTTATATTTCCAGTGCACCCAGAACTTCGCCGATCGGCTCTGCAATCAGCAGATCTGCCTGCCGGTCTCTCGGCGTCGGTGCCTTATTGATCACGATGAGGTGTTTCCCTCTGAAATAATCGATCAGCCCGGCTGCCGGATACACTGCCAGTGATGTTCCTCCGATGATCAATACGTCCGCATGCGAAATGTAATAAACAGAATCCTGTATCGTCTGCTGATCCAGCCCCTCTTCATAGAGAACCACATCCGGTTTGATAATGCCTCCGCACTCACAGGTCGGAACTGCTCCCTCACACGTTTTCATATAGGAAGCATCATATCCCTTACCACATTTCTGACAATAATTCCGGTGTACGCTTCCATGCAGCTCCAGCACGCGTTTGCTGCCCGCCAGCTGATGCAGACCATCAATGTTCTGGGTGACAACAGCCTTCAGCCTGCCTTTCTCTTCCATCTCGGCCAGCTTCCTATGCGCTGCATTCGGCTTCACATCCAGGCACAGCATCTTGTCCCGGTAAAAGCGATAAAATTCTTTCGTATTGCGCACAAAGAATGTATGACTCAAAATCGTCTCGGGCGGATAATCATATTTCTGATGATACAGGCCATCAACACTTCTGAAATCTGGAATACCGCTCTCCGTCGAGACTCCCGCCCCGCCGAAAAATACAATGTTATCGCTCTCGCTCACTATTTCCTGCAGCTTCATTCTGTTATCGTTCATGGTGCACCATCCTTTCCGATTCTGCTCATCCTTCGATTCTGATCCCCTTCGACTCCACCGGTTCTTCGATTCTGCTTATTCTCCGGTTCCGCTCGTCCCTTGATTCTGCCCGTCCTTCGATTCTGATTTCCTTCGATTCCGCCGGTTCTTCGATTCTGTTTACTCTCCGGTTCCGCTCGTCCTCATAATTCCCGTACTACTCCCGGACCGCGTATATCTGCTCCAGCTTGCCCATTACGACAAAACGTGTTGAATCATCTCCCGTACAGGTGGACAGTGTCACAATTCTGTCGTCCGTATCCACTTTGATATCTGAACCGTCCACTACGGATTTCTCAAATGCAGTATCGATCAGGGTCTGGAATTCATCATCCATAAAGAACGTCTGGTACGTCATGCCTGTCTTGTTAACTGTCATTGCTGAGAAAATATGGTACTGATAAATCAGATCCGGTGTAAAGATCCAGAAATACTCACTCTTTTCGTACGTCTCCTCCTCCTTGAACTTCTTCAGAGTTCCGAACATGGAGCCGTTCTTCATATTGTGTCCGTAAATGACCGTATTCTGATCTGTGAAATCATCCTTGTTGCTGTAATTCATGAAAATACAGCCGGCGAAATTGTCGACCTTCTCAAACGTCCGGTGCAGATAATAGTCATTGTCCTCGCCCTGTACGATCGGATAGGAAATATCCAGCGCACGGATCTTGAGCCAGCCGACGATATCCTCATTTACCTGCTTCAGTTCCGCGAAATCGACCGGATTGCTCATAACCGGAAGTTTTTTCTGTTCTCCGTTTTCTTCCACTACCGCAGTCTCCGGTTCCGCTGCCCCTTCCTTCTCGTAATCGGCAAGATTTTCCGACTCATCTGCCTTGTCATTTTCAGCATAGATTGCGAGACTGTCGTACTCGTCCGTTCCGGTCTTGTAATCCTTATAAAAACCATACAGGGTATAGCCGGAATAGAGGAACACGCCCAGTGCCACCAGCATCAGAAGGCCGCTGAGCACATCGCCGACTGTCTTTTTCTTTTTTGGCTTCTTCCTGCCGCCCGGGCCGTCATCTCCGCCGGGATTTCCCTGCGGAACATCATTCCTGCCATATCCGCCGCCGTTCTGGCCATTCCCGTAATACTGGCCGTCATTCTGGCCATCTCCGTAATACCGGCCGCCGTTCTGGCCATTTCCGTAATATCCGCCGTTTCCCTGTGAATTACCGCGGCTTTCTCGATAATAGTGACCGTTTCTTTGTCTGTCCTGATAATTCTTTTCCATGCGTTTCCCCCTCGGTCATCTGTGCCGGTATACTTACAATAAATCGTGTACTCCGGCTGTCGCTCACTGCCGAAATGACACCTCCGTGCAGTTCGACAATCTGTTTTGCTATTGCAAGGCCAAGACCGGCTCCCCCGGTCCTGCTCGAACGCGCATCATCCACGCGATAAAATTTCTCAAAGATCATCTCAAGCTTCTTCTGTGGAATCTGCGGACCTTCATTTGTAAAAATAATGGTAATCCTGCCGTCGCCTCCTCTGGCCTGGATCAGGATCTCGGTTCCCTCATACCCGTACGCGGCTGCATTGCGAAGCAGATTATCAAATACACGCGCCAGCTTGTCCGGATCGCCGCGCATCATCAGATGCTCCTCCACATCAACGGCACAGGTCATATTCTTCTCGCTCAGCATACCATAGCTCTCATCCGCGAGCTGTTCCAGAAGGATTGACAGATTCAGCTCCTCCTTTTCGAGAACGATGTCCTGCAGATTGAATCTGGTAATATCAAAGAACTCGTTGATCAGTTCCTCCAGCCGGATTGCCTTCTCGAGTGCAATATGGGTATACTTTGCACGCTCCTCCGTCGGCATATCAGGATGTTCATCCAGCATTGTCAGATATGCCGTCACCGATGTGAGCGGCGTCTTCAGATCATGGGCCAGATACACGACAAGTTCATTTTTCTTCTGTTCGCTCTCTGCCGCCTGCTTTTCTCTGTACAACAGTTTCATTTTCAGAGTAGACATCTTTTCCGCCATCGGCTCCAGCTCCGGCACCAGAACGATCGGTTCCGGCGAACCGCTCAGAATCTTTTCCAGCGCATCGCTGATATCGTTCAGATATTTGGTCATGCGTCCGATGGAAATATAAAAGAAAAAGAGGAACAGAATGCAGAAGCCGCCGACCACAAACATGGATTTATTATAGGTAAAAATCTGTCTGTAGCATTCTTCCGCGTTTCCTGCTTCCATTCCAAGTTTCATAAAGACTCCGACTACAAAATTGGCAAAGCTGTCCTGGAAAATTCCATCCACCAGAAACGTCAGAATTCCGTAGCCCACTGCCACCGCAAGAGCGGTCCACAGCAGAGTACGGAGCAAGATTGTTCGTTTCAGTCTTCTATAACTATTTTTCAACTTTATATCCAACTCCCCACACGGTCTTGATGAAGTCGCTCTTGCGCCGGCCGTTCCCCATCTTCTCCCGCAGGTGACGGATATGTACCATCACCGTATTATTACTGTTCTTAAAGTACTTTTCTTTCCAGATCTGTTCAAACAGCTGCTCAGAGCTGATGACCTTCCCCCGGTTCTCGCACAGCAGCCAGAGGATGTCAAATTCAATCGGTGTCAGCACAAGCTCACGTTCGTTGTATGTGCATTCATGTGTATCGCGGTTCATCAGAAGTCCCGCAAAATCGATGACATTTTCCTGCTGCTTCACATTGTTCTCATTGTACTTCGTATAGCGGCGGAGCTGTGCCTTGACTCTGGCCACCAGCTCCAACGGGTTGAACGGCTTCGCAATGTAATCGTCCGCACCGAGCGTCAGACCTGTGATCTTGTCCGTATACTCTGTCTTGGCCGTCAGCATGATGACCGGAAATCTGTACTTCTCACGAATCTTCTGCAATACCCGGAATCCATCAATATCCGGAAGCATCACATCGAGCAGCGCCAGATCCGGCGGCTCCTCTTCGATCATGCGAAGTGCCTCACGACCGGAATATGCCAGACTCACCTCATACCCGTCATTTTTCAGGTAGAGAGCGATGACTTCAGCGATTTCCTGCTCATCATCCAGCACCAGTATTCGATTATTCATCCGCCTCTCCTCCATTACAAGATTAAAAATACCCCGGCAGTTCTGCAGAATGCACATCATTCTGAGCATGCTCTGATCCATCTGTGCTCCTCTGCAATCCTGCCGGAGTCTTCGATGATTATTCGCAGTTGCCTACTGTACGCGGATACGGAATGACATCACGGATATTGGACATACCGGTCAGATACATTACGCATCGCTCAAATCCGAGTCCGAAGCCTGCATGACGTGTGGAACCGTATTTACGCAGATCCATATAGTATGTGTAATCTTCCGGCTTCATACCAAGTTCCTTGATACGTGCCTCAAGCTTCTCAAAGTCATCCTCTCTCTGGCTGCCGCCGATGATCTCTCCGATACCCGGTACGAGACAGTCCATAGCAGCAACAGTTCTGCCGTCCTCGTTCAGCTTCATATAAAATGCCTTGATATCCTTCGGATAATTGATAACAAATACCGGACGCTTGAAGATCTGCTCTGTCAGATAACGCTCATGCTCTGTCTGCAGATCGCATCCCCAGGATACCTTGTACTCAAATTTATCATTGTTCTTCTCAAGAATCTCGATTGCCTCTGTGTAAGTCACGCGCCCGAACTCGGAGTTCATTACGTGATTCAGACGGTCAAGAAGTCCCTTATCCACAAAAGAATTAAAGAAGTTCATCTCCTCAGGAGCATTCTCCAGCACGTAGCGGATCACGTATTTGATCATGGATTCTGCCAGTGCCATATCATCCTCAAGATCAGCAAACGCGATCTCCGGCTCGATCATCCAGAACTCGGCAGCATGACGTGCTGTATTGGAATTCTCTGCACGGAAAGTCGGGCCAAATGTATACACATTGCGAAAAGCCTGTGCAAAAGATTCTGCATCCAGCTGACCGCTGACAGTCAGGTTAGTCATCTTGCCGAAGAAATCCTGTGAGTAATCGATCGCCCCCTGATCGTTGCGCGGAATATTATCAAAATCCATCGTTGTGACCTGGAACATCTCGCCTGCACCCTCACAGTCACTTCCTGTGATCAGCGGGGTATTTACATATACAAACCCCTGATCCTGGAAAAACTTGTGGATCGCATAAGCAGCCAGAGAACGTACACGGAATACTGCCTGGAATGTGTTGGTTCTCGGACGGAGATGCGGAACGGTTCTGAGGAACTCCATAGAATGACGTTTCTTCTGCATCGGATAATCCGGTGTGGATGCTCCCTCCACCTCTACACTGTCAGCCTGGATCTCGAACGGCTGCTTTGCTCCCGGTGTCGCTACAAGTGTACCGGTCACGATAACTGCAGTGCCGACATTCAGCTTGGCAGTCTCTGCAAAATTCGCCATTTTATCAGAATATACTACCTGAAGTGTCTTGAAAAATGTGCCATCGTGCAGTTCAATAAAACCGAAGGTCTTGGAATCGCGGTTGCTGCGCACCCAACCGCCTACGGTGATCTGCTTGTCTGTATAAGCATCGCTGCTGCGGTAAAGTTCTTTTACAGTGATTAAGTTCATGTCTTTCGTTCTCCTTTTTTCTATACAACGATAATCTCTTCAAGAGTATCCTATATTATACAATTTTTTCACGCTTCCCGCAAGGTCTAATCCGCGCATTGGCAGTCCGTAAAAATTTATTTTCTATTGCAGCAATCCGCCTCTTTTTGTGCTTAATAAACAGAGCGGTACCGCTTTGCGTTTTATACCGCGCATCCCTGCACCCGCATAATCATTAAATGCCCGGAAAATCCGTCCTGAATTTCCGAGCATTCTTTTTCCTTTTATTTCTTTTATTTTCCTCTAGTTTCTCTGTTTTTCTGATTTTCCGAACTGACAGCATCCTTCTCATTGCACCAGATGTCCGGACTTCATCCAGGCAAGCACATCCGCATATACCTCCTGCCGGTTCAGCTCATTGAGTATCTCGTGCCGGTTCTCCGGATACAGCGTGCATTCCACACTGCGCATACCGACCTTTTTAAAGAGCTCCTCCACCTGACGTACACCCTTGCCGCAGTCACCTACCGGATCCTTCTCTCCGGCTATGAACAACACAGGAAGATCCCTCGGCATCCGGTCCAGATACTCCCTTCGCCCGATCTTGTATAAAGTAAGAAACAGATTATAATATCCGTTCAGAGTAAACGGAAAACCGCATCGCTCATCTGCCACGTATGCGTCCACTACTGCCTCATCTCTGCACAGCCAGTCGGATTCCGTACGATTCGGTCCGAACTGTTTATTGAAGCTGCCGAACATCATCCAGTTGAGCAGACGGCTCCGGTATTTCCATCCAAATACTGCTGCCTCGATCCGACAGACAGCCAGTCCGGCACGGATGATTCCTTCCGGATAATATCCGGTTCCGCAGATGACCGCTCCGTCCAGCTCCGTACCATAGCAGCACAGGAACTGTCTCGCAAGAAACGATCCCATACTGTGTCCCAGCATTACATACGGTACATCCGGATATTTCTTTTTAGTCATACAGAGGATCTTGTGCATGTCACGCACCAGCATACGGTTTCCGTCTTCTTTCGCAAAATATCCGTAATCCTCTTTCGTATGGACAGAATCCCCATGTCCGAGATGATCGTGGCCGGTCACAGCAATTCCATGTTCTGTCAGGAATCCGGCAAAATCCCGGTATCGCTCAATATACTCCGACATTCCGTGCACCAGCTGTACAACAGCCTGTACCCTGCCTTCCGGAATCCAGCGCACACCATGTATCCGAACGCTGCCTTCACTTGATGTAAAATAGAAATGTTCCTCTCTCATCCCGGACACGCTCCTTCCCGCAATACAAATTCGTTCACCGGTTCTGTATTTCTCCGCCGGTTCTGCATTCATCCTCCGGTTCTCCGTCACTCTGCCAACAGATCCGCCAGCGCTGCAAACTGCTCAAGCGTCAGCGCCTCACCGCGCACATTCTCAGGCAGCCCCGCTCCGGCAAGCGCCTCCAGGATCTCTTCCTTTGAGAAATTCAGCTCTGCGGAATTCTTCAAACCATTCAGCAGTGTCTTGCGGCGCTGATTGAATGACGCACGAATCAGCGCGAACATCAGCTTCTCGTCCTTCACTGATACCGGCGGTTGCTGATATCGTGTCAGCCGGATCACAGCGCTGCCCACATTCGGACGCGGAATAAAGCAGTTCGGCGGTACATTCGCTGCGATATACGGCTCCGCATAATACTGCACGGCCAGTGACAGCGCACCGTAATCCTTTGTACCAGGACCTGCCTGCATCCGCAGTGCCACTTCCTTCTGTACCATGACCGTAATGCTCGCGAGCGGCACCCCGCTTTCGAACAGATTCATAATGATCGGTGTCGTAATATAATATGGAAGATTTGCAACTACCTTGATCGGCTTTCCGCCGTTCTTCTCCTGTGCAAGAGCCGCCAGATCTGTTTTCAATACATCCTGATTGATAACAGTGACGTTGTCATATCCGGCCAGCGTCTCCTCCAGGATCGGAATCAGATTCCGGTCAATCTCAACAGCTGTCACTTCTCTGGCCGCCTCTGCCAGATACTGTGTCATGGTCCCGATACCCGGTCCGATTTCCAGAACAAAATCGTCCTTTGTGATATCAGCCGCAGCTATGATCTTATCCAGCACATGCGGATCGATCAGAAAATTCTGTCCGAACTTTTTCTGAAAATCAAAACCGTGTTTCTGGATTACCTCTATTGTTTTCTGTGGGTTTGAAAGTTTCTGCATAGATTCTCCTGATTCTGATATTTGTAGTAATAGTTTTCTTTCATAACGCAGCCGGCATGATTCCTTTGCATCCGGCCCGGCATTAGCGTCCTTCCCGTATTCCCGGATAGACCCGCAGCGTATTCTCATACAGCGCTGCCTCCACATCCAGCACATCCATGTCTTTGATCCGGGCAATCTCTTCAACCACCAGAGGCAAGTACAGGGAAGAATTACGTTTGCCGCGGTTTGGTGTGGGTGCAAGATACGGACAATCGGTCTCCACAACAATACGATCCAGCGGTACGGTCTGTGCCACCTCTTTCATGACGCGCGCATTTTTGAAGGTCACCACACCGCCGATTCCAATAAAATATCCAAGCTTCACATACTCCATTGCCATCTGTGCTGAGGAGGAAAAGCAGTGGATCACACCGCCCGTCGTACCGGCATGTTCTGTTTTAATGATATCGAAGGTGTCCTGTGCTGCATCTCTGCTGTGAATATTTACCGGAAGTCCTGTGTCCTTTGCCATCTGCAGCTGTTTGACGAACCAGAGTTTCTGAAATTCATGTGCTTCTCTGTCCCAGTAATAATCCAGACCGATCTCCCCGACCGCAACGGTCTTCGGTCTGCGGCACAGCTCGTACATCTCCAGAAGCTTCTGCTCGTCCAGGCAGCCCACTTCATCCGGATGCACTCCGACTGCCGCATAAATAAACGGATACTTCTCCGCCAGCTCCTGACTTGCCAGCACACCGTCCCATGATGCACCGACATTTACAATCCCTGTTATATTATTCGGAACCATCTGCGCCAGCAGATCATCCCGGTCCACATCAAATGCATCCGCATCATAATGTGCATGACTGTCAAAAATCATAGGTTACTCCCCATCCTTCTGTTCTCTTTCTTGATCTTTTCCCATTTTAACCTGTAAACGCGAGAATGGCAACTGCTAATCCATTCCCGCGTCTATATTTCACTGCATCACATTTATCCTCTGCATATGACCGGATATCCACCGGTTCTTCTGTTCTGCCCGGAAACCGGAGGTTCCACAGGTCAGTCACCATTTATTCCCCTGCATAAAAAGAATCCTGCTCATCGGTCAATGACCGCCTGCTTCATCTGCCTTACGTATTCAGCCACATGTGCCACACAGTCTGCACCATATTTCTCGCACAGCTTCACGATGGCAGAACCGACAATTACACCGTCCGCATACCGTACCATCTGCTTCGCCTGCTCCGGCGTGGAAATTCCGAAACCGATCGCACACGGCAGCTTCGCATTTTCCCGCACCAGCTTTATCATCTCACCGATATCCGTCTTAATCTCAGAACGCACTCCTGTCACACCCAGTGAGGAAACGCAGTAGATAAACCCTTCCGCCCCGGATGCGATCTGTGCGATCCGTTCATGGGAAGTCGGTGCGATCAGAGAGATCAGCGCAAGACCGTACGCTCTGCAGACCGCTGCAAACTCCTCTTTTTCCTCAAAAGGAACATCCGGCAGGATAATTCCGTCCATTCCCGCTTCCGCCGCAGTCTTCACGAACCGCTCTGTACCATAAGAAAATACTACATTCGCATACGTCATGAACACCATCGGAATCTGTGTATTCCTGCGGATCTTTTTCACCATGTCAAAAATCCTGTCTGTGGTCACTCCTCCGCTTAAAGCACGCAGATTTGCACCCTGAATCACCGGTCCCTCCGCTGTGGGATCTGAAAACGGTATTCCCAGCTCGATCAGGTCTGCACCTGCCTTTTCCATTTCATATACCAGCTGTTCTGTCACTTCCAGCGACGGATCGCCGCACGTAACGAACGGGATAAATGCTTTTTCTTTCTCAAATGCCTTCTGTATCTTATTCATGGATATCCTCCCCTCTGTATCGTGCAATCGCTGCACAGTCCTTATCACCCCGTCCGGAAACAGTAATCACGATAATCTGATCCTTGCCCATCGTCGGCGCCAGTTTCATAGCATGTGCCACTGCATGTGCACTTTCGATCGCAGGAATAATGCCTTCCGTCCGCGCCAGATACTCAAAAGCCTCCACCGCCTCGTCATCTGTCACCGGCACATACTCCGCACGTCCCCGGTCATACAGGTCGGCATGTTCCGGTCCGATACCCGGGTAATCCAGACCGGCTGAAATGGAATACACCGGTGCGATCTGGCCGTACTCATCCTGACAGAAATACGATTTCATGCCATGGAAAATCCCCAGTCGGCCGGTGGCAATGGTCGCAGCTGTCTCCGCTGTATTCACGCCGCGTCCGGCTGCCTCACATCCGATGAGCCGCACACTCTCATCCGGAATGAAATGATAAAAGGCGCCGATCGCATTGGAACCGCCGCCCACACATGCCAGAACGGCATCCGGCAGACATCCTTCCTTCTCAAGAATCTGTTCCTTTATTTCTTTTGAAATCACGCTCTGGAAATCACGGACAATGGTCGGGAACGGATGCGGACCCATCACAGAACCGAGCACATAATGGGTATCGTCAATTCTCTTCGTCCATTCACGCATAGTCTCGGACACGGCATCCTTCAGAGTGGCTGTTCCGCTGGTCACGGGATGCACCTGTGCTCCGAGCAGACGCATCCGGTACACATTGAGCGCCTGACGTTTTGTATCCTCCTCGCCCATGAACACTTCACATTCCATTCCCATCAGCGCTGCTGCCGTGGCAGTTGCCACCCCGTGCTGACCGGCTCCTGTCTCAGCGATGACTCTCGTCTTGCCCATTTTTTTTGCCAGCAGCACCTGGCCCAGAACGTTGTTGATCTTATGAGCACCGGTATGATTCAGATCCTCTCTCTTCAGATAGATCTTTGCACCGCCCAGATCCCCGGTCATTCGTTTCGCATAATACAGACGGGACGGTCTGCCCGCATATTCATTCATCAACTCTGTCAGTTCCCGGTTGAATTCCGGTTCATCCTTATAATAATTATATGCCTTTTCCAGTTCGATCACTGCATTCATCAATGTCTCGGGAATGTACTGTCCCCCGTGTATTCCAAATCTGCCGCTCATCCGCGTTTCCTCCTTTTCCTTTCTTCTTTGCCTGATTTTCCTCCGACGCTTTCTGTCCTTTCTGTCCGTTCTGTTTTCTTCGGCCTCTTACCGCACGTTTCTGCTTTCCTCACACTGTTTTCATCCATACTCCCGTACGATCCGCACCGCTTCCAGAATCTTCTGCCGGTCTTTCTTTCCGTCTGTCTCAACTTTGCTGCTCATATCAACTCCCCATGGATGTACCGTCCGCAAAGCCTCCTTCAGATTCTCCGGTCCGATTCCCCCTGCGAGAAAAAACGGTCGATTCACCTCCGCTGCCAGGCTCCAGTCAAATGTGCTGCCTGTTCCGCCTGCAGCATGATCCAGAAGAATGAGATCTGCACAGCTTTTTCCGGCTTTATTCAGAGTATTTTCATTAAATGCCCGGATCACTGCAAAATCTCCGCAGGCCTTCAGTTCCCGGATATACGATTCTTCCTCGTGACCGTGCAGCTGTGCCGCCCGAATCGTGCCGTCCTCCAGCAGGCCCTTCACCATTGCAAAAGGCGCATCCCGGAATACTCCCACCGGAATGATCTCCGGCTCCAGCCGCCTGGACAGTTCCCGTACCTGCCGAGGTGTCGTGTTTCTGTGACTCTTCGGTACTCCGATCACAAATCCGCAGTAATCCGGTCGTGCCTCATTTACATATGCGATATCCTCGGGTCTGGTCAGACCGCAGATCTTAATCTTTACTTCTGCCTTACCTGACATCCTCCGCGCCTCCTTCTTCCGGTGTCATACCTGCCACGATTCCAGCATCTGCTTTTTATCTGCCGTACGCATCAGTGTCTCTCCGATCAGTACCGCATCCGTTCCGTTCTCCCGCAGCTGCTGAATATCCGCTCTTCCGCGGATTCCGCTCTCGGATACGAACAGGATCTCCGGCGGTACGAGTCTGCGCAGGCGGGTGCTTGTATTGATATCCACGCAAAATGTCTTCAGATCCCGGTTGTTCACACCCACAATTCCGGCTCCGGACTTCAGCGCCCGCTCCACTTCCTCCTCCGTGTGTGCCTCGACCAGTGCAGACAGGCCAAGCTCCCGCACCAGCTGCCCGTATGCCTGAAGCTGTGCATCGTCCAGAATCGCACAGATCAGCAGTACCGCATCTGCTCCCATGGCTTTTGCCTGATAGATCATATATTCATCCACCGTAAAATCCTTGCGCAGCACCGGAATCTTCACTGTCTGCGCGATCTCGCGCAGGTATGCGTCACTGCCCAGGAACCAGAAGGGTTCGGTCAGACAGGAAACAGCAGCAGCACCTGCCCGCTCATAATCCTCCGCAATTTCCAGATACGGAAACTCCGGCGCGATCAGGCCTTTGGACGGAGAAGCTTTCTTCACTTCACAGATAAAGGAAATCCCATCGCTTCTCAGAGCCTGCGCAAATGCAAAATCTTTTTTGTCTCCCCTCTGATGCACCAGTTCCGCTTCCCTTCGAATTTTCTCAGACGGCACAGACACCTTTTCCTGTCTGATCCGCTCCTTCGTTTTCTCTGCAATCTGTTCCAGGATATTCATATTCTGTTTCCTCGCCTTCTCTTTGTAACTCCGTTTTCCGGATAATCTCCCGGCCGTTCTCTGCGGCTCACGGTATATAATGCATTACTCCCGGTTGCTTTCCTCAATAAATGCCTGCAGGCACTTCAGCGCCGCTCCGCTGTCGATCAGAGCTTCCGCCATTCTCACACCCTGCTCAATACTTTCTGTCTTTCCCGTAATATACAGCGCAGCACCCGCATTCAGGCATACCGCACAGCGCCTGGGACCTTTCTCCTCACCTTTTAAGATTGCCAGCGTGATCTGTGCGTTCTCCTGTGGTGTTCCTCCCTGCAGTTCCTCCTTCGCACAGCGCCCGTATCCGAACTGTTCCGGTGTCAGCGTGTAGGACTGGAACCATCCATCGCGAATCTCGCAGACGGAAGTCGGTGCACTCATGGAGATCTCATCCAGCTTATCCTGTCCGAACACGACCATTCCGCGTCTGACACCCAGCTTCATCATAACCTGTGCCAGCGGCTCAACAAGGCTCTCGTCAAACACGCCCATCAGCTCCATATTTGCACCTGCAGGATTTGAAAGAGGACCGAGGATGTTAAATACCGTACGGATTCCCAGTTCCCGCCGGATCGGTGCAACGTATTTCATCGCGATATGGTAATTCTGTGCGAACAGGAAACAGATATTGATCTTCTTCAGAAGTTCTGCGCTGTGCTCCGGAGAGATCGTAATCTTCACACCAAGGGCCTCCAGAACATCAGCGGCTCCGGATTTTGAAGATGCGGCACGGTTTCCATGCTTTGCGACCGGAACACCTGCAGAAGCAATTACCATGGCTGCTGTTGTTGAGATATTGAAGGAATTGGAGCCGTCTCCTCCCGTACCGACGATTTCCAACACATCCATATCGTGCAGCAGCTTAATGCAGTGTGCCCGCATGCCGGATGCAGATGCCGTGATCTCGTCAATGGTTTCCCCCTTCAGGGACAGTGCTGTCAGATACGATGCCATCTGAACCGGTGTCGCTTCACCGCTCATGATCTCATTCATTACCATCTCCGCTTCCTGATACGTCAGATCTTCTTTTTTCGAAAGTTTGATAATCGCCTCTTTAATCATGCTGAATTACCTCCATAAAATTTTTCATTATCTGTAATCCATCCGGTGTCATTACCGATTCCGGATGAAACTGTACTCCATAGACCGGCATCTCCCGATGCTCCACCGCCATCACTTCACCGTCCGCCGTGCGGGCTGTCACCTGCAGTTCCTCCGGCAGCGTCTCCTCCGCAGCAGCCAGGGAATGATACCGGGCCACCTTCATGGGATAACTGATTCCCCGGAACAGCCTGCTGCCCGGCTCTGTAATGATTTCTGACTGCTTACCATGCATCAGCTCTTTTGCATAAGTGACTGTCGCGCCAAATGCCTGACAGATAGACTGATGTCCAAGGCAGACACCGAGGATCGGAACTGTTCCGGAAAGCTTCTGAATCACCTCGATGCAGACACCAGCCTGTTCCGGCCGGCCCGGCCCCGGTGAAATAATAATGGCTTCCGGCTGCATTGCCGCAATCTCTTCCACCGTATATGCATCATTCCGGATGACCTGAATATCCGGTCTCACTGCACCGGCCAGCTGGTAGAGGTTATAGGAAAAACTGTCGTAGTTATCGATCAACAAAACCATATCGTTCTCACAATCCTTTCTGTTCTGCTGCCTGCATCACCGCGTTCACTACCGCCCGCGCCTTATTGCAGCACTCTTCGAATTCCTTATCCGGTACACTGTCCGCCACGATTCCTGCACCAGACCGAATGGTGATCCGGCCGCTCTTACGGAATGCCAGCCGGATTGCAATACACATATCCAGATTGCCTGTAAAATCCAGATATCCGATGGCACCTCCGTACACACCTCTTCTTCGTCCCTCCAGCTCATCAATGATCTCGCATGCTCTCAGCTTCGGTGCTCCTGAAAGTGTTCCGGCCGGAAGAATCGCATCGATCGCATCCACCGCATCCTTATCCTCCCGGATCTGTCCGGTGACAGTGGAACCGATATGCATTACATGAGAGAACCGTTCAATGGAAAGATACTTTTCCACAGCCACGCTGCCGATCCTGCTGATTTTTCCAATGTCATTGCGTCCCAGATCCACAAGCATGTTGTGTTCAGCCAGCTCTTTTTCATCTGCCAGAAGCTCCTGCTCCAGTGCCAGATCCTCCGCAGGAGTCTTTCCCCGCGGTCTTGTACCGGCCAGCGGAAATGTATGCACTGTTCCGTCCTGCACCTTCACCAGGGTCTCCGGTGATGCCCCCACAAGCTCAATGTCATCGCTGGTGAAATAGAACATATACGGGGACGGATTCGTTGTTCTTAGCACGCGGTACGTATCGAACAGACTTCCGTTGGCCTTTGCCTCCATCGGATTGGAGAGGACCACCTGGAAGATATCACCTTCCCGGATGTAATGCTTTGCCTGTTCCACCATTTCCTTATACCGTTCCCTGGAGAAACACGGTCTGATTTCCTCCTCCAGATGAACCGGCGGAAAATACGCTTTCACTCCGCTGTTCAGCAGCCGTTCCATCTCCGCCAGCCTGTGCTGTGCTTCCTGATAGGAGGTTTCCAGATTTTCCGTATCAACTCCGCAGATCAGCACCACTTTCTGCCTGTAATTATCAAAAGCGATCACCTGATCGAACAGCATCAGATCCACATCCTGAAATGCCTCCGGATTGTCGCCGCCAAACTTCAGGGACGGCTCGCTGCAGCAGATATAATCGTAGGAGAAATATCCCACCAGGCCGCCGGTAAATGGCGGAAGTCCTTCTATCTTCGGACTTTTATATGCATTCAGGACTTCCCGTATGACTTTCTGCGGAGATTCCTTTCGAATCTCAGCCGTATTGTTTCCGCCTCCGGAGCAGATCTCCTCGCCGCGGCGGATACGTACCTGGCCGTCACTGGCAGTGATCTCCAGAGTCGGCGCATATCCGAGAAACGTATATCTGCCCCACTGCTGATGTGCCTCCGCACTCTCCAGCAGGTAGCAGTGACTGCTGGCTGCCCGCAGCGTACGCATTACCTCGATCGGTGTATAGCGGTCTGCAAAAAGCTCCAGTCCTACGGGAATTCTGCGATAATCGCCGGATGCGGCGATCTCTTTTGCAAGTTCTAATGATGGATACATAATGGTCCTCCTTTCTCATGAGGGGATGCAGCAAACGGGCAGACGCTTGCCGGATAAACAGATAACCCGGTTCACCCGGCTCACTGTTACACGCAAAAAAGTCCCTGACAGACTTCACGTCTGTCAGGGACGAATCATACAAAATAATAAATCCGCGGTACCACCCTGTTTCACGATCTTCTCGTGCTCTCGCTGAGATACTAACATATCCCCGGCAACTGACGTATGCCATACGTCGCAGAATACTCAGCATCCGAAATACATGCCTTTGACTGCGCCCTCAGCGGTCCATTTGACAATCTGCATTTCCATCCGGCTCTCACCTTCCCGGACTCTCTGTGGGCGCATAAACTGCCGTTATCTCCGCTTCATCGGTTTAACTCGTTAAATTTTAGTTCACTATACTATATTCATTTTGACTTGTCAACGTTTTCTTTTATTTTTCTATTTTTTATTTTCACTCTCATTTTTTATTTTATCCCAGTATTTTTCCCAATGCATGCCTTCAAAATCCACATTGTTCTCATTCGTAATGAGCCGTTCCGCGGCATCGATCTCCATCGGCCTGTAAAAATAGTAACCCTGACCGTAAACGCATCCCATATTCAGCAGAAATTCTACCTGCTCCTGATTCTCCGCGCCTTCTGCGATCAGCTGCAGACCCAGCAGATGAGCCATCTGTACGACCGTCTCGAGGATCCCGATCCCTTTCAGCGTACTCGTTTCCTTCATTTCCAGAAACTTCATATCCAGCTTCAGCACATCCACATTCACGTCCTTGAGCATATTCAGTGAAGAGGAACCGCTGCCGAAGTCATCCATGGACACACAGAAGCCGTTGGCTCTCAGAGCATCCACCACCGTTGTGATCAGATCTGCATCCTCCGCATATGCGGTCTCCGTAATCTCAACCTCCAGCAAATGTGCCGGAATTCCGTATTTCCGGATAAGCCCGGTGAAGACCTCGACCACATTCAGCGTATAGATATCGATGCGGGATACATTAACTGAGACCGGCACCGGACGGATGCCTCTGCTGATCCAGTCATGAAGCTGTGCACACACTTTGTCCCAGATATACTGATCCAGCGACGGAATGAATCCGTTCTTCTCCAGAACACTGATAAATTCTCCCGGCGGCACCATCCCGCGCTCCGGATGTTTCCAGCGCACCAGAGCTTCCATACCCACGATTTTTCCGTTTAACATGCTGCATTTCGGCTGCAGGTAGAAAGTAATCTCTCCCTTTTCCAGAGCCTTCTGTACCTCGGAGAGCATAACGTGGCTCTTCTCCAGCTTCTCTTTCATACGAGAATCATACCAGCCGATACGGTTTGTATAATTTCCCTTCACGGAATTCATGGCAATGACTGCCCTGTCATACATGGTACTCACCGGAACAGAGTCCTCCGTTACCTCATATACACCAAAAACCGGAAGGAAGCCGGAATTGTTCGGATTCTGGAGAATAAATTCGTGCAGCCTGTTCTGGATCTGCTGCAGCACTTCCTTTTTGTTCGGAAGAATCATACAGAAATCGTCTTCTCCCATATAGGCCGCCATACCATCCCCGTCCACTGCTTCTTTCAGCTGATATCCGATGTTCTTCAGGAACACATCTCCGGCATGATCTCCATACCATTCATTATACAGTTTGAAATGTTCTATATCGATCGTAACCAGACAGTAAGTCCCGCTCTGGGCTCCTTCCAGAAATTCTTCTGCCGCAGTCCAGAACACACTCTTTTTGTACAGACCGGTCAGCCTGTCCATACCGGAATCCGCCATCCGGCTGCCTGCAGATTCTTTTGCCTTACGATCCGTAATATCCTGTATAAAGCACATGAAAACATCATCCGCACGTTTGTTTGTCTTCAGCGCATAAATCTTCTGTGCAGTCCAGCAGAAATTGCCGTCCAGAAGCATTTTCCGGAATTCTCCGATCAGCACACCGGACCGGATACGCTGTTTCAGCGTGCCGAGATCCCAGAAGTTCCTGTAAGCCTCCCTGTCCTCCGGATGAATCAGCCGCTCACAGACGATCTGAAGTGTCTCATCCAGACTTTCCTGTCCACCCGGCCGTTCATACTTGCCGTCTGCATGATACAGAAGCTTGTATGTATTTCTGGTCAGATTGATCTCTATCAGTTCTTCGTAGGAGGAACCGTCAGTCAGATTGTACAGCAAATTCCTGTTGCCATCATGAATCTCCTTCCAGAGAAGGAAGTTGCACATGCCGCTGCCGGGCCACTCAATCCTGCTGGTATTCACCTCCAGCCAGCGCTGCTGCGGACCGTGGTACATGATCACAGTTTCGTTCCGTTCGCACTGAAGCGGACAGTTGCCGCACGGGTTCTCCTCCCCGCATAACGCGCGGTAACAGATATCCCCTGCCTTCAGTTCCGGATATACCTTCAGTAATGCATTGTTAAAATGACAGATCCTGTATTCGTCATCCACGATATAAATACATGTCTCCATACTGCCTGATATTCTGCCCATATTGGTCCCTCTTGTACGTATTGTCGGCAAAGCTGATTCTGCACCTGCTCTGCATTATCCCTTATCTGATTCCAATTCCGAAATATCCGGCATTTTTCCTTATACTTAACGCAAAAATGCAGCCGCGGACAGATTGCTCTGTCTACAACTGCATTTATTATATTCGTTTTGACGACAACAGTCAATGAACCTGTCTTTTTTCTGAACAGATTCTTCCAAAAATAATTCTGCAGATACCGAAAGTGCAGAGGACGGAACCGTCCGTCCGGTGTCTTTTTCTGCCCTATGCTTCCACATGAACCGCGCCCGTACCGCGGATATTCATCGGATACACATTCTCTTCTCCTGCAAATCCGGAAATATACTGAACATAGTTCGCTGTCTCCTCTTTTGGAACAACGCACATGATCACACCTGCAAATCCTCCGCCATGTACACGGCAGCTTCCTCTGCCGATCTTATTCAGAAACAGCTTTGTAAGTGCCAGCATCAGTGTGATCTTCTGCTCCCTGCAGTTCTGCAGAGAATAACAGTTCTGCAGCCACTCCCAGGACGACTGTCCGGATTCTGTGATCGCGCGAAGCATTGCATCGGCATCTCCGTCTGCCACTGCCTGTGCAGCCGCATCCACACGACGGTTCTCCTCAAAGAAATGCATTGCGCGGAGGATCGCACGGTCATTATCGATTCCGGAAAGGTTATTCAGAAGCGTCTCCATATCCGTCTCACACAGCTGTTTCACACCGATTGCTGCAGCAGCCTCTCTCATTTCCGTCGGCACACTCGAATACTCTGCACTGAGATCCGCATGACCCTTGCCTGTATTTACAATGACCAGATCATATCCGATCTGACTGAACGAGAAATCAATCGGGCGGCACAGTTCTTCATCCGCCTTGGAGAAGTCCAGAAGGATCGTTCCGCCGACTGCACATGCCATCTGATCCATCAGACCGGATGCCTTGTACCAGTACTGGTTCTCGGCATACTGACCGATCCTTGCATAGTCGATGCAGCGCATTCTGCCTTCATTGAAGAAATAATTAATAATGGAGCATACCAGCATCTCAAAGGAAGCGGAGGAACTTACTCCTGCGGCACTGATTACCTGTGTGGAAATATAGGCATTGAATCCCTTTACTATGTAACCGGCATTCCGTGCTGCCTCAGCCATACCTGCTACCAGTGCAATACTGCCGGATCCGCGCTCGACCTCGTCCAGCTTCGTCAGATCCACGGTGATCGCTTTGCGGTATCCCTCGCTGACGATCGTGATCACATCCGTTCCGTTCGGATATGCGGCACCAATGGTATCCATGCTGATGCTGCCGGCCAGAATCTTTCCGCCGTTGTGGTCTGTATGATTGCCCACAATCTCAGTTCTTCCCGGCGAGGTAAAAAATTCCATCTCGTCAGAGTGGAACAGTTCTGTGAAATGTTCTGCCAGAGATTCGTATCTGGCAAGGCTTTCTGTTGATTCGCCATAGATTTTTTCGAGTGTTTCTGTCGATGGAAGTCTCATATTCTGCTCTCCTTTTCCATTGAATTTAAATTTATCTGCATTGAACTGCATTAAGTCACACTAAAATTTTGCTCTGAAATTTCGTTGTGAAATTACATTCTGAGATCATGTTCCTTATTTTGCGCTGGTACCGTAGTACCCGCTGCATTCCCATACCCGGACCGGGTAAAATTCCGGACGCGTCCAACTGCCTTCAGATACCGGAACCACAGCTTTTTTACACTGTATCACATTTCCTGGAGCATTTCCTTGAACATTCTGCGAAGAAAAGGGAAAATATTGCGTTTTTTCATATACTCTGATACAATAGCCTGAATCATGCACGGATTGACAGATCCGGACTGAAATAACTTCCGGCTCACCACGTGCAGGAGAATCCTTATTAAAACAGATGCGGAAATTCCCTGCTTCAAAGGAGGTCCCTCTATGCAGATCATCACCAACCACTCTCAGAAAGAACTGAAGCACCACGGCAACTACTCCTTCCCGTTCCTGGTCAGCCATGAACGTCTCTCCCGCTACGAGTCAGGCTCTTTTCTGTGGCACTGGCATCCGGAGGTCGAGCTGACGCTGATCGAGCAGGGAGAGATCATTTATCACTTCAGCGATCAGACCTTCCATGCCGTGGCAGGCGATGTCCTGTTCGGTAATTCCAACGCGCTGCATGCCGGAGAAATGTATCGGAATCATGACTGCACCTACACTCCGGTCACCTTTGATCCGCGTCTGATCTACGGCTATGACAGCAGCCTGATCCAGCAGAAATACGTGGAACCGATCATCCAGAATACTGCCCTGACCGGTCTCCATCTGGACCGATCCGCACCGTGGCATGAGGATGCCATCCGACTGATCCGAGAATCGATCGCTCTGCAGGAGGCACAGCCTCCAATGTATGAGCTGGATATCATTGCCGGACTCCAGCAGTTCTGGAAGCTTCTGTTCCTGAATACAAATCTCCCCTCCTCCATCTCGGCTGCCGACCGGCGTAATTCGGACCGCGTCCGCCTGATTCTGGAATATATTGAGGAGCATTATGCCGCTCCGATCCGTCTGGAAGATATCGCCTCCCATATCGGACTGTGCAAGAGCGAGTGCTGCCGTCTGTTTCACCGCAGCATGCATATGCCTCTGTTTGAATTTCTGGGCGAGTACCGGATAGAAAAAAGCCTTCACGATCTGGCTGACCCCGGCAATTCGATTACCGTTGTCGCCGAACGCGCAGGCTTCGGAGATTCCAATTATTATTCCAAGGCATTCCGTAAGATCAAGGGCTGTTCCCCTACAAAATACCGGAAACAGTATCTCTGTACCGTTTTTCATGAACATTCCGACACTGATGTAACCACCTGCCCTATTGCCGGGGACAGGTGCGATTCTGATTAAAAACAGCTGCTGCGCACTTTCTCACGCACCCTCAGCACCATTCCCGGTGCCACGGACAGTTCATCCACACCCATGCGCAGAAATTCTTCTGTCAGTTCCAGATCCGCTCCCAGTTCGCCGCAGATACCTGCCCACTTCCCATGCCGATGTGCATTCTCCACGACCATCCGTATCATGCGCAGGATCGCCTGATGATGCGGATTATAAAATTCATCCAGTTTCGCATTCTGACGGTCGATCGCCAGCGTATACTGTGTCAGATCATTAGTACCGATACTGAAGAAATCCACAAGCCCGGCCAGTTCATCACTGATCAGCGCCGCTGCCGGGGTCTCGATCATAATGCCCTGCTCAGGGAGCGGGTACGGAACCTGCTCGCGCTCCAGCTCCTCCTGCACTTCCTTCACTATCGCAAAGATCTGCCGTACCTCCTCTGCTGAGGTGATCATCGGATACATGATAGAAATATTGCCGTGCACCGCCGCCCGAAGAAGGGCGCGAAGCTGTGTCCGGAATATCTCCGGCTGCTTCAGGCAGATGCGGATTGCACGGTAACCCATGGCAGGATTCTCTTCCTCACCCAGATGAAAGTAATCCAGCTGCTTGTCCGCACCAATATCCAGGGTACGAATAATGACCTTCTTGCCGGCCATCGTCCGTGCCACCTGTTTGTACGCAGCAAACTGCTCTTCCTCAGTCGGAAAATCCTTCCGGCCAAGATACAGGAATTCACTTCGGAACAGACCGATTCCTTCCGCATCATTCTCCAGCACATAACCGACATCACTCACGCTGCCGATATTTGCATAGATCAGAATCCTCCTGCCGTCAGGTGTTACACTTTCTTTTCCTTTGAGCGTCTGCAGAAGCTGCTGCTTCTTTGCCTCCTCCTGCATCCGCTGACAGGCCTGTGTCTGCAGCTGCTTTGTCGGTTCAAAGATCACTTCACCTGCAAAGCCGTCCACAATAG
>JBGVDJ010000021.1:0-57476 GCA_045119335.1 Candidatus Choladousia sp. | reverse complement strand
CCAAAATAGCATACTGCCTTACGAAGAGTCTGCCTGTCATGTGTGTTTCCATAAGTACAAAGCGCATCCATTCCGCTGCGCAGATTTCCGATACACATTGTGCTGGCAAAGGAATATCCGTTTACTTTTCGAAATGCCTGTACCTGCATCGCACATGAAAAAGAAACAACAGCATTTGCCAGCAGATTCCATTCTTCCGGCAGAAAGCCGACAAGCAGCAAAAGGAACATTTCCGCCAGAAGCACCAGCTGTCTCCAGTGAATCCGCCGGACAGTCCGATATCTCTGACGGATACATTCAGCCACGGCAACACCAAGGGCAAAAAATGATAAGGGAACCAGATAGCGCAGCGCTGATGAACAGTCATGCTCCATAATACTTTGACTCAAAAGAACAATATTTCCGGTCTGTGCATTGGCAAATACTTCCCCGCGGGATATGTAAGTGTATGCATCCTGCAATCCGCCTGATGCAGATAAAAAAGCAGCTGTCAGAAAGGATTCCGACATTTGTCTATGGGATTTGCGGGACATCACAGGCGCCTCCTGACAGAAATTTCCTGATTACAGTATACACAGCGATACTTTCCGGATGGCGACAGCCGGAAAATATGCTCGCAGTTTGCTTCTATACTGGTAATACAGCGGGGATTTGTGCATTTTATTGCATTTTTTAAAGTTTTGGGTGGAACCGGATGATATTTTTTCACGACCTGACCGTCACGAATTACGATCAGCGTGATCTGTTCATACAGATATCCTAAAATATCCAGACGTTCCGGCAGTGTTGTGCCTTCAATTTTAATCAGATCCTTGCAGCCATATTTTTCACTTCTTACAGACTGTAAAAGTGCCACCGGCTGTGTTTCCGGTTCCAGACGGAGCAGGCGATAAATCTCCATGCCCTGCCCGGCAGGAATATGATCAATAACCATACCATTCTGAATAGATTCTACATTCAACATTCCAGCACCTTCTTTCCTGTTAATGGATCCGGAATTTCCAGTAAAGCCAAGATCAAAGCCATTCTGATATATTTTCCGTTGAATGCCTGAGAAAAATATGCCGCACGGCTGTCTGTATCTACATCCGTTGAAATTTCATCCACTCTCGGCAGCGGATGAAGCACCGGCATGTCCGTTTTTGCAAGCTTCAGTTTTTCAGCATTCAGTGTGTATGTACCTTTTAAGCGAATATAATCTTCTTCATTGAAGAAACGTTCTTTCTGAACTCTGGTCATATAAAGGACATCCAGCTCAGGCAGTGTTTCCTCCAGGTCTGTTACCTCTTTGTATGGTGTATGAGAAGGCTTCAGGGTATCTTCGGTCAGATAGCCGGGAATCCGGAGCTCCTCCGGTGAAATAAAATAGAATTGATTGCCAGGATAACGGACCAGACTGTTCACAAGAGAGTGTACGGTTCTTCCGAACTTGAGATCACCGCAAAATCCCACAGTCAGATGATCCAGTCGGCCTTTACGCTGCCGGATCGTCATCAGATCAATCAGCGTCTGTGTAGGATGGTTATGTCCGCCGTCTCCGGCATTGATTACAGGGATACCTGCATACATGGAAGCGCGAAGAGGTGCACCTTCTTTGGGATGCCGCATCGCGATAATGTCAGCATAACAGCTTACCACACGGGCAGTATCTGCTACGGTTTCACCCTTTGCAGCGCTGGACTGTTCGGCTCCCGCAAAGCCAAGGGTCTGTCCACCGAGACTCAGCATAGCGGATTCGAAGGAAAGACGGGTCCTTGTGCTTGGTTCATAGAAAAGAGCAGCCAGTTTTTTTCCTTCCGCAGTATGAGCATAAGCGCAGGGACTTCCGGCAATCCGGTCTGCAAAATCCAATATATCATTTGTTTCTGTGACAGTAAAATCCAGCGGATCGATCAAATGTCTCATAGTCTTTTCTCCTGTTTACTTTTTGTCCAGACGGGATTATACTACCTTTTAAGAAATATGAAAAATATAGAGATTGTATGACGGGGATATAATTATTATATGGAAATAAATTTTGAGTATTATAAGACGTTTTATTATGTGGCAAAATACAGAAATATTACAAAAGCGGCTGGTGTATTGAAGAGCAAACAGCCAAATGTAACGCGCATTATCAGGCTGTTGGAATCACAGCTCAACTGCAGGCTTTTTATTCGTGAGCCGAGGGGGCTGAGCCTTACAGAAGAGGGAGAAAGACTGTATTCTCATGTGGAAATAGCCTGTCAGCATTTACTGTGTGCTGAGGCAGAAATGAATTGCAGGGAAAAGGAATGCAGAGGAACCGTTGAGATCGGTGTAACAGAAACTGCACTGCATTTATTTCTGCTGCGGACGCTGCATGATTTTAAAATAAAATATCCGGGAATAAAAATAAAAATCCAGAATAATGCGACACCCCAGATACTGAAGGCCCTGATCAGCGGAAAACTGGATTTTGCAGTCATTACGACGCCATTTGCAGCATCTGCCAATTTATGCTGCGAAAAGATGATGGAATTCAGGGAGATACTTGTGGGGGGAACCGACTATGCAGAGATCGCGGAAAAAGGACTGAGGCTGGAAGAACTTTATGCGCATTCTCTGATCGGATTAGGCAGCGGGACAGCCACGTATGAGTTCTATAAAAATTTATTCATTGAACATCAGATTGATTTTGAACTGGATATGGAAGTGGCAACCTCCGATCTGATACTCCCGTTGATCCGGAACAATCTCGGCATCGGTTTTGTGGCAGAAACACTGGCATCCCCACTGCTGCAGAAAAATGAGCTGGTACAGATAGAACTGGATATAGACGTGCCGAAACGTGAGATACAAATGGTCTGGGATAAGGGGAGGGGCAGGAGTCTGGCGGCAGACACCTTCTGCAGATATCTGGAGAGCAGGTGAAAATGAAATGTTTTTCAGTCAGAAGATATCATAACAGCAGTGAAATATGATTGATAAAATTTTGTCAGAATCTGGCTTGACAAAAGAATAACAATCTGCTATGCTCATGGCGTGTAATTGAATATTGCAGTATCAGGTGCAGGACTTAACGGGAAAAGTCCTGAAGAGGGAATCAGGTGAGAATCCTGAGCGAACTGGTCACTGTATGCAGGGAGCGAACTTCAAGAACCATTGCATTACCCAGATATGTGAGAAGGTGAAGCGAGCGGCGATCTGCAAGTCAGGAAACCTGCCTGGTACATGAGATGTGCTCCAGATACAGCGCAAACATCCGCCAGATCATATGGTGTTACGGGAGATACCATATGGTTTGTTTATCGTGTCTGCAATGGGTAGCAGCCACTATTTTTATGCAGAAAACACTCCTTTTATTTATGCAAAAACTACATTGGATGGTCTCTTAGCAAGAAAAATGCACAACACATACCTCCGTTGCTCTATTGCATTTGTATTCGGTCGGGAAAGAATACGGAATAGAGCAATCCCCCGGCAGCTTCTCCCAGCTGTCGGGGTTTTTGCATAAAATACGAAAGGAGAGAGACATATGAGAGGAGTTTACACATCCGTAAACGATATCCGGAAGATGGTGTTCGCGGAAGTGGCGAAGCTGTCTTATGAGTACAGGGACGGAGACCTGTCTCAGATGGAGCAGATTCCTTATCGGATCATACCGGGAGAAGTGTCTACATACCGCGAAAGTGTGTTTCTGGAACGGGCCATCGTGAAAGAGCGGATGCGTCTTGCAATGGGACTTCCGCTGCGCGACGCTTCAGAGCATGCTCCGGTATCGGAAGGCGCACTGGAGTGTGTCAGACCGGAAAAATACTATCAGCCGCCGCTGATAAACATTATCAAATTTGCATGTCACAAATGTCCGGACAATGAAGTAACGGTCACGGACGCATGTCAGGGTTGTCTTGCCCATCCGTGCAGAGAGGTTTGTCCGAAACAGGCCATTTCTTTTGTAAACGGGAAATCAGTGATTGATCAGGAAAAGTGTATAAAATGCGGAAAATGTCTGAATGCCTGTCCATACGGAGCAATTGTCAGAATGGAACGTCCCTGTGCGAAGGCATGTGGTATGAATGCCATCGGTTCGGATGAGTATGGCCGTGCAGATATTGATCAGGAAAAGTGTGTGTCCTGCGGCATGTGCCTGGCAAACTGTCCGTTTGGGGCTATTGCGGATAAGGCACAGATTTTTCAGACTATTCAGGCCATTAAAAGCGATGTGCCGGTCTATGCGGCAATCGCTCCGGCGGTGGTTGGCCAGTTCGGCCCAAAGCTGACTCCGGGAAAGATTCGTTCGGCATTTCAGGCACTGGGTTTCGAGGATGTAGTGGAGGTGGCGATCGGAGCCGACCTCTGTACTATTGAGGAGGCAAAGGATTTTGTGGAGGAAGTTCCGGACAGACTTCCTTTTATGGCAACCTCCTGCTGCCCGGCATGGTCTATGATGGCGAAAAAACTGTTTCCGGAATACAGCGAATGTATTTCCATGGCATTGACTCCTATGGTGCTGACCGGACGTCTGATCAAGAAACAGCATCCTGGATGCAAGGTAGCGTTCATTGGTCCGTGTGCAGCCAAGAAACTGGAAGCCAGCCGGAGAACCATACGAAGTGATGTGGATTTTGTACTGACCTTTGAAGAGGTGATGGGCATGTTCGAGGCGAAACAGGTGGATTTCGCCAGCCTGGAGGAGCAGGACAGCATGCACGGTGCCAGCGGAGACGGACGTGGATTTGCAGTCAGCGGCGGTGTTGCAGCAGCTGTTGTGAACTGCATCAGAGAGCTGTACCCGGATCGTGAGATCAGGGTGGAGCATGCGGAAGGTCTGGCCGACTGTAAAAAGCTTCTTACAATGGCGAAGGCCGGTAAATATAACGGATATCTGCTGGAAGGAATGGCATGTCCGGGAGGCTGTGTGGCAGGTGCAGGAACTGTGCAGCCGATTGCGAAATCTGCGGCAGCAGTAAAGCTTCAGAAGAAGAATTCGACCAATGCGCATGCATTGCAGAGCGATTACAGAGAACTTCTGGAGGCACTGGAGGAGCGGAAGCAGCAGACACACAGTGTTTCAGATGGGAAGGATACCATGCAGATATGACAAGAATAACAGGAAAGGATGTCAGGATTATGAAGTACAGCTATTATCCGGGATGTACGCTGAAAACAAAGGCAAAACTGCTGGATGTATATGCCAGAGCTTCTGCCCTGGTACTTGGATTTGAACTGGAAGAAATAGAGAACTGGCAGTGCTGCGGCGGAGTCTATCCGCTCGGTTCTGATGAAATTGCCACGAAACTGTCTTCAATCCGTGCCCTGAATGAGGCAAAGGAGAAGAACCAGGATCTGGTGACACTGTGTTCCGCATGTCACCATGTGATCAAACGTGTAAACGATGATATGAAGAATGTGGAGGATATCCGCACAAGAGCAAATAATTACATGCAGCTTGAGGAGCCGTATGCAGGAGAGACTACGGTACTCCATTTTCTTGAAGTGCTGCGGGATCGTGTCGGTTTTGATGTACTGAAGGAAAAGGTGACGAATCCGCTCACCGGAAAAAGGATCGGAGCATATTACGGCTGTCTGCTCCTGAGACCGGGCAGAATTCTCGGATTTGACAATCCGGAGAATCCGACGATCATGGAGGATTTCATCCGTGCGCTCGGTGCGGAACCGGTTATTTATCCGTACCGGAATGAGTGCTGCGGAGGCTACATTTCTCTGAAAGAGAAAGAGCTTTCCGGAAGCATGTGTGAAAAGATCATGAACAGTGCAGCTGACTTTGGTGCAGATATGCTGATCACGGCCTGTCCGCTGTGCATGTATAATCTGAGCAGGAACGGAAACAGCAGGCTTCCGGTCTGCTATTTTACCGAGCTTCTGGCTGAGGCGCTCGGTGTAAAGGGGGAGGTGGAGAAGCCGTGAGTACAGAAAAGAAGCAGGCGGAACTGATAAAAGAGATCAGTGGAGTGAACCCTCTGAAATGTATGAAATGCGGAAAATGCTCGGCTTCCTGCCCTTCATTTAATGAAATGGATATCAAACCGCATCAGTTTGTATCCTATGTGGCGAATGAAAATATGGAAGCACTGGTGAATTCAAAATCGTTGTGGAAATGCCTTTCCTGCTTTGCGTGTGTGGAACGTTGCCCGAGAGATGTAAAACCGGGCAAGCTGATCGATGCGGCAAGACAGCTGGTTATCCGCCAGAAGGGGCAGACCTATCTGTCACCGGATGAAATTCCGGAACTTCTGGATCCGGAGATCCCTCAGCAGCTGCTGGTCAGTGCATTTCGTAAATACAGGAGGTGAGCAGCGTGCAGAGAATAGGCGTATTCGTCTGTCACTGCGGAAGCAATATCGCAGCGACGGTAGATGTAAAAAAAGTAGTAGAGATGATTTCCAGAGAGCCGGGTGTGGTTCACGCGGAGGATTATCAGTATATATGTTCAGAGGCGGGACAGTCACTGATCGCAAAGGCAATTAAGGAAAAGCAGCTGACCGGTCTGGTCGTATGTTCCTGTTCCCCGCGTATGCATGAGACGACATTCCGTAAAGCGGCAGAACGTGCCGGACTGAATCCGTACATGGTGGAAATCGCAAATATCCGGGAACATTGTTCCTGGATCCACAAGGATATGGAGGAGGCAACGGAGAAAGCCATTATTCTTGCAAGAGCAGCGGTAGCAAAGGTGAATCTGAATACACCGCTGAAGCCGGGCGAGAGCCGTGTCACAAAACGGGCACTTGTCATTGGCGGAGGTATTGCAGGCATCCAGACTGCACTGGATATTGCAGATGCAGGGTATGAAGTGGATATCGTGGAGAAAACACCGAGTATCGGAGGAAGGATGTCACAGCTGGACAAGACCTTCCCGACCCTGGATTGTTCCGCGTGTATTCTGACACCGAAAATGGTGGAAGCCGCTGCACACGAGAAGATCAAAATCTATACATACAGTGAAGTAGAAAAGGTATCCGGCTTTGTAGGCGATTTTACTGTGGATATCCGCGGGAAGGCCCGCAGTGTGGATATGGATAAATGTACCGGCTGCGGAGTCTGCCAGGAAAAATGTCCATCCAGAAAAGCACCGAGCGAATTCAATCGTGGTCTGAATACCAGAAGTGCGATCTATACACCGTTTGCTCAGGCAATTCCGAATGTTCCGGTCATTGATCGTGAGAACTGTATCAAATTTAAGACCGGAAAATGCGGTGTCTGTGCAAAAGTATGTCAGGCAGGTGCAATTGACTATGATCAGAAGGATGAGATTATAACAGAAAAGTACGGTGCGATCGTGGTGGCTACCGGTTTTGATACTATTAAACTGGACAGCTATGATGAATACGCATACAGCCAGAGTAAGGATGTCATTACTTCTCTGGAACTGGAGCGGATCATGAACGCGGCAGGACCGACCAAGGGACATCTGGAACGTCTCTCCGATGGAAAAGCACCCAAAGAGATGGTGTTTATCCAGTGTGTGGGAAGCCGCTGCGCAGACGACAGAGGAAAGAGCTACTGCTCCAAGATCTGTTGTATGTATACTGCAAAGCATGCCATGCTGATCCGCGACAAGTATCCGGATGTGAATGTGACTGTATTTTATATTGATGTCCGTACACCGGGCAAGAACTTTGATGAATTTTACCGCAGAGCAGTAGAACAGTACGGTGTCAACTATATAAAGGGACAGGTCGGCAAGGTCATTCCGCAGTCAGACGGAAAACTGCTTGTGCAGGGTGTGGATCTTCTGGATAACCGCCAGATTCTGAAGGAAGCGGATATGGTCGTTCTTGCAACGGCGATCGAACCGAATCCGGATGTTCGTAAGATCGCGACCATGCTGACGGCAAGTATTGATACCAACAATTTCCTGACAGAAGCACATGCAAAACTGCGTCCGGTAGAATCTCCGACAGCAGGAATCTTCCTTTCCGGTGTCTGCCAGGGACCGAAGGATATTCCGGAGACTGTGGCACAGGCAGGGGCAGCTGCCGTAAAGGCGATCGGACTTCTGGCCAGGGATAAGCTGCTGACGAATCCCTGCACCGCTCAGTCGGATGAGCTTCTGTGCAACGGATGTTCCACCTGCGCAAATGTCTGCCCGTATGGAGCAATTACATACGAAGACCGTCAGGTGAATGATCATGGAATCCGTGAGGTACGCCGGATCGCAACGGTCAACAGTGCACTGTGTCAGGGTTGTGGTGCATGTACGGTTGCATGTCCGTCCGGTGCTATGGACCTGCAGGGATTCTCCAACAGACAGATTATCGCGGAGGTGGATGCAATATGTCGATAGAAGCAAAAGAAGAATTCAGACCGAAAATTGTGGCATTCTGCTGTAACTGGTGCAGTTATGCAGGCGCCGATCTGGCCGGCAGCAGTCGTCTGACCTATCCGGCGGATGTGAAGATCATCCGTGTTCCGTGTTCCTGCCGTGTTAACCCAATGTTTATTCTCCGGGCATTTGAAAAAGGTGCGGACGGTGTCATTCTGTGCGGATGCCACCCGGGCGACTGCCACTACAGCACCGGCAACTACTATGCGAGAAGACGTATGACTCTGCTGTTTTCCATGCTGGACTATATCGGTGTTGAGAACGGTCGTACCCGTGTGGAATGGGTATCTGCTGCCGAGGGTGTAAAGTTCTCCCAGACCATGAATGAATTTGTGGAGAAAATCTATTCTCTTGGCAAGAACGTGAGATTGGGGGACTTGAGATGCAGGAATTAAGAAATCGTGCAAAGGAACTGCTGGCTGACGGAACAGTAGCCAGAGTTCTCGGCTGGAGAGCCGGAGATCTGCCCTACAATCCGGAACCGGCCTTCTTTGAGACAGAGGAATCTCTGGAGGATTTTGTCTACGACGGATTCTGCGGAGCAAATTTAAGTAAATATATGATTGAGGCTTCCGGAAAGGAAGGAAAGACGCTGGTCTGTCTGAAGCCGTGTGATACATACAGCTTTAATCAGCTGCTGAAAGAGCATCGTGTGGACCGGGAAAAGGCCTATATTATCGGTGTCGGATGTAAAGGAAAACTGGATATTGAAAAGATAAAAGCGAAAGGCATCAGAGGTATCGAGAAAATTGAAGGTGCGGATATCTCCGGTGAGGCAGAGGAGCTGACTATTCAGACTCTGTACGGACAGAAAACCTGCAGCTATGCAGAGGCCATGCTGGAGCGCTGCCATGTGTGCAAGGGAAAAGAACACATGGTCTGCGATGAGCTGATCGGTGAGTCAAAGGATACAAAGGACGAAGAACGTTTTGCTGAGGTGGCGCGTATCGAAGCAATGAGCCCGGAAGAGAAATTCGCTTTCTTTCAGAATGAACTCAGTAAATGTATCCGGTGCAACGCATGCCGTAATGTATGTCCTGCATGCAGCTGCCGCAAATGTGTATTTGACGGAAACAAGTTTGACAGTTCACAGAAGGCAAATGTGGATTCCTTTGAGGAGAAGATGTTCCATATCATCCGTGCATTCCATGTAGCAGGAAGGTGTACGGACTGCGGAGAGTGCAGCCGTGTCTGCCCGCAGGGTATTCCGCTTCATCTTTTCAACCGGAAATTTATCAGGGATATCAATGAACTGTACGGGGAATATCAGGCAGGTGCAGATATCACGGAAAAGGCACCGCTCACCAGCTTCACATTCGATGATGCGGAGCCAAGTATCGTAGGAAAGAGGGGATAATGTATGTATAAGATAGCAAAGAAAGATCTGTCCGCATTATTCCGTATGATCGCAGGACAGCAGGATCTGTTTCTGCCGGTGCGCACCGGCGGTCAGGTGAACTTCCGCGCATGGAGTGAGGAAGCGGATGTGGCACTGGATACCCTGAAGAGTGTGAAATCTCCGAAAGATGTTTTTTTTCCTCAGAGTGAGAACCTGTATACGGTGCAGAAAGACGGAAACAGGCTTTCCATCTGTCAGGAGGCTCTGAGAGACAGGGATTTCGTCGTATTTGGTATGAAGGCATGTGACGTACAGGGGGTACAGGTTCTTGACCGCGTATTTCTCTCGGATCCGGTGGATTCCTATTATGCGGCCAGAAGAAAACACGGCACGATTGTTGTCATGGCCTGTCATGAGCCGGAGGAATCCTGTTTCTGCAAGGTTTTCGGAATCGACTGCGCCGATCCGGCAGCGGATGTGGCTGTGTGGATGGTGGAAGACATGCTCTGCTGGAAAGCGTTGACAGAAAAAGGAGAGGCACTGACGGAAGCTGTGAAAGAGCTGCTGACTGCAGCTGATGATAGCGATTTGCAGAAGGTGGAGGCAGAAAAGGCATCCATCCATGCTATTGTGGAGAAACTTCCGTATTCCGAACTGTCACTGGAGGGCTGGAACGGGGATGCACTCAGTGAGAAATTTGATTCTCCAGTATGGGAGGAACTGTACAGGCCATGTCTTGCATGCGGCACGTGTACGTTCGTCTGCCCGACCTGCCAGTGCTATGATATCAAGGATTATGATACAGGACACGGTGTACAGCGGTATCGCTGCTGGGATTCCTGTATGTATTCCGACTTTACGATGATGGCCCACGGAAATAACCGTACCAGCCAGATGCAGCGTTTCCGCCAGAGATTTATGCACAAACTGGTTTATTTTCCGGCGAACAACGACGGCATGTACTCCTGTGTAGGATGCGGACGCTGTGTGGAAAAATGTCCGTCTGCACTGAATATTGTAAAGGTGATCAGAAAATTCGAGGAAAATGATAAAAAAGCAAAAGAAAACACGGAGATGGGAGGTGTCCGGGAATGAGTGAACAGATGAAAGAAAGCGGTACACAGGAGCATATCTGTACCTGCCATACAAACTATACACTGGATACACTGGTCCCGAGGATTGGTATGATCACGGATATCCGTCAGGAGACACCGGATGTGAAAACTTTCCGTGTCAATGCTCCGGAAGGAGGAAAGCTTTTTGAGCATATGCCGGGCCAGTGTGCCATGGTCTGTGCACCGGGTGTCAGTGAGGGTATGTTTTCCATTACCTCATCCCCGACAAATAAAGAGTTTCAGGAATTCAGCATTAAACGCTGCGGAATGCTCACCGAATATCTGCACAGCCTCCGGGTGGGAGATGAGATTACTGTCCGCGGACCCTACGGTAATCACTTCCCGGTCGAGACAGAATTAAAAGGAAAAAACCTTTTATTCATTGCCGGAGGTATCGGTCTGGCACCGCTGCGTTCTGTCATAAATTATGTTTTGGATAATAGGGAGGACTATGGAACTGTAGACATCGTCTATGGTTCCCGTTCTGCGGATGACCTGGTGCAGCTGAAAGAGATTCAGGAAGTCTGGATGAAAGCGGAAGGGGTAAATGTGTATCTGACCATCGACCGTGAGCAGGAAGGCTGGGACGGTCATGTGGGATTTGTTCCGAACTATGTAAAGGAACTCGGCTTTGATACGGACAAGACCGCACTGGTATGTGGTCCGCCAATCATGATCAAATTCGTGCTGGCCGGTCTTCGTGAGCTTGGATTTACCAGTGAGCAGGTGTATACGACACTGGAGCTCCGTATGAAATGCGGTGTCGGCAAATGCGGCCGCTGCAATATTGGTTCCAAATATGTCTGCAAGGACGGACCGGTGTTCCGGTATGATGAGATAGAAGAACTGCCGAATGAGTATTAATGGACAGTTCCGAACTGTGAGTGAACAAAGAGAAAGGATAAGTAGTATGGATAAGATGGTAAATGTTTATTTTTTCGGTAAGAAATACAGCGTTCCGGCCGATCTGACCATCATGACAGCCATGGAGTACGCAGGTTATACTCTGAAGCGCGGCTGCGGCTGCCGTCACGGTTTCTGTGGAGCATGTGCGACGATCTACCGCATTAAGGGCAAGAACGAACTCAAAACCTGTCTGGCATGTCAGACACAGGTGGAGGAGGGCATGTATGTAGCCAGTATCCCGTTCTTCCCGACTGATAAGAGAACGTATGATATCAATGAGATCAGACCGGATCAGCAGGTCATGATGGAACTGTATCCGGAAATTTACAGCTGCATCGGCTGTAATGCCTGCACGAAGGCCTGTACGCAGGATCTGAATGTAATGCAGTATATTGCATACGCACAGAGAGGCGAGCTCGAGAAGTGCGCAGAGGAATCTTTCGACTGTGTGAGCTGCGGCTGCTGTTCTGTCAGATGTCCGGCGGGAATTTCACATCCGATGGTAGGTCTTCTGGCAAGAAGGCTTACAGGTAAATATATTGCACCGGAGACAGAGCATCTGAAGAAGCGTGTGGAAGAGATCAATCACGGCGCATACGACGAGCTGATCGAGCAGATCATGTGCAGGCCGATTACGGAAATGCAGGAGCTCTACAACAACAGAGAGATCGAGAAATAAGGAGGGAGAGTCATGTTTACACCGGAAATGCAGGAATCCATCAGGAAGGTGGAAGCTACCAGAGCAGAGCGTATGGGAATGGAACCGAGACGTATGACTGCAGAAGAAAAAGATGCCCTTCTGAAGGAATATCATCCGGATTACCGCAGCGAAGGATTTGATGAGATTAAGATCGGTCCGAACAAAGGACAGAAAGCGCCATCGGAGCTGGTACATCTGCTGCACTCCAACAGCCGTCTGCTGAATGAAAAAGTGGATCTGGACAAAGTGGATTATGATGTGGATGTTCTGGTGATCGGAGGCGGCGGAGCAGGTGCCTCCGCAGCAATCGAGGCCCATGAGGCAGGAGCAAATGTCATGATCGTTACGAAGCTGCGTATTGGTGATGCAAACACCATGATGGCAGAGGGAGGCATTCAGGCAGCGGACAAAGAGAACGATTCTCCGGTGCAGCACTATCTGGATGCATTTGGCGGCGGACATTTTGCAGCCAGACCGGAACTGCTGCGCAGACTGGTCATGGAGGCACCGGATGCAATTCAGTGGCTGAATCAGCTGGGTGTCATGTTCGATAAGGATGGAGAAGGAAACATGGTGACAACGCACGGCGGCGGAACCTCCAGAAAGAGGATGCATGCCTGCAAGGACTATTCCGGAGCGGAGATCATGCGTACGCTGCGTGACGAAGTCCTGAACCGGCAGATCCCGGTCGTGGAGTTCACCTCCGCAGTGGAGCTGATCAAGGATGAAAAGGGTCAGGTGGCAGGTGCCGTGCTCCTGAATATGGAGACAGAGGACTACCTGGTGGCAAGAGCAAAAACAGTCATCATCGCAACAGGCGGTGCGGGCCGTCTCCATTATCAGAACTTTGCGACTTCCAATCACTACGGAGCTACAGCTGACGGTCTGATTCTCGGTTACCGTGCGGGTGCACCGCTTCTGTATCAGGATACGATTCAGTATCATCCGACCGGTGTTGCTTACCCGGCACAGATATTCGGCGCTCTGGTAACAGAAAAGGTACGTTCTCTTGGTGCAATGCTGGTCAATGTGGACGGTGAGGCATTCATGCATCCGCTGGAGACGCGTGATGTATCTGCAGCATCCATCATCCGGGAGTGTACGACGAGAGGTAAGGGTGTGACAACACCGCTTGGTACAGGCGTATGGCTGGATACTCCGATGATTGAGATGATCGGCGGAGAGGGTACGATCGAGAAACGTATTCCGGCAATGCTCCGTATGTATCTGAATTATGATATTGATATGAGAAAACAGCCGATTCTGATCTATCCGACGCTTCATTATCAGAACGGCGGACTGGAAATCGGCGGTGACGGATTCACAAAGGTGATCGATAATCTGCTGGTGGCAGGTGAGGCGGTCGGCGGAATTCACGGAAGAAACCGTCTGATGGGCAATTCTCTGCTGGATATCATTGTATTTGGAAGAAATGCCGGAAAGGCTGCTGCCGCAAAGGCAAAGAATGTGGAGCTTGGAAGCCTGACGCTTTCTCATATCGAGGATTATGCAAAGGAACTGGAGCAGGCAGGTGAGCATACGGGGGATGTATCCCCGCTGCTGCTTCCGAAATATGCGAGACACGAGCGATAATCTGAGTGGAATATGTGCGGGGGCCGTGTGCTCCCGCAGAACAGGGGACTCCTGGTATGTTTGTTCTGCCTTCAACGGCAGAGAAATGGAGAATGAGATGCGTGAAATTAATGTGAATCAGATTACTGAGGTGGTAGAGCAGCTCTGCATCGCTGCCAATGAGCACCTTCCGGAAGATGTGAAATGTGCCATTCGCGGCTGCCGTGCCTGTGAGGACGGTGAGATTGCAAAAGGAGTGCTCGATAACATTATTGAAAACTTTGAAATTGCAGACAGGGAGTGTGTTCCAATCTGTCAGGATACCGGTATGGCCTGTGTGTTTCTTGAAATAGGTCAGGATGTTCATCTGGTTGGCGGTAATCTGGAGGAGGCTGTCAACGAAGGAGTACGGCGCGGCTACGATAAAGGATATCTGAGAAAATCGGTTGTGAAGGATCCGATACGCAGAGGCAACACAGGGGACAATACACCGGCCATGCTGTATACAGAGATCGTTTCGGGAGAGCAGATTAAGATCACAGTAGGTCCGAAAGGGTTTGGAAGTGAAAATATGAGTGCGATCCGTATGTTCAAGCCATCGGCCGGTCTGCAGGGGATCAAGGATTTCATTCTTGAGACAGTAGAGAATGCGGGCCCAAATCCATGTCCGCCTATGGTAGTAGGAGTCGGGATCGGCGGTACTTTTGACAAGGCGGCTCTGCTGGCTAAAAAGGCACTGATGCGTCCGCTTGACTCTGAGAATCCGGATCCGTTCTATGCAGATCTTGAGAAGGAAATGCTGGAAAAGATCAATAAGCTGGGAATCGGACCGCAGGGCTTTGGCGGAAGGACAACAGCGCTCGGACTGAATATTGAGACGCTGCCGACGCATATCGCAGGTATGCCGTGTGCCATCAATATCAACTGTCATGTGACACGTCATAAAACGGAGGTGATCTGAGATGGAGAGACACATTACACTGCCGCTGACCAGGGAGCTGGCCAAGACGCTCCATGCGGGGGATACGGTATATCTGACAGGAACGATCTATACCTCCCGTGATGCCGGACACAAGAGAATGTGTGAAGCGCTTGCGCGTGGAGAAGAACTTCCTTTTGATCCGACAGATGCAACCATTTACTACGTTGGACCGACTCCGGCCAAACCGGGTCAGGTCATTGGCTCCGCAGGCCCGACTACCAGCGGCCGAATGGATGCCTATGCACCTACGATGATGTCCGTCGGTGCAAGAGGAATGATCGGAAAAGGTGCAAGACTTCCGGAAGTTGTCGAGGCAATGAAGGAATACAGCGGTGTTTATTTCGGTGCCATCGGCGGGGCAGGTGCACTGCTGGCAAAATGCATCAAGCGTGCCGAACTGATTGCTTACGAAGATCTGGGGGCGGAAGCACTCAGAAAATTGTATGTGGAAGAGATGCCTCTGGTCGTTATTATTGACAGCGAGGGAAAGAATCTTTATGAAGACGGAAGGGCATCATATCTTGCTTCCGGAAATTAATAGCAGATAAAGCAAAAACCACTACAAAAAAGAGGTTTTTGTTTTGTCATAAAAAGTAGAAAATGCTGGACTTTTCCGTATAGGAGTAATCTATTATATGTGTCAAAATTAAATAACATTTGTTGGTTTGGAACCAGCCATCGCAAGTTCCGTAAGGATTAATAGAGAAACCGGTGTGATTCCGGTGCGATCCCGTCGCTGTAATAGGGAGTTTCAGGACATTTATGTCACTGGGTTTTGAAGCAAAGTAAACCTGGGAAGGCGTTCTGAGACGATGAACTTAAGCCAGAAGAACTGCTTGTGATTGATTCAGTATGATTCTTACGGTAGATAGGAAGCAGCTATTTTGTTGTATTTTTGCGCCCGTATGTTCATGCGGGCGCTTTTTTCGGCCGTTTGTGTCTGGGGAAAACCGAAAATGTCAGAGAGCAAAGGAGAGCATATCATGAAAAGAAAAAATCTTGCAACGATCGCTGTTGTAATGGCAGCAACTATGGCTTTTGGAACCATGACCGCATTTGCGGCTGAAACCGAGTATCCGGTAACGATCACTACATACAGCAAGGATGGTACAGTGCTGGAAACCACTTACGAACAGACTCCGGAAAAGGTACTGGCAGTATATCAGGGCAGCATTGAGACCATGCTGGCACTGGGTCTTGAGGATCATCTTGTTGCAGCAGCAGGTCTGGACAACGATGTTCCGGAAGAACAGGCGGAGGCATTTGCAAAAGTAAACTATCTGGATGAGTTCACACCGTCTCTTGAGACTGTCACCATGCTGGAGCCGGACATGATCTTTTCCTGGGGTTCCTATTTCGGTGAATCCACACTGGGTGAAGCAGCCGATTGGATTGACAAGGGTGTGAACACCTATATTAACAGCAACACAGTGAGCGGTCTGGACCGTACTCTGGAGAATGAGTACACAGATATTCTGAATATGGGTATCATTTTCAACGTACAGGATAAGGCAGAGGCTATCGTGAATGAAATGAAGTCCACAATTGATTCTGTTCTGGAGCAGACAGCAGATATTGAGGAGCGTCCGACTGTAATGATCGTGGAATTCCTGGGCGATTCCATTACAAATTACGGTTCTTCCAGTCTTGCAGGTGATATGGTAGAGCAGCTGGGCGGTGTTCTGGTAAATGAAGAATATACAGGTATTGGTCAGGAAGATATCATTGCCGCAAATGCGGATGTGATCTTTGTAGTATACATGCCGTACTCAGGCGACGATCCGGAAACAGTAATGAATGATAATCTGAGCAAGCTGACGGATGCAGAAGTATACCAGAGTCTGGACGCAGTAAAGAACGGTACAGTATATCCGATCATGCTCAGTGAAGTATATGCAAGTGCAACACGTACACAGGATGGTATTGAGAATCTGGCCAAGGGTCTGTACCCGGATCTGACACTGGAGTAAAGTAACGATGGATGCAGGAAAGAAAAATCGTGTACTGCAGACCTCGGTATTTGTGATAACACTGGCGGTCCTTCTCGGACTGCTGGTGTTTTCTGTATTGGCCGCAATTGCATTCGGCAATGCGGATATATCCCTCAAAGAGGTTTACAGTGTTATTTTATATGAGATATTCCATCCGAAATGTTTTTCGGAATTTGCACAGGGGGCCATTCATGATGTGGTCTGGCTCATTCGGCTGCCGCGTGTGCTGCTGGCTCTGGCAGTGGGAATGGGACTGTCGGTCTGCGGTGTTGTCATGCAGGCGGTTGTGAAGAATCCACTGGCTGATCCCTATGTACTGGGAATTTCTTCCGGAGCTTCGCTGGGAGCAACCATGGCTATTGTGCTGGGGTTGGGAACTCTGTTCGGTGATAACTTCGTGGGGGTCATGGCTTTTGTGGGAGCATTGCTGACCTCCTTTGCCGTTATGTTTATTGCAAATGTGGGAGGACGTGCCAATGCCGGAAAACTGATTCTGGCAGGTATGGCAATCAGTACAGTCTGCTCCTCATTCTCCAATTTTATCCTGTATACAGATCCGGATAAAAGTTCCACGCAGGAGGTGGTGCAGTGGACTATGGGGAATCTCGGAAATACAAAATGGAGCGAGATTCATGTCATTATGCCGATTATCATTATCGGCACACTGATTTTCTGGACGCAGTTCCGCAATCTGAATCTGATGCTGCTCGGTGATGAGACAGCGGTGACTCTTGGTACGGATCTGCACCGTGTACGTACGCTGTACCTGATACTGGCTTCTGTCATGATGGGATTTTCAGTCTATGCATCCGGAATGATCGGTTTTGTAGGTCTGGTAATTCCGCACGTGATTCGGATGATCTTCGGAACCGATCACAAAAAGCTGATTCCGCTGGCAGCACTGACCGGTGCTGTCTTTCTGATCTGGGCAGACGTGGCATGCCGCAGTATCCTGCCGCACTCGGAGCTTCCGGTAGGCATCCTGACTTCGATGATCGGCGGCCCCTGCTTTATTTATCTGATGGTACGACGATCCTATGGATTCGGAGGTGCAAAATGATACAGGATGAGAAAAGGATCGAAGCAAAAGAGATTCAGGTGAGCTTCGGAGAGCATGAGATTCTGAAGAACGTGTCGGTGGAGGTCGGAAAGAACCGTTTCATCGGAATTATCGGACCGAACGGCAGCGGCAAATCCACGCTTCTCAAATGTATTTACCGGACCTTAAAGCCGCAGGGAGGAGCCGTTTATCTCGATGGCACATATCTGGAGGATATGAGAGCAAAGGATTCCGCCAGAAAGCTTGCGGTGGTTGCTCAGCATAATTACTACAATTTTGAATTCACGGTAAATGAAGTTGTCCTCATGGGGCGTTCGCCTCATAAGCGTGCTCTTGAGCGGGACAATGCGAAGGATTATGAGATCGTGAAGGAGGCACTGCGCACAGTAGGAATGGAGAAATTTGCAGACCGCAGTTTTTCCACGTTGTCCGGAGGTGAACAGCAGAGAGTTATTCTGGCACGTGCACTGGCACAGCAGACCCCTTGTCTGGTGCTGGATGAACCGACCAATCATCTTGATATTACCCATCAACTGCAGCTTCTTTCTATTGTGAAGAAACTCAATGTGACGGTGATTTCAGCAGTTCATGATCTGAACATTGCGGCAGCTTACTGTGATCTGCTCTATGTTATGGTGAACGGACAGATTGTGGGTTACGGCACACCGCAGGAGGTACTGACTGTGGATTTTGTCCGGGAGGTATATCACGTGGAGACGGAGATCACACAGGACAGCAGAGGCAGGATGCATATTCTGTTTTTGTCATAGGGTGTATATTCCTTCTGAATGGCAAGACCGTACAGAGGAGGAAATGGAGAAAAGTATGAAAAAGATCGGAATAGTGACATGTCTGAATTCCAATAATGTCTGTACGAGAGCAGGCTGTCTGAAAGCGTTTCGGGAAAGAACGGATTTCTTTGCGGAGTATGGTCTGAATACGGAACTGGCTGTGCTGATGACATGCAACGGCTGCCGAAACTATAATCCGGCGGAACCGGAAGAGGATCCCGGGATGCGGGAAAAAGTGCAGCGCTTGAAACAGGAGAAGATCGAGGCTGTACATGTAGGTGTATGCAGAATGCAGAAAGGCGGAGAGTGTCCGCGAATGATGGCCGTATGCAGGATGATAGAGGCACAGGGAATTCCGGTCATACGCGGAACTCATAAAGAATGATCCGGTAGTGAACGAATCGTCGGGAGAGAACGGCGGGAAATGGAAACAGAGAAAAGGCGGTGTCCGAAATATGGATACTGCCTTTTTCTGGATATGATATAAATGGATAAGAAAAACATGCGATGCATCATATGTCACGCAGGATGTTTCAGATAAAAGACTGCAGGATGGGTCTGAGAGTGAAATCATTTAAACGGAATCTTCTCTTTATTCCAGTCCTTTGAAAGAAAGACTTCATTCAGACATGCAATGGCTTCCTCATATCCTGTGTCAGAGAATTCGAAGGTGAAATACTGTTTACGGTCTTCCGGTGTGGCATCAAAGGAGAACGGCTCCGGATAGATACAGAGACTGAGCTGACCGTCGATCTGCATCAGACGATAACGCATTTTTTCGCAGCTTCCGAAAAAAGGTGATTTTTTTAAAAACTGTAAGGGAAACATTTTAGTGATCAAAGATATATCCTCCGTTAATGTGTCTGGCTGTATTATCTTGTCTGAGTATAACATAAGCAGCCGGTATAAGCCAGAGTTTTGGCAAATGGATAAATGCAGGAAAAAAGACGGATTGACAAAAACACCCGGGGAGATATAGTATAGTATCATTTGATAAATCTATTGCAAGGAGTGAAAATACATGATTTCAAGCAGACATCTGCCTAATTTTATCACCGCGGTTCGTATCATCGGAGCAATCTGCCTGCTGTTTCTTGAACCGTTTTCAGCCGCCTTCTATGTTGTATATACGATATCCGGCATCAGTGATGTGCTGGATGGCTGGGTCGCCAGGAAAATGAAGGCAGTGAGCGAGTTCGGCTCAAAACTGGACAGTGTTGCGGATCTCCTGTTTTATACGGTTATGCTTCTGAAAATCTTTCCGGTGCTGTGGGTGAAGCTCCCGAAGAAGATCTGGCTGGCAGTGGGCTCCATTCTGATTGTCCGTCTGGTCAGCTACGTTGTTGCCGCTGTCAGATATCATCAGTTTGCGTCAACACACACTTATTGGAATAAACTGACCGGTGCGGCGGTTTTCTCTGTTCCGTATGTGATCAATCTGCCTGTTGGCGGAATATTCTGCTGGGGCATCTGTGTGATCGCAGTCATAGCGGCTATATATGAACTGGCGCTTCATATCTGTGGAAAAAGAACGGGACAGGCTGCAGGAAAGGCAGAGACGGCTGTATAAGCAGCTGATTGTAACGAAATCTCAATATTGATCCAGTCAGGCGAGAAGAGCAGGTGCAGTGGTATCTGCTCTTTTCTGTTGTGCAGCAATCTGGGAAACACTGGGGATACCCGATTACAGATTGACAGCCGCGGAGGCAGATGATATTATGACCAATGGTTAGACAAAACTAATTATAGTCATATAAAACATACTTATAAAGCATTTTTGGAAGAAAGATTCAAAATGTGATTTCGGGCAATAATGGAATAACAGAAACATTAAGTATACGGAATGCAGCGGAAAAGGAGGCGGACAATGGGAAGAATGTATGAAGGCTGGACCGGGTTTGAGAAGGGAACCTGGGTCAATGAAATCAATGTCAGAAGCTTTATCATGCACAACTATACACCGTATGACGGGGATGAAAGTTTTCTGGAGGGACCGACACAGAATACGCGGGATCTGTGGGAGCAGGTACTGGAATTGTCCAGACAGGAAAGGGAAGCCGGCGGTGTGCTGGATATGGATACAAAGGTAGTCACAGGAATCACAGCACATGGACCGGGTTATCTGAATAAAGAGAAGGAGAAGATCGTCGGTTTTCAGACGGACAGGCCGTTCAAACGTGCGCTGCATGCGTACGGCGGAATCCGAATGGCGCAGAAAGCATGTGCAGACAACGGGTATGAAGTGGATCCGGAGATTGTGGAGTTCTATACAAAACATAGAAAAACGCACAATGCAGGAGTGTTTGACGCGTATACACCGGAGATGAGGGCCTGCCGTTCCAGCCATATTATTACGGGACTTCCGGATGCGTACGGAAGAGGGCGTATCATAGGAGATTACAGAAGAGTCGCGCTGTACGGCATTGATCGTCTGATCGAAGACAAGATGGAACAGAAGGCGGCGACGGCAGCAACAATGACGGAGGAAGTGATCCGCGAACGGGAAGAGCTGTCAGAGCAGATCGGAGCACTTCGTGAGCTGAAGGAGATGGCTGCCGGCTACGGTTTTGACATTTCGCAGCCGGCCGGGAACACAAAAGAGGCGATTCAGTGGCTGTATTTCGGTTATCTCGGAGCGGTGAAGGAGCAGAACGGTGCAGCTATGTCACTGGGAAGGACTTCTACGTTCCTTGACATTTACGCGGAGAGAGACCGGAAGAACGGGATATTTACAGAGAAAGAGCTGCAGGAACTGGTCGATCATTTTATTATGAAGCTGCGTCTGGTGAAGTTTGCACGTACACCGGAATATAACGCACTGTTTTCCGGCGATCCTCAGTGGGTTACAGAATCTCTTGCAGGTGTTGCTGTCGATGGGCGGCATATGGTGACGAGAATGACCTACCGGTATCTGCATACGCTGACCAATCTGGGTGCGGCTCCGGAGCCGAATCTCACGGTGCTCTGGTCAACCAGACTTCCGGAGAATTTCAAGCGTTACTGTGCCAGAATGTCCATTGAGACTTCCTCGATACAGTACGAGAACGACGATCTTATGAGATTCACACACGGAGATGATTATGCGATCGCATGCTGTGTATCCTCCATGCGGGTGGGAAAAGAAATGCAGTTCTTCGGAGCGCGTGCGAATCTGGCCAAGTGTCTGCTCTATGCGATCAATGGGGGTGTGGATGAGATTTCCGGGAAGCAGATCGGACCTGCGTATCGTCCGGTCACATCGGAGTACCTTGACTATGATGAGGTAATGGCGAAGTACAATGATATGATGGCATGGCTTGCCGGTGTCTACGTAAATACACTGAATGTGATCCACTATATGCACGACAAATACTGTTACGAGAAGCTGCAGATGGCACTTCACGACAGAAATGTTACGCGCTGGTTCGCGACCGGTATTGCAGGACTTTCCGTTGTTGCAGACTCCCTGTCAGCAATGAAATACGCCAGGGTGAAAGTGGTTCGTGATGCGAACGGCATTGCAGCGGATTATGAAGTTGAGGGAGAGTTTCCCAAATATGGAAACGATGATGACAGGGTGGATGAAATTGCCCGTGAGATCGTACACACCTTTATGGAGCATGTGAGAAGAAACCACACTTACCGGGGAGGGATACCGACAACATCCATTCTCACGATCACTTCAAATGTGGTATACGGAAAGGCGACCGGTTCCACTCCGGATGGACGCAGACGCGGAGAGGCATTTGCACCGGGAGCTAATCCAATGCACAGAAGGGATGCGCACGGAGCGATAGCGTCTCTGGCTTCGGTGGCCAAGCTTCCGTTTATTGATGCACAGGATGGTATTTCGAATACATTTTCCGTTATTCCGGGGGCGCTTGGAAAGGATGACCGGATTTTTGCAGGAGATATTGAAGTTGATCTCGGAATTGATTTTGACTGCAGTACGGGGGGATGCGCCGCGCCGACATTATTTGAGGGACTGGATACGGATCAGGAATGAGTATGATCGTGGGGAAAGACAAAAACAGAAAGAAGTAAAAAATGAGAAAACAGTAAGAAGTATGTGGAACAAGGAGGAATTTCAATATGACAGCAACAGAAAGTCAGATCAATAACCTGGTTGCTCTGCTGGACGGGTATGTAGAAAAGGGCGGACACCATTTAAACGTAAATGTATTTACAAAAGAGACACTGCTGGATGCGCAGGCACATCCGGAAAAGTATCCGCAGCTTACAGTCCGTGTGAGCGGATATGCGGTAAATTTCATCAAGCTGACAAAAGAACAGCAGGATGAAGTGATCGAAAGAACATTCCATGACAGTATCTGAGTGAGCGCATGATGAAGGGATATATTCATTCACAGGAAAGCTTTGGTTCCGTGGATGGTCCGGGAATCCGGTATGTCGTGTTCCTGCAGGGATGTCCGATGAGGTGTCAGTATTGTCATAATCCGGACACCTGGGAGATGAATACGGGAACAGAAATAACGGCTGAAGAGATCATACAGAATTACAGGAAAAACCGTCCTTTTTACAGCAGGGGCGGTATTACTGTAACCGGTGGAGAGCCGCTTCTTCAGATTGATTTTCTGTTGGAACTGTTCACGCGGGCCAGGCAGGAGAAGATTCACACCTGCATTGATACGTCAGGGATCACCTACAGGCCGGGCATAACACTGTATAATCAGAAACTGGACCGGTTGATGGATCTTACGGATCTGGTCATGCTGGATATCAAGCAGATCGATCCGCAGAAGCATAGAGCGCTGACAGGGCATGACAATGCAGGGATCCTTGCTTTTGCCGGATATCTGGAGCGGAAAAATATAGCACTGTGGATCCGGCATGTGGTAGTGCCGGGGATCAGTGATGATCCGGATGATCTGAAGGAACTGGGCAGGTTTGTCGGCAGACTGAAAAATCTTCGGGCTCTGGATGTACTGCCGTATCATACCATGGGAACCGGCAAATACCGGGATATGCGAATCCCGTATCCGCTGGAGGGAGTAGAGCCGCTGACAAGGGTAGATGCTGCAGCGGCGAAACAGATCATTCTGGAGGGAATCCGTGAGGTCCGGAACAGGAGAACGGATGAGAAGGCTCATATATAGAAAAAGTATTTAGAAAAGATTTATGGAAAACAGGTACAGAAGAAAAAGTATAAAAGAACAAAAACGTATCTGTTTCACGATTCCAGAGCCAATAATATTGCAGTCGGCAGGCCGGAGGCTGGATTCACTGAATGAAGGAATCATTCTGAAATCCCTGAAAGAATCCTGCCGAAAGCAGACAGTCGTACTTGTGTCTCACAGGACCTCTCCCATGAATCTGGCTGATACGGTGTACGAGATGGACCGGGAAAGAGTAAGCTGAGTTATTTGTGATGTCTGACCATACCAAAGGCTTTTGAGAGTTCCATGATCACGGTAGGGATGAGAATCAGTCCCAACCCGGTAAGATACAGCTTTCCGGAGAGCTGTATCAGTCCGAATGCGGTGCGCAGCGGTGTAAAAAGGACCGCTGCAACCAGCAGGACGGAGACCAGCACTGCACGGTTAAGTGCATGGTTGGTGAAAATACCGGTCCGAAACAGAGAATGTCCGGAGCGCATATTGCAGGCCTGCAGGATCTGTGAAAGCGCCAGGACCATAAATGCCAGAGTCTGACCGCCGGACAGCGTTCCGGTGGCAGTTTCACCGATCCGAAATGCAGTCAGTGCAAGCGCACCGAACATGACTCCCTGAAGGATGATCTGGATCCTGAAGCCATTGGCGAACAGTCCTTCCTTCTTCGGCTTCGGTTTCTGTTCCATGATATCCGGCTCTACCGGCTCCATTCCAAGGGCAATGGCAGGGAGACTGTCAGTCACCAGATTGATCCAGAGCAGCTGGATGGACAGGAACGGTGTCCTGTGCCAGAGGATCATTGCCAGAAAGACGGAGATCACTTCACCGATGTTGGTTCCGAGCAGGAAGCCTACTACTTTTTTTATGTTGGAGTAGATGCCGCGTCCTTCCCGGACGGCCTCTACAATGGTAGCAAAATTATCGTCAGTCAGTGTCATGTCGGCAGCACCTTTTGCGACATCTGTACCGGTAATGCCCATGGCACAGCCGATATCGGCGGCTTTCAGAGCAGGAGCATCGTTGACACCGTCACCGGTCATGGAAACGATCTCCCCTTTGCGCTGCCATGCCTTTACAATTCGGATTTTGTTTTCCGGAGATACACGTGCATAAACGGCGATATTTTCCACCTCCCTGTCAAGCTCGGCATCGGTCATTGCATCCAGTTCGGCACCGGTAGCAGCACGGTCCGTATCGGACAGAATTCCAAGCTCTCTGGCGATGGCAGAAGCAGTCACCACGTGGTCACCCGTGATCATGACCGGTCTGATACCGGCTTTACGGCATATTTCTACTGCCTGCTTTGCTTCCGGACGCGGCGGATCGATCATGCCGACCAGGCCAAGGAGCGTGAGTCCGTTTTCTGTTTCGGATGGAAGAAGCGGTTCTGGCACTGTGTCCATCTTCTTATATGCAATGGCGAGAACGCGAAGTGCAGAAGCACTCATTTCGTCATTGATCTGTCTGGCCAGCGTCAGATCTCCGGCAACGCAGCGGGATGCCATTACATCAAATGCACCTTTTACGATTGCTGTGGTCTCACCGTTTATGCTGTGAACGGTCGTCATGAGCTTTCGGTCAGAATCAAACGGAATCTCGGCAAGCCTGGGAAATTTGCGGTTCAGGTCTTCTTTGTACATGCCGTTTTTGTGTGCAGCCAGAACAATTGCGGTTTCTGTAGGATCACCGATATGCTGTTCCTCCGATCCGTCAAAGAGAACAGTACCGTCGCAGCAGAGGGTGCCGTATTTCAGCAGACTGCGGATCTGTTCGGAATTGGCTGTGCCTGTTTCTTCCGGGGCAGACATACCGCTGCACCAGGCTTTTACCAGAGTCATGCGGTTCTGAGTCAGCGTTCCGGTCTTGTCAGAGCAGATAACGGAGGCACTCCCCAGCGTTTCCACGGCAGGCAGACGGCGGATGATCGCATTGCGCTTCACCATTCTCTGCACACCGATGGAGAGGACTATGGTAACAATGGCGGGCAGTCCTTCCGGAATGGCAGCTACTGCAAGGGAGACTGCTGTCATGAAGATCTCCAGGGCAGGAATTCCGTTGGCCAGACCTATCACAAATATGACTGCGCAGGCAGCCAGAGAGAGGAAGCCGAGATATTTTCCCAGCTGTGCAAGCTTTTCCTGAAGCGGTGTCTGGCTCTTTTCCTCACTGTCCAGCAGATCTGCGATCCTTCCCATTTCCGTGTCCATGCCGATAGCAGTGACTACAGCGGTGGCAGTACCGTATGTGATGCTGCATCCGGAGAAAACCATGTTCGTGCGGTCTCCGAGAGGAGCCTGTTCGTCCACAGGAAGGCCGGCATCTTTTTCTGAAGGAACGGATTCTCCGGTCAGGGCGGATTCCTCGCTTTTCAGACTTACACTGCGGATCAGCCTTGCATCGGCAGGGACGAAATCACCGGCCTCCAGCCGGATAATATCACCCGGCACCAGCTGATCAGCGTGAATGATCTGTTCCATTCCGTCACGGATGACTCTCGCATGGGGCGCAGACAGTCCTTTCAGTGCATCCAGCGCTTTTTCGGCTTTGCTCTCCTGCATAACACCCATAATCGCGTTCAGGATAACGATCAGCAGGATCAGGACCGGCTCAAAGAATTCCTCAGGCTGGCCTTCCATACATGCAATGACAAAGGAAACTGCAGCGGCTGCCAGCAGAATCAGGATCATGGCATCCTTAAATTGGTCAAGAAAGCGCTGAAGATTTGTTTTTCTCTTTTTTTCACGCAGCCTGTTTTCGCCGAACTGACGCTGCTTCTCAGACACCTGCGCTGTACTCAGTCCTCGGATCACGTCCGAATTCAGTTCTTTTACAGCTTCTTCCATTGATTTGTGGTGAAAATTCAAATAAATGACCTCCTTGTGATGAATTATTTCAAAGCAGTATAATCAGTATGAGAAAAAAGTGCATGGGACACATTCATTCTATGTCCTATTTTCCACCATAGACCGGAATTTATTACATTTTGGGACAGACTGTGAATTTTGTCCAAATTCCGAAGGCGGATTTTGTTGAAAGCACCCGATTTTTCTGGTATGATACGAAGCATGGAAAAAGGGAAAGGTCTTAATAGAAGTAAGGAGTAATCAAAGTGGCAGACTCAAACATAACGAAGAGGGCACTGGCCACGGCGCTGAAAGAGCTGATGGAAGAAATGCCTTTTTCTAAAATCAGTGTTACGGATATCTGTCAGAAGTGTGAGATGAACCGAAAGAGTTTTTATTATCACTTCAGAGACAAGTATGATCTTGTGAACTGGATTTATGACATGGAATTTATTGCAGTTATCAATAAAAAAGAATATAAATCGAGCCAGGAATTTCTGACAGATCTGTGTGACTACTTTTATGTGAACCGGACGTTTTATCGCAAGGCTTTCGGAATGGAGGGACAGAATTCTTTCTGCGACCATTTCAAGGAGATGATGAGCCCGCTGATTGCAGAACGTCTTGAAATGAAAGAACCTTCTCTTGATGAAGAAGAGATGGAGTTTCGGACGGATTTTTTCACGGAGGCGGTAGTCGGTGCGATCCAGCGCTGGATCATGGATCGGAACTGTGTGACTTCGGAGAAGTTCATCAGACTGCTGGAAGTCTGCGGACGTGGGTTCCTCATCGGAGATTTCTGATTGCGGAATACTGCATGGAGACAGGTGAACAGAAGGAAAAAACAGAAGACAATATAAAACAGAAGAGAACAGAAATCAGAGCAGAATGTAAATCAGAACAGAATATAAGCCAGAACAGAATATAAATCAAAACAGGATATAAATCAGAACAGAATATAAGACAGAACAGGATATGAATCAGAACGAATATGAAGGACAGAAAAAGGCTGCAGAGTGATCTGCAGCCTTTTTGGCTGATGATATGCTGATAGCATAAGGATAACTTATGATTTCAGCCCATAATTATAACTTATACATATAATTAATACAGCAGCTTAATCACGGATCTTCTTTGGAAAGGAAATCCGGAAAATATCCTCCAGCGGCATTGAAAACAGGTTCAGATCAGAAGGTTCCAATGTGTTCGGAGCGGAGCAATCTGCTGCAGTCCGGCTGAAGCAGAGATTGCCGTCCCGGTTGAAGAAAGCAGAGCAGACGTCGTCAGATATGATTCCGTCGATGAAACGATTGTCATTTATGATATCCCATGGAACAGTCTGGTACTGCTGATTTTTGCGTTCCTGTATCACATGATCATAAACGGTCTGTCGGGTCTGATGGGAGCAGGAAGGCGCGGCCAGCAGCATGGTCAGAACCGGATGCAGCGTCTCAGCGCAGCAGAACTGTTCGCCGTTCAGGATGGAATCCAGATAGGATTCATCATAACGTATATAGACGGAATACAGAAATCTGTTGCGACGCAGCAGCCTGCATGCGCGGGAAGCGGTCTCATCATAGCGTACTACAAACAGTATATTTTTTATATCTGCGGCCTCCGCTAACAGTGACTCTGTGATCTCTTCCGGATCACAGAAAAATACAAATGCACAATCCGGATGGGCATCAGCCAGTTCCAGCAGATTCTGAAGCTGTCCGAGTGAAAAGATCTGCCAGCAGAAAATACCGAGATCCATTCCCTGATTGATAACGGAATGATATCCGTCCGACTGTTCCGGAAAGGTCTGTCCGTCTGCTTCCAGAATAACTGCCCAGGGAATGTTAAAAGGCTTTTTTGCTTCAATACTGCGGATCGTGTCCGCACCGGTTGTACAGCTGTTGTAGCCGAGATTCATACCGAAGGTCACAATGCGGTCCGAATCGACAGAAGCGGCCAGATCCGGGATCAGCCGATAATACTTGCTGTTTTCGTTCTGAAGCATTTCCTGAGCTGTCTCCAGAAAATGTTTCTGAAAGCGTCCTTCGGAAAAATGCAGTGCCATATCCACCAGATTTCGGGTGCTCCGTTCCGGGGAATCCTTGATCTCACGCAGTGTTTTGCGCACCAGTGTTTCAATTAAAATATAGGAAATGGTATGATTCATAAAAATTCCTGCTTTCCGGTATGGTGATAATACATACGCTCATAGATTAGGACGGAATGAGTTCTTTCGCAAGGGACAGATTAGATACTGTGTCCCAAAAGCAGTCATATGAAAAATATGGAAATGCAGTTTGGGCGAATGACTCAGCCGAGGTAATCTGAAAACAGGAATGACGGGGAGGTCCGCTACAATTCCTCTTCCTTTATCAGTTTCAGAACAGCGGTATTTTCATAGGTCATGGCTTCATCGTGCACGAATGCAACAGTTCCGTGTACCGGAGCCTGCAGACAGCTGCGTATGGTACCGAGATACGGGTCATGGATTCTGGCCAGCTGCTGACCTTCCTCAACCTTTTCGCCGGGTCTGACACAGGATTCAAAGAAACCGGCATCCACAGCACGGACAGAGACAAAATCCTCGCTTTCGATGACCCGGGAGATATATCCGTTATAGCCGTGATAGCGGATAATGTTCTGCTTGGACATGAAATTCAGGATTGCTTCCACAGCCTGACGCGCACTGGCATGATCTACGGTGGCAGTGTTAGTGGTGTAGACAGAGAAAGCATTGGTCTCCCAGATCTGCCAGTTGTAGTTCAGCGTCGTCGTGTCGAAGGGACGCGGAGTGTGCAGCACCACATACGGCAGACCGAACTGTCTGGCCAGAGAGACATCCTCGAAGCCGGTCTTCATCATGCGGACATGGGGAACAAAAGCACCCGGCATGTAGAAGGATGCGAACTGAATGCCGAAGGGATAATCCTTTACTGCTTCAAAGATACCGGCAGCAATACGCTGGGTCGTTTCACCTTCAGAATAACCGGGAAACATGCGGTTGATATCGGTATTGTCGATACTCCAGAAACGCTTCTTGATATTCATGGAGTAGGGATTGGCACAGGGAATCACAAGGATCTGTTTCCCCGGCATGATTCGTCCTTTTGCTTCCAGTTCAGACAGCTTTTTCACGAGACTGGAACATGCGTAGAGCTGCTGGTTTTCATTTCCGCGCATACTTCCGACGATACAGATGGCAGGTTCGCCCTGACCAAAGGTAAAGCCGGTCACGCGAAAATCATCGCGGTACAGTGCTTTTATTTCGAATAGTATTTTCTGTTCCATTTATATATGCCTCCTGACACTGGGATTGGCGGTATTTAAGATCCGCGCCATCAGGGATCCTTCATCCACGACAGGATATTCGCGCACAGTGAAGAGCCATCCGTCTGTCGGGGCAGTGACGCTGCAGAGCAGAGTTCCCTGCAGCGGATCTACGATCTGTCCGATTTCGGTTCCCTTTTTCACAAGAGTTCCGTGAGAGAGCGTTTTGATGAAGATCCCGGATACCGGTGCATTCAGAAAAGTGACTTCCTCAGGGTTTCTGGATACCACCGGAGTTTTTGGTTCTGTGACGGGACCGGTCCAGATACCCAGTTCTTTCATCAGGCGGAAGATTCCGTCTGTCAGCTGATCCCCGTATTCTTTTGTGATGCGCATCCCGACGCCCATCTCCACAACAAGGGTCGGAACATTGCGGCTGTTCATACTGTAAGCCAGTGTTGCCTCAAGGACGGTGCTTGCTCCGTGAACCCATATAAAATCTATATTGGACAGCAGGGCATAGGGCATCAGTTCTTCCGCATGCTGCTCATTGATGCGAATCTGCGGTACCTCTGTCAGGTAAATATTGCTGGCATGGATATCAATACAGAGATCCGATCCTTCCAGATCACGGACAATTTCGGCAGCAAGATATTCGTTCATGTCACCGTCTGAGCGTCCGGGGAAAATACGGTTCATGTCAAGGTCAAAGGCAGGGATTCCGCGTGTTACGGAATCAATGCCGAACGGATTCAGGGCAGGATACAGGTCCACGGTTCCATTCAGATGTTCCGGATGCTCTTTGATACGTCTGGAAATTTCATAGCAGACGTATTGGCCCTCCAGTTCGTCACCGTGAATCCCGGTGACAATGCTGATCCGTTTGCTGCCGGAACCGTGTTCCGGACAGATCCGGTTCTTTCGGATACGCAGCACCTCATCGACGGGAAGACCTGCTTTTACAACGGTCTGTATCATAAGTGTTTACTCCTTCAGTTCTAATTGTATATTTTAAATATATCACAGATCTGCAGTTTAGGATCTGTGATCCTGTATAGTTATGATCCTGTTTTTATTGTGTACATCCGTGATCTTCCGCGGCTACTGCAGTTCTGTCACGGTCACATGAATGGTCTGAGTCTGGGTCGTCTGCCCCGTAAAGAGTCCCTGATTGATGGTACAGTCCCGGTAATCTCTGCCGGAAGAAATCTTGATGTGCTGATCATTGACCACAAGATTGTTGGTCGGATCCAGGGCGACCCAGTGTCCGTCACTGCAGACTTCGACCCATGCATGGCTGAGACCTTCTCCCAGCAGCATACCGACTACATAGCGGCAGGGAATCCGCTCCAGCCGGCAAAGGGAGAGCAGGATATGGGCATAATCCTGGCACACCCCTTTCCCGAGTTCAAATGCCTCTTCGGCTGTAGTGCAGATGCCGGTAACTCCCGACATATACTGAAATTCTTTCTGAAGCTCCATCATGAAAGAGAGTGCCCTGTCCAGACCGGATGTTCCTTCTGCAAAGGAAAAGCGGTCGTGAAAAGTCCGGATGCACATGCCGGGCCGTGTATAGTCGGTCTGATATTTGAACAGACCGAGCTGATAGTCTTCCCGCGCTGTTTCAAAAGGAGAGAGTCCGGTCAGAGCCGTCCCTGTTACATTGACGGAGAAGTGATCATGCTGTCCCTCGGCATAGCCGTAAATGCAGTGATTTCCAAAAGAATCCTCGTCCTCGGCCAGAAATTCCCTGGGATAGACATCGGTGACGAGATCCTGAATCTGCTGCCTCTGACTTGTGACAGGTACACATTTCAGCGTGAAACGGTGCTGCCGGATGGGATGGTCAAAAGCAAGCTTCATTCTGTATTCAAAATGCAGCTTTTTCATGGTTGCATTCCTCCTGAAATAAGATCGGGTCCTGAAATTCAAATGCGTACTGCGCAAATGATTCAAAACAGTTAAATCAGCAGAGTCTCCACTTTTTTAACTACTTCAGAATAGCGAATATCCGGTTCATGAACCAGTATCTTCAGATCATCCAGAAAGGATGCATGGTAGTTCAGGCAGGTGCGTCCGATTCTGCCGGCCAGGCGGTCCACTTCACGGATCATTTCCACCTGCGGCATATGAAGACGTGCATACAGATCAAGACGTTCCACTCGTTTGCCGACCTTAATAATGTTCCGGACATTTTCGCTGTCGATACAGTCATCAGCGATGCCCCAGAAAGCCAGAATATTGTCCACGACTTTCTGCAGCTCGATCAGCGGAGCCTGAGAGATGCGGGCTTTGTTCATCTCGTAAACTGCAAGCTGGATGTAGGAGAGTGTCTCGCTTCCGATCTCCTCGCGCAGAGTTATGCCGTTGTCGTATGCCCGTGTAAGGTTTGAGTAGATGGAATTGGGATTCGTCTCATCAAAGCAGTAACGCTTTGCAAAGTCTTCTCCGGAATGATAAATATTCGGAATGTCCAGACGGAGACAGAAATCCTGGTAACTGTTCCTGTATGTATCGATCATGTTATCGTAGCTGTCCGCGAACAGGCGGATCGTTGTGTAAACGCGTTCACTGTATCTTCCGAGCCAGAAAAGCCGGTCTGTATTTTCTATTGAGATAATACCCATGTGTCTTTAAATCCTCCTCCCTGAGATGAATTGACGATAAAGGAATCCGGGTTGCGTGAAAAACGTGTCAGACCGCTCTTCCATACCATAGGCTCATCTGCCATAAGCACGAATGCTCGAAGGTCGGCTTTGCGCGGAACCATTTTTCCTTCATCCATGATGTCAATATCGAGAAAATCAATTACTTCCTGCGCGATGAACCGGCGCGGTTCTTTCTTCAGCAGCGCAAGGAAGCGTTCCTTTTCGTCCGCAGTCATCTTGCTGCCGAATACCACACCGTATCCGCCTGCTTCTGCCACATCCTTCAGCACAAGCTGGTCAAAATGATCCAGAACATAGGTCATATCTTCCTTATAAAATGGCAGATAGGTCGGTGCGTTGTGCAGAATCGGTTCTTCATCAAGATAGTAGCGGATCATTTTCGGTACAAAATAATAGATACCCTTGTCATCTGCAACACCATTGCCCGGAGCATTCAGAAGTGCGACATTTCCTTTCCGGTAGATGTCGTAAATGTGCGGGATGCCGATCAGGGAATCCTCGCGGAAGGTCATCGGATCCAGATACTCATCTGAAATCCTGCGGTATACAGCACCGACCGGTTCCCGCTTGCCGCTGTAGTCAATGAAATACAGATGGTCGTTTTCAACGATGAGTTCATTGCCTGTGACGAGATGGGCTCCTGTCTTTTCTGCAAGGTAGGAGTGCTCAAAGTATGCCGCATTGTAGCGGCCCGGTGTCAGAATGACCGTGTGTCCGCCTGTATTGACATGGTCCATGGTCCTGCGCAGCATGGATGCATAATTGCGGTTGTCCTCAATGTGGTACTGATGAAATGTCCGTGGACTGGAACGTCTGCAGAGCTCTCTGGCGATCATCGGATAGGAAGCTCCGGATGGTACACGCAGATTATCCTCGAGAATGTACCATTCCCCGTCTTTTCCCTGCACCAGATCGATGCCGGAGATATGTGAGTGGATACCTTTCGGCGGCATAACTCCCTCACACTGGGCAAGATAACCGCTGGAAGCATAGATAAATTCTTCCGGCACTACTCTGTCACGGATGATCAGCTTGTCGCCGTAGATATCCCTGATGAACAGATTCAGCGCCATGACACGCTGTTTCAGACCCTTTTCCAGATAGCGGAACTCCTCCTGTCCAATGATACGGGGGGTGGCATCAAAGGGGAAGAGCTGTTCGCGGAATTCATTGTTTTTGTAAATGCCAAATTTAACACCATAGCGGGCAAGCAGTTCATTGACTGTGTCTGTGTGGCGATAAAGATCCATTTCCTGCATAAATATCCCTCCTGACTGTACGGAACATAAAAAAGGCGCTCTGCAGAATCTGCAAAACGCCTTTGTTCTTTAATTATTTTATAATACTACCGGAATCTGTCGTGAGTCAATGTTTTTTTCGAAAAACATGGGAAATGGTGAAAAAGCGAATGAAAAGAGCTGATCATTTTGGAAAAAGCGGAGGAGAGACAAAAAACAGAGAGCACATATCGCTGCACTTGACAGTGTTTTATACGGGAAGTATACTCAGAAGAGTATTTTTTGAAATGTGTTATTTACAGAAACAGTTTTAATTAATTACAGAACCGGAGGGTGTTTTATGACAGAAGAACAGATGATCCAGTATGCTGCGGAGGAAGGATTTGCAGCAGCGGCTGTGGTGAATACGGATGATATTGTTTTTGACCCGTCTTTTCGGCCTTATTGTGAGGAAAATCTGTGCGGGCAGTACGGTGTCAACTATTCCTGTCCGCCGGACTGCGGTTCACCGGAGGAAATGAAGCAGAGGATTCTGGCACATAAGCATGCGCTTGTACTGCAGACGATGTGGGAGATTTCAGATTACACAGACAAGGATGCCATAAAGAAAGCAAAGGGTTCACACAATGCCGGAGCTCTGAGACTGATGAAGCGTCTGCGGGAGCAGAACTGCAGCGGATTTCTGGTGGGGGCCAGCGGCTGTGCTCTGTGTACTCCCTGTGCTGCCGCAAAGGGAGAACCGTGCCGTTTTCCGGATCGGAGGTATTCCTGTATGTCAGCTTACTGTATCTTTGTACGGAAGCTGGCAGAAAAGTGCGGGATCGAGTATGACTGCGGGGAAGGTCTTCTTGCATTTTTCGGTATTTACGTATTTGACTGACCGGAAGCGCCGTGCAGGAGAAAACAGGGACTGAAACGATTTTATCGCGATCAGCAGGATTTTCTTATTGATTTTTGGCAAAGTCTGTAAGATAATAGGATAGTTAAAACGGTTTATTATGATGATGGAAAGTCATTGGAATAAAGATGGAGGTTACTTATGAGACACAATTTCAAGCAAATAGAGTGCAAATGGCAGAAGAAATGGGAAGACAGCAAGATCTTTAATGCTGTTGACGGTTCAGATAAGCCGAAGTTCTACGGTCTGGTAGAGTTCCCGTATCCGAGCGGAGCCGGCATGCATGTAGGCCATATCAAGGCATACTCCAGTATCGAGGTCGTTTCCAGAAAGCGTCGTATGGAGGGCTACAATGTGCTGTTCCCGATTGGTTTTGATGCATTCGGTCTGCCGACAGAGAATTATGCGATCAAGACATCCACACATCCGCGTATTATCACGGACAATAATATTGAGAAATTCTCCAATCAGCTGAAAAAAGTAGGATTTTCTTTTGACTGGGACAGAGTCGTTGATACGACAGATGAGAAGTTCTACAAATGGACTCAGTGGATCTTCCTGAAAATGTTCGAGAAGGGGCTTGTATACAGAGATAAGGCATGGGTAAACTACTGCCCATCCTGTAAGGTAGTTCTTTCCAACGAAGACAGCCAGGGCGGCAAGTGCGATATCTGCCACAGCGATGTTGTGCAGAAGTCCAAGGACGTATGGTATCTGCGTATTACCCAGTATGCAGACAGACTGCTTCAGGGTCTTGATACGGTGGAATATCCGGAGAATATCAAGCAGCAGCAGATGAACTGGATCGGAAAGTCCACAGGTGCATTCGTTGATTTTGCAGTGGAAGGAATCGAGGACAAGCTCGAGATCTATACAACAAGACCGGATACACTGTTCGGTGTTACCTTCATGGTCATCGCACCGGAGCATCCGATGATCGATAAACATGCGGATAAGATCAAAAATATGGATGCGATACAGGCATACCGTACAGAATGCAATAAGAAGACAGAGTTCGAGCGTACACAGCTCGTAAAAGACAAGACCGGTGTGAAGCTTGACGGTCTGATGGGAATCAATCCGGTAAACGGAAAGAAGATCCCGATCTTCATTGCCGATTACGTAATGATGGGTTATGGTACAGGCGCGATCATGGCAGTACCGGCACATGACCAGAGAGACTACGACTTCGCCAAGGCATTCGGCATCGATATCATTCAGGTAATCAAGGGAGGCAATATCGAAGAGGAAGCCTATACAGGCGACGGAGAAATGATCAACTCTGAGTTCCTCAACGGTTATACAAATAAGAAAGACTCCATTGCCAGAATGATCGAAGAGCTGGAGAAGATGGGTATCGGTAAAGGCGGTGTTCAGTTCAAGATGAAGGACTGGGCATTCAATCGTCAGAGATACTGGGGAGAGCCGATTCCGATCGTACATTGTGAGCACTGCGGCGATGTGGCTGTTCCATATGAAGAACTGCCGCTCCGTCTGCCGAAGATCGAGCAGTTCGAGCCGGGCAGTGAAGGCGAATCACCGCTTGCAAAGATTGATGAGTATGTGAACTGCAAGTGTCCGAAGTGCGGGCGCGACGCAAAGCGTGAGACAGATACGATGCCGCAGTGGGCAGGTTCCTCCTGGTACTATCTGCGTTACATTGATCCGCACAATGACGAGTGTCTGGCAGATATGGACAAACTGAACTACTGGATGCCGGTTGACTGGTACAACGGCGGTATGGAGCACGTGACCAGACATATGATCTACTCCAGATTCTGGCATCAGTTCCTGTACGACCTGGGTGCAGTCAACACTCCGGAGCCGTACGCAAAACGTTCTGCACAGGGTCTGATCCTCGGACCGGACGGTGAGAAGATGAGCAAGTCCAAGGGAAATGTCATCGATCCGCTGGATATCGTGGAAGAGTACGGTGCAGATACACTGAGAACTTATGTACTGTTTATGGGTGACTACGGTGTGGCTACTCCGTGGAACGACAGTTCCACAAGAGGATGTAAGAGATTCCTGGAGCGTGTAGCTGCTCTGACAGACAAGCTGACAGATGAGCCGGCAAGTGCCGAGTTTGAGACGAAGCTGCACAAGACCATCAAAAAGGTTTCCTCGGATATCGAAGATATGAAGTTCAATACAGCGATTGCCAGCCTGATGACACTGCTTAATGATATCTATGCAGTCGGCAGCATCAACAAAGAGGATCTTGTGATCTTTATCAAGCTGCTCTGCCCGTTCGCTCCGCATCTGTGTGAGGAAATGTGGGAGGCACTCGGCGGAGAGGGATTCCTTTCTCTGGCAGCATGGCCGCAGTATGATGAGGCAAAGACCGTAGATGCTACAAAGGAGATCGGTGTTCAGGTGAACGGTAAGCTCAAGAGTACCATTGTGATTCCGACAGATGCGGATAAGGATCAGGTTCTCGGCATTGCGAAAGCAGACGAGAAGGTAGTCCGTGCGATGGAAGGCAAGAACATTGTCAAAGAGATTTACGTTCCGAACAAGATAGTGAATATCGTTGTAAAATAACGTGGGGAGCCGGTGTACAGTCTATGTATTCCGCATACAGAATAAAGCAGAAAAAGGCGTTTCCGGAAGCGAGTTCCGGGAACGCTTTTTATGTACAGGGAAGTTGCCGCCATTTTCTATGATGAAAAAATATTGTGCGCAGCACGGTTTTGTTGCGTCTGTTTTAAAAAAGATTTTGCCTGAACACTTTACAAAATTGCAAAAATACGCTACGTTTATAGTGAGAGTTAATTCAGGTAAAATGTATGGGGAACAGACAAAATCCATTCGACATCAGAAAATTTGTCTGGCAAAAATGAAACAGAGAAGGGCGGTAGCAACATGAACAGAAAGAAAATTTTGTTTGTAACATCCGAGGCAGTTCCTTTTATCAAGACCGGCGGTCTGGCCGATGTTGCGGGAACTTTGCCGAAGTACTACGACAAGGAGCAGTATGATGCGCGCGTGATTCTTCCGAAATATGCGTGTATGAAATGGGAGTGGAAGGAACGTCTCAACTACATAACTCATTTTTATATGCCGTTTATGCACAGAAATGTATATGTTGGTATCATGTATACAGTCGTGGACGGAGTGACGTTCTATTTTATTGATAACGAGGAATATTTCAGCGGTGACAGACCTTACGGTGAAATCAGATGGGATATTGAGAAATTCATTTTCTTCTCCAAAGCGGCACTCAGCGTGCTCCCATCCATTGATTTCCGTCCGGATATTATTCACTGTCATGACTGGCAGACAGGACTTGTACCGGTATATCTCCATGATGCATTCCAGGATAATTCCTTCTACTGGAATATTAAGACTGTCATGACGATCCATAATCTGAGATTCCAGGGAATCTACAATCGAAGAGTGATTCAGGAGATTTCAGGACTTTCCGATTACTATTTTGTACCGGATAAAATGGAGGCATATGGAGACGCGAATCTCTTGAAGGCCGGTATCGTCTATGCTGATCGTGTGACTACTGTCAGCAATACCTATGCGAATGAGATCAAGTGTGCATTCTACGGTGAGAAGCTGGATGGACTGATGAATGCCCGTTCCAACTCTCTGACCGGTATTGTGAACGGTATTGATTACAATGAATTCAATCCGGAAACAGACATACATATCGCACAGAACTATAACAGAAACACGGTACTTACGGAGAAGGTGAAGAACAAGCTGGCACTGCAGAGAGAGCTGGGACTGAATGAGGATCCGAATGTCATGATGATCGGTATTGTTTCACGACTTACAGATCAGAAGGGCTTTGATCTGATCAACTGTGTGATCGACGAGATCTGCAATGACGCGATTCAGCTGGTAGTGCTGGGAACCGGAGAAGAGCGCTACGAGAATATGTTTCGTCATTATGCATGGAAATACAGCGGCAAGGTGTCTGCAAACATTTACTATTCAGATGCCCTGTCCCATAAAATATACGCATCCTGTGATGCATTCCTGATGCCGTCTCTGTTCGAGCCGTGCGGTCTCAGTCAGCTGATGAGCCTTCGTTACGGTACGATTCCGATCGTACGTGAGACGGGCGGACTGGTGGATACGGTTGAGCCGTACAATGAATTTGAGAATACGGGAACAGGCTTCCGCTTCTCAAACTACAATGCACATGAGATGATGGGAATTGTCCGTTATGCGGAGCAGGTATTCTATGATCGTAAGGATGCATGGAATGGTCTGGTAGTCCGTGCGATGGATAAGGATTTCTCATGGAAGACTTCGGCTGAGAAGTATCAGTGGATGTACGGAGAGATGCTGGGAAGATAATTAAAATTCCACCGAAATTTTTCGCTATTAACAGAAAACTTTAGGGCAATAAAAAATAATCAAAATCCGTCTTGACAATTTTCAACAAAAGATAAATAATAAAACGCATCATAGCGAGGGAGCTGCTGCCAATCGGCAACGGCTCCTTTTTTTGCGGGAGGGATGCGTATGGAACTGGATATCTCAAAGCTTGCAATAATCTGTGCTGCATTTTTTTTCGCAGGAGTGATTGATGCGGTTTCCGGAGGAGGGGGACTTCTGACACTTCCGGCCTTTATGCTGTGCGGCTTTCCTGCTCATCTGATTGCCGGGACAAATCAATGCTCCTGCCTGTTCGGAGCGATCACCGCGACCTGGCAGTATGTGAAAGGGCGCAAGGTCTACTGGTTTACCGCTGTGATCTCAGCGGTCGTAGCCGTCTTCGGCTCCGTTCTGGGAGCAAAACTGAATCTTTTTATACCTGAAAAATATCTGGAAATGGTGATGCTCATCATTTTGCCTGTTGTAGCAATCCTGATCTTTGCGAATAAGGAATTCGGATCAGAGAACAGGATTGATACACTGACAAAGAGGCAGCAGGCAGCCAGGGCTGTCCTGATTGGAATTCTCGGAGGGACATACACCGGATTCTATGGTGCCGGAGGAGGAACTTTTATCCTTCTGGGATTTGCTGTATTCAACAGGCTGAATCTGGTCACTGCTTCCGGAAATATGAAGATCTGCTCTACCGTTGCCACGATTACTGCATCCGTGACTTATGCACTGTCCGGTGCTGTGGTGTGGAAGGCTGTTCTGTGTGCAGCGTTATTCAATATAGCCGGAAACTATCTGGGAGCAAAGCTGGCTCTGAAGAACGGAGCAAAGATCATCAGGCCCATGTTCATGCTGGTACTGGCGCTGGTATTTATACGTCTGGTCACCGGCATGCTTTAATAAATTTTTCACCTGGGAGGAGACAACTATGCGATATTCAACAATGGCGGAAAAAATCCCTGCATCCCCCATACGGGATATGATGGTGCGGGCGGCAGCGATGGACGATGTGATTTCTTTTGCAGTAGGAGAACCGGACTTTGCACCGCCGGAATCAGTAATCTGTGCGGCCAAAACAGCTCTGGACAACTGTGATACCAAGTATGCGCCGGGGGCAGGACTGACGGAGTTAAGAGAAGTATATGCAAAGTATCTGACGGAAGAGACGGGAATTCCATATCAGACTGCCAATGTAATCGTGACGGCAGGCGGGATGGCGGCTCTTTTTCTGGGACTGATGTGTCTGCTGGATCCAGGAGACGAGGTGCTGGTGAGCGCACCGTATTTCAGCAATTACAGTCAGATGGTGGATATGTGCCGCGGTGTGACTGTACCGGTGGACGTCTATGAAAAGGATGAGTTTGTCCTGACACCGGAGGCGGTCAGAAATGCGATCACAGACAGGACCAGGGTGATCATCCTGAATTCCCCCTGCAACCCGACCGGCGGTGTGATCTCGCCGGAGGCAATGCAGGATATTGCGGATCTGGCGAAAGAACATGATCTGATCGTGATCAGTGACGAGGTTTACAGCCATGTGCTCTTTGACGGAGAAAAATATCACAGCATTGTGGAGTTGCCGGATATGGCCGGACGCACGCTTGTCATCGACAGCTGCTCCAAGACCTTTGCCATGACCGGATTCCGGGTGGGATTTGCGGCAGGACCGGAGCATCTGATCGAGCTTATGACAAAGCTGACGGAGGGAGTCTATTCCGCCGGTGTTACATTCAGCCAGCGCGGCGCGATCGAGGCATTCAAAAGCGGATTTGACCACTGCAAAGAAATGCTGGCGGAATATGAGCGACGCAGAGACTATATCTATGAGGCACTGAATCAGATACCGGGTGTCAGCTGCATCAGGCCCAAGGGAGCCTTTTATGTATTTGCAAATATCAGCGGAACGGGTCTGAGTGCAAAGGAATTCTCAGACCGTCTTCTGGAGGAAAAGCATGTGGCGGTAGTGCCGGGAGATCACTTTGGTTCCTGTGAGGGACGTAAGTATATCCGTATTTCCTATGCGACCAGTATGGAATGCATTGTGGAGGGAATCCAGCGGATGAATCAGTTCTGTACAGAAATATGTACAAAAAAAGATTAAAAAAATTGTTGACAATTTACAAGAGAGAGTTTAAACTCCTAGTTAAATTAAATCACTCAGATGGCAAAGGCGCTTCCCGAAATACTTGGAAGTGCCTTTTGTTATATATGTCTTTCGAGACATTGAGGTTTTAAAGGCGCCTTGGTTACTGTTAATTTAATATTGTTAATATCGAGGAGGACAGAATTATGAAGACAACATTGTGGAAAAAGGTATTATGGAGTATTTTAACGGTAAGTATGACAGTTTCCATGACAGCAGCAGGATCGATGGTCGCTCTGGCAGAATCGGAAACAGAAAGCGTGGAGAGCACAGAGGATTTAAAAGAAAAATATGCTTCTCTGCAGGGCAAAACACTGAAGGTTGGTACCGGATGCGTACAGGCAGGCTGGACCATGGATGACGGAGCAGGCAATCCGGAGGGAATGGACATTGATGTCATGAATTATATCTGTGACTACTACGGTATGAATCTTGAATGGACCGTTTCCGAATATGCTTCTCTGTGGGGCATGCTGCAGAACGGTGTTATTGATACAATCGCGAATCTTACAACAGTAAACGATGACCGGCTTGGTCTTTACTGGTTCACAAATACATACGCATGGGAGTCCTATTCCATCGTTTCCCGTAAAGAGGACGGAATTCCGGAAGACGGCGATATGACCTTCTGGGATGGAAAGACAATTGCCGGCGAGGCAGGATCCAATGCGACTCTGGTTCTGGAGGAAGTGATCGCACAGCAGGCAGAGGAAGGCATTACCATCAATGAACTGACACTTGATTCAGCAGCAGTCCTGATTCCGGCAGTAGTACAGAAACAGGCAGATGCAGAGTTCCAGTGTACTTCCACCTGTGCTTATGCAGTGGCACAGTCCGGAAGCAGCGATATCCTTCACATCCAGGATGTACAGTGGAAGAACATGCCAATCGTATACGGCTGGGCACGTAAGGAAGAAAATAAGGAAATGATCAATGCATTCAACGATCTGATCGAGCAGATGCATGAGGACGGAACCCTGACAGAAATGTCCATGAAGTGGTTCGACATGGATGTAACTGAACTGCCGGAAGGCGAAGTGAATTATGTAACAACGACAGGCGACGATGCTTGGCAGAGTTACGAGGAATAAAAAATTGCCAGATGCGTTTGCCGATTATGGCAAACGCATTTTTCAATTAATTCACGCAAAAGGAAAGGGGTTAGATTATGTATCATTTCTCAATGGAATATTTTACAGATGCGTTTGAGCCTATTATATCCTGTATGGGTACTACACTGTTTATTACATTCGCATCTTTCATTCTGGCATTTCTTCTCGCCATCGTTCTGGCTGTGATCGGTATGAGCAAGAGCAGGGCGATACAGGCAGTATTAAAAGTATGGCTTTCTCTGTTTCGAGGCACACCGCTGCTGGCTCAGCTGTTCCTGCTCTGTTACGGTATTTTCCCGTACGTTCCCGGAGTCTGTGACATGTCACTGACCATGCAGGCCATGATCTGTCTGGCATTTTCTTTTTCAGCTTACATGTCGGAAACGATCAGAGGCGCAATTCTTTCTGTTGACAAGGGGCAGATGGAGGCATGCTGTACCTGCGGCATGACTACCGTTCAGGGATACATTCACGTAGTGCTTCCTCAGGCATTCCGTCTGGCGATTCCATCTCTGATGAACAATTTCATAGAAGTGTTCAAAGGATCCTCTCTGTGTTCCATGGTAGGAGTAACGGACATGATGCTGCGGGCGAAAATGCTGGCAAACAAGACCTACCGGTTTATTGAAGTTTATCTCTGCGTACTGTTTCTTTACTGGCTGCTTAATATGATCTTTGTGGCAATCCAGAAGGTGATCGAGCGCAAGGCAAGTGCAAAGTATTAGGGAGGGAAGACGGATGATTAAATATGAAAATATCCATAAAGTGTTTAACGATCTGGAAGTACTGAAGGGAGTAAACTTTGAAATTGACACCGGTGAGGTGGTATGTATCCTCGGTCCGTCCGGCTCCGGCAAGACGACGCTGCTTCGGTGTACCAATTATCTGGAGCCGCCGACAAAGGGAAAAGTCACGGTAGGCGATGTTACAGTGGATGCGAAGCATCATACAAAAAAAGAAATCCGGGCACTGCGGCAGAACAGTACCATGGTATTCCAGAACTACAACCTGTTTCGGAATAAAACTGCACTGGAGAATGTAATGGCCGGACTTACCATTGTACAGAAGAAATCAAAAGCAGAGGCCCGGGAGATTGCGGAACATTATCTGAATGTAGTAGGAATGGGCGAACGTATGAATTATTATCCTTCACAGCTTTCCGGCGGGCAGCAGCAGAGAGTAGGTATTGCCAGAGGACTGGCACTTCAGCCGAAGGCAATTCTGTTTGATGAACCTACGGCTGCACTGGATCCGGAGCTGGTAGGTGAGGTACTTAATGTAATGAAGGATGTTGCGAAGTCCGGTATTACAATGGCTGTAGTCACTCATGAGATGGGATTTGCGAGAGAGGTGGCCGACCGTGTGGTATTTATGGATGGCGGTGTCGTTGTGGAGGAAGGAAAACCTGCAGACATTTTTGATCATCCGCAGAATCCGAGAACACAGCAGTTCCTGCGGGCGGTCGCAAAAAAAGGCTGATTGGATCAGCAAACCGGAAAGGGATGAGTATTCGTGGATATTTTAAAATGTGCAAAAGAAAAATTTGACTATACGGTCTCGATGCGCAGATATTTTCATGAGCACCCGGAATCGGGTCCCGAGGAACAGCTCCAGACTATGGATATGATCGAGCGGCAGCTGGATCAGATGGAGATCCCTCATGTCAGAGTCCCTGGAGGCGGTGTGTTCGGATTTATCAACGGTGCCGCAGACGGAAAAACGGTGCTTCTGAGATCAGATATTGATGCACTTCCGATCCAGGAGTCAGATTATAATCTGAAGGGACCGAAACAGTGTGTTTCCAGGGTTCCGGGAGTAATGCACGGCTGCGGACATGACGGCCATATTGCAATGCTGCTGACGGAAGCCATGATCCTGAAGGAAATGCAGCCGGAACTGGAGGGATCAGTGATCCTTATGTTCGAACAGGGAGAGGAAGGCCATGGGAATGCCAAGAATCTGTGCAGATACATTCAGGAGAAGCAGATGAAGATTGATACCTGCTATGCATCTCATGTGCGCTGGGATATTCCGGCAGGAAAGGTATCCTGCTGCAGCGGTACGGCAATGTCCGGTAATTATCACTTTGAACTGAAACTGAAGGGAAGGGCAGGGCACGGTTCGAGACCGGATCTGGCGCACAGTGTTCTGGACTGTTTTCATGAAATTTATGCGGATCTGCAGTCTCTGAGACTTCGTTATGTCCGGCCGGATACGGGACTTACCTGGTCTATCGGTTCCATTCATGCAGGTTCCCGCTTTAATATGATACCGGACGAGCTGGAGTGCGCGGGAAGCATTCGGATGATGGACTGGAACAGTGGTGTGGATTTCTGGAACGAATTCAACCGGGTGGTCAGCACGGTATGCCCGCTGAATTACTGTACCTATGAACTCAAAGTCCTTGAAAATATGCTGCCGGTGGTAGATGATCCTGCCTGCAGAAAGGTGTATCTGGATGCGGCTGAGAAATATCTCGGAAAAGATGCGGTATATGAAGGAGAACCCTGGATGGCATCAGAATCCTTCGGCTATATGTGCAGCATGTATCCGGGTGTGGAGAGTTTCGTCGGAATCCGGAATGAGGAAATGGGAACCGGTGCCAATCATCATACACCGGAATTTGACATAGATGAAACAGGTCTTATCAGTGGAGTTGTGGCAGCAGTCGGCTATGTGCTTGAATTTTTCCGGAGCAGACCGGATACATCCGGGTTTAAGCCTATCTGCGCGAGCATGAGTGAACTTCTCGCCATGGTGCCATAGACAGGGAAAGGAGCGGAAGTATGGAGAAATTTGTTGTTACGATCGGACGTCAGTTTGGAAGTATGGGACGTCCAATAGCCAAAAAGGCCGCTGAGATGCTGGATATTAATTATTTTGACCGGGATATCGTGGAGGAAGTAGCGAAACGTATGGGAATGCCGTTGTCTGTGATCAGCCACAAGGAAGAGGAGGCCAATCACAGATTCGGAAGATACGGGAAAATGCTTTTTCCTCTCGGCAATGGAACCACAGAACTTCAGGATCGGATTTTTTCGGTGCAGGAGTGTGTGCTCCGGGACTTTGCAGATCAGGGACCGTGTATTCTGGTAGGACGATGTGCAGATTATATCATGAGGGACGAAAAAAATCTTTTCAGAGGCCATATCTATGCTCCTCTGGACGCCCGGATCAGAAACTGTGTGGAAAATTTTGATATGACACCGGAGAAGGCAAAAAAAATGTGTTCAAATGTCGACCGGGCAAGGAAAGCCTACCATCGCCATTATGCGGGATACGATCCTATGAGTCCGGAATATACGGACTTTATGCTCAACAGTGCGGTGCTTGGAATTGAAGGAACAGCGGAACTGCTGGTGGAGATCGTCCGTAAAAGATTCGGAGCAAACTTAGGAAAATATCTGTAGAAACGGGGCAGTGCTATGAAGATGCTTGCATTTGCGGTGGGAGAAGAGGAAATTCCCATTTTTGAGAAATATAAAGATCAGTATGGAATTGAACTGACGATGCTGCGGGAGAAACCGGATCAGAACAATGCCCGTCTCACGAAAGGCATGGACTGTATCAATGTTCTGTCAGATACGGTGCTGACACCGGATCTGTGGGATATTTATCATGAAAATGGCATAAAACTGGCCGTGACACGCTGTGTCGGAATGGAACATATGAATCAGGAATATGCCGGGAGACTGGGAATCACAGTCTGCAATGTCTCCTATTCTCCTGCAAGTGTGGCAGATTATGCGATCATGATGATGCTGATGCTGCTGCGGAATATTAAGCCGGTTATGCAGAGGTACGTAGGACAGGATTATACCATGGCAGGGATCAGAGGAAGAGAGCTGCACAATATGACTGTGGGAATCATAGGCGCGGGCCGCATCGGTGTCACTGCAGCGGAGCATCTGAAAGGATTCGGATGCAGACTTCTTTACTGGAACCGCAGTCCGAGAAAAGAGATGGAAGGGATCGCAGAATACAGTGACCTGACAGAATTACTGGAAGAAAGTGATATCGTGTCGCTGCATATATCTTCCAATGAACAGACGTACCATTTTATAGATAAAGAGAAAATAGAGCATATGAAACAGGGAGCGATTCTGGTCAATACAGCGCGTGGCCCCATTGTGGACAGCACTGCTTTGATCGGGGCTCTGGAAAACGGACATCTGGGCGGTGCAGGACTGGATGTGATCGAAGGAGATCGCAGTATCTATTACAGAGATCACAAAAACCGGATGATCGTTCATCGCGAAATGGCGATTCTGAATGCAATGCCAAATGTGCTGATGCTGCCTCACGCTGCTTATTTTACGGATCAGGCCATAGAAGATATGGTACACAATTCACTTCGTGTGTCCCGCAGGCTGTACGACGGGATGGAGTGTGAGTGACAAGATTAAATCATAAATATGCTGCTGGAAACGAATACAGTTTTATGACAGTATACAGGAACTCCGCAGATTTCTGAAGGCGACAGAAATCTGCGGATTTCCTGCGTTACGGGGAAAGAGCTGATCGTGCCGGAACACGGAAGTTCTTCCGTAACGCAGAATCTTCGCCGGAGCCGGATTCTCTGCATCGTGTATTTCCTGAACGGAGCGGAGCGCTTCAGCGAAGCGTAGTTACGCGAGCAGAGGATCAGTTGGTCCATTTCGGGGGAAACTGGACAGTAAAATGGTAAATTTGCAAAAAAAATTTTGTGATTTATCAATTTATAGTTGGTTGTTTTTCAAGAAAATGGTAAAATATTACAAGAATGAATTATATTACAGACAGACTATGTGATAGTCATATTGGGGCGAAGGCATGAAAAGCGTTTTTATAGAAAATAAGATTGGAATTGAGAATTATTTTACTGGTGTGGTAGAACAGGTATATGGACGCCTGGGCAAGCTGAACCAGAATATAGTTATGGTACAGTACAGCAATGATTTTTCTATTGAGGATCAGGAACTGGAAAAGAAGACAGCATCGGCAGCGGATTCTGTCTATTTTGCGTGGCACGAATTTAAATATAATGAGATCGCCTGTGGTTATGCACCGTTTCTGGACATCATCTGTGATATGTTCCGCAGATATGGAACGGGATCATTTGATGCTTTCATGTCCGAATGCGGTGTCTATGTCCCGCACCAGGAGATATTGAAAAGCTATTATGAGACAGGCTGCTGTTCCAGAACAGAGATGGTCCTGCTGGATGAGGTGGAGTATGAGCAGAAAAGAATGGTGGAAGGAATTGCTGCAATGCTGCTGGCAGTCTCTTCCTGCTGTCCTGTAGTTATTGTGATCAATCGTTTTCAGCTTGCGAGCAGAAGTGCCATGAAGCTGGTCTGTGAGCTGCTTCAGATCTCCAGCTCTGATATCGGTATGGTTCTGGCAGTAAACGGAAGGCCCATGAGAACGGAAGGAATATCAGAGTATTGGGAAACCATTGTGGAAAAGATGGAGGATGGCAGCAATATATACCATATCGGCAATGGTGAAAAGCGAAGAGAAGGAAGACCGGATGAGGACGGCGGTGATCACAGAGAGTTCCAGAGTGTATTTCAGGATATCAGCAATACGATAGAACTGCTGGATTATAATCAGGCGGAGGAATTCTTTCAGGACATTTTCCATCGGATCAAATTCGAGGGGGAAGAGATTTCGGACGATGAGAAGCTGCAGATATATCCGCTGTATGCCCGGACCTCCATTCTGAAAGGAGATTTTCCGAAGGCGCTGGAGCTGATCGGTGACATGGCGGAACTGCAGATTGCGGGAAAAGACAGGCAGATTCGTTTCGCCGGTGAATATTATCTGGCTATGTGTCAGATGTATCAGGGCAAGCTGGGAGAGAGTTTTGACCATGCGCAGCGGGCAAAGGAACTGGCTGAGGAGATGGGTGATTCCCGCAGGCAGCTGGAGGCCGAGCTTCTGAGCGTGGAGGCGCAGATGTCCGGCTGGCATAACCTGCTTTTCTGTCTTCGTGACATAGAGATTTCCGAGGAATTCCTGGAGAGGCTAAAACGATACGGATACAGAAATTATCTGGCGCACATTTATACTTATGCATTTGATAATGAACCGGATGTGGTAAAAGAGGCTTATGAAAGTGAATTTCTTCTGAACTATTTCAGCAAGGGAATTGCACTTGCAAGGGAGATCGGGAATGAGTATCTGATCCATAATGCCTATCAGAAAAATGTTATGATCTCTGCAACTTATGGGGCAAATGAGATTGCGATCATGTATCTCATGAAAATTTTCCAGATGGAAAAAGGCCGTGTTTCTCTGGAATGCGGACGTACCTATTCTGCTCTTGGCTATAATTTCAGCGCATTCGGCCGGTATGATCTGGCAGTGAGCTATTATCAGCATGCTTTGAAGCTGTTTTACCAGCTGCGGCTTCCGGTGGAAATTGCAGAAGTTCATTATAATATGGCATTGAACTGTATTATGCATAATGATTTTGTGAAGTCCGGTTATTATCTTCAGCTCTGTATGAAGACCATCGAAAAGCTTCATCTGAACGGACTCAGGGTCTGTACATTGTCCAAACTGTACGGACTTCAGGCACTTATCAGTATTCTGCAGAATGACGGATTCAACTGTCAGCGTTATCTTCTGAACAGCAGTCAGTTCCTCAATTACGTTATGGACCGTCAGGGCAGCAAAATTGAGACGAATCATGACTATGCACAGTTTGACGAGGAATTCTTTCTGTGCTGGTTCTGCAGGGCGCTTCTGGCAAAGGCAACGGGAGATTATGAGACTGCACAGGAAAACTTTGCGCAGGCAGAGCAGTTCATGATGAAGGCAAGAAGCAATACGTACTATGCGTATCCTCTGTTCTGCAGAAACCGGATGGAGCTGTTTCAGATAATGGGAAAGACCGAACAGTATGAAGCAGAAAAGGCGGCCATGGAAGCGTATTGCCGGAAAAGAGAGAATGTTCTGGAACGGATTCCGAAATGGGTATTCGAGGAAGTGGGACTGCAGGATAATCCGGAGGAAACGCTGCGTGATTCTCAGCTGGTGACCCTTGTAAAGCAGGAAAATCAGACAAGGAAGATCAGGGACAGCCGGAAACAGATGGAGTATCTGTTCAGCTGGCAGAAACTGATCGACGTAAATGATCTGGACGCGGCTACTATGGTCAGCAATGCGATCCGCTCTTTCCTGTATCAGTTCGGCAATGACCATGCACTGTATGTCCGGTATGACGGCGGCAATCCGCGTGTACTGTATAACGATACCGGAGTGGAGCTGACCAGAGAACAGGCTCTGGCTATAGGAAAAGTGCTGAAACAGGATCCGCAGGGATTTGCCGTTTCAAAAATCAGCGGAAATTTTGTGGAGCACAGAGATATTATTTCCTTCTTCGGTGAGGATGATGTATGTTCTCTGGCTGCGGTGCCGTTCTTCAAGAACGGAAAGATCGAAAGTGTGATCATTACCTATATTCTTATGAAGGATAACTGGCATACCTCTGCCGAGAGCTATATGATCAGTGAAGAGGACCTGCTGGTTTACCAGCTGCTGTTCAGGGAAATGAGCTATTCGATCAATCGTCTGGAAGCATATGAAAAGATTTATGAGATGAACCAGAAGCTGAATCATGCGGCAAAGACAGATACTCTTACCGGAATACAGAACCGCAATGGCCTCTATCAGGAGCTGGAGGTACTGACTGAACGGCTGAAACGGGAGGGCCGGAAATGTTCTTTGGGAGTCATGTTCATTGATCTGGATAATTTCAAGCCGTATAATGATACGTTCGGTCATAATGTCGGTGATGTTATCCTGACTTCCATGGCACGCATTTTCTGTGAAGTGACAAAAGGAAGAGGGATCGTCTGTCGATATGGCGGAGATGAGTTTCTGATCATTCTGGAGGATTACGGTCGGGATGCGATAGAAGAACTGGCCAGGAGCATCTACCGGAAGCTGGAGGAAGCTCATGGATTTGCAGACGAGGTCATCCGGATCATGGGCAATGAAGTGGTGTTGGATCCTCAGCAGCAGATTACCTGCTCGATCGGTATTGCGATGAGTGATGGAATCAGTGAGGAACAGGATATCAACAGACTGATCAAATGTGCGGATGATGTTCTGCATTCCATCAAAGAAGGAGAGAAAGGGATGTATGCCTTATGGGATGGCGGAAAATCTGCAGAGTAAAATACGGAACCAGATACAGGGTAAGATAAAATACAGGGCAGATAATATACAGGATAAGATAAAATGCAGAATAAGATAAAATGCAGAATAAGGTATAGAGCTGCAGAACGGATCAGTAAACAGAAGAAAGGATGAGTGTCCGGAATCTTCGCGAAAAGGATAATCAAATTTGTTGAGGGTTTTTCGTGAGGGGCTGGTTTGAGGGGTTGGAAGAATTGAATAAGTTTTATATTACAGGACTTGGTTTTGCCAAGTCCTGCAGTTGTTTTTCAGCAAAATTCTTCCAATTCTGATGATACTTCGGTATATTTTCAGCGGGCTGTTTTTGTTTTTTTGTGTTGTGTTTTCCAGAATCCTTTCAACCAGGATGAATTTTTTAGCATATATTTATATTTTTCTTATCTCTCCGCATGCAATCATCTTCCCCGAATTGCCAGAAGGCCGCGTATGATAGTCATCCGCATTTGCATGAACAATTGCAGTCAGCCCGATCACATCCTGCGGTGCAAAGCGATCAGTATATACCATCTGCAATGCCAGCCCGTGATTAGAGAGCAGAACGGGAAGATCACCTGCATGCGCCGGATGCGGACAGTCGGTGGGATTGTAGTGTGTGCCGGCATTTGCAAAAGGATTTTCCGGTGTTCCGGTACACTGATTTCCATTGTGAATATGAAATGCATAAATGTTGCTGCTGCATGCCCGGGAGGAATCCGGCAGACCATTGACGTTTACGAGCAGCATGGTTCCCTCCCAGAGCGGATAGAAGAGTACGGTGCCTGACAGGCCGGGATAATAGGGACTGCCTTGCAGAAAGGCAGCGGCTTCCGGCTCATATTCTGATAGGAGGTTCGTGATTTCACGGGTGAGAATGCCCACGCTCAGCACACTTGTCATGTCAGATATGGCAGACCCTTGATTTCTGCTTTCAGGTGTCAGCTCATTCTTTCTTATCAGTTTTGGATTCATCATGGCTCCTGACTGCAGCTCACTGGCGCATCGAAGCTGGAGTTAAAGGCATAGAAGTTCTTTGCATCGTGCATTTCCTGTACCGAGCGCAGGGCCTCCCCGAATCGTTGGAAGTGCACAATTTCTCTTGCACGCAGGAACCGGATCGGGTCTGCAACTTCCGGATCTTTCACAAGGCGCAGGATATTGTCATACGTTTTCCGGGCTTTCTGTTCGGCAGCGAGGTCTTCGAACAGGTCGGCGATCGGATCGCCGCTTGACTGGAATTCACATGCATTGAACGGCACGCCACCCGCTGCCTGCGGCCAGATTCCTACTGTATGATCGATATAGTAAGGGGCGAAACCGCTCTTTTCGATTTCTTCCGGAGTCAGGTTGCGGGTCAGCTGGTGGACGATGGTGGCTACCATTTCGAGATGCGCCAGTTCATTTGCTCATACATGATGGAAATGATGAAATCAATCACGAAATACGACATACAGCTCTATAGCAGGGGCGTACCAGTTGCCGCCAGTCTTCAGAGCTTCCAGCTGAACACCGTACTCCATGTAATTCAATCTGGTGATGCGTGTCGGTGCATCCCTGTAATAAACAATCTTCTCAAAAACATTCTTCAAATACCGGTTCTTGAGTTCGTTCGACACATCCGGATTACGCAGCGCATCGAGCGCATCAGAGAAGAGCGTAATCTTGCTTTGATAATCTACCTGATCCGGCATGGACTCCCGGGCTTTTCGGAGTGCTTGCAGAACATCCTCTTTCTCTTTCAAAACAGCCTGGTTCAGCTTTTCAAAAATACCTTTCGGCATTCCGTCTTCAGAATACTTTTCCCATTGCTTCAGTTCTTTTTCCTCCAGATCGGAATATTTCTTTTCCAGATTTTTGATCAGACTCGCATGAAGTTGGATAGAATTTTTATTATCAGATTTCATCTGTATCTGGAAATTCTCAATCTGGCTCTCCATGATTGCACAGACTTGAGTAATCATTTCATCATATGTTATAGAGCCACTGTGACAGTGCGCCTGATTGTCGCAGAGCAGGCGAGGAGCGGATCGTGTGGTCCCATCCGGACGTTTGTAGGTTCGATACGTCATGGCTCGGCCACAGCGGCAGAAGAGGAGGCTGGCAAGAGGATTACGTATCCTGGTATCGGATTTGGCGCGATGGTTTCGTCCTTGTTTTTCCTGTGCAGCATTAAATAATTCCTCAGAGATAATTCCATCATGTTTTCCGTCAAAGACCAGGTATTCTTTTGCTTTCGGCCTTGTTTTAACGACTTCCTGATTTTCAACAACATTTACAGTTTTTCGCCAGTTCCATTTGACTTTTCCTATATAGTGGACATTGATGAGCATGTCTTTTATTGCTGCTCTTGACCAGTACTCTCCTTTGGGTGGCTTGATTTTCAATTCATCCAGATAATTGCAGATACTGGTCATGCCCATATTCTGATTCACATATAGATCAAAAATCATACGGACAACATCAGCCTGTTCTTTATTTTCCACAAGGGTAGGGCATTTCTTCTTACCGATTGTCACAAAAGTTTTATCATATCCATAGGGCGGTATTGAGCCAACGAAGTTCCCATCTTGGACAGAAGCCAGGCGGCCGCGTGCCTGAATTTTTTTAAAATATTCCAGATATTCATTTCCACGCTTCAGCTCTCGTTCAAACGCGTCGCGGTCATATTCGTCATGCAGGTTATAGACACGCTGCGGCGTGATGACCATGGTATTGGTATAGCGCAGCAGCTTGATTAGCCTGCCTGCATCCTCCAGATCACCACGACTCAGACGTTGAACTTCAACGACCAGTACAGCTTTTATTCTAGGGGATTCTATCCCCTGCAGCAGGCGCAGCATCTCCGGCCGACCGTCAATTGTCTCGGAAGAAGCGATCTCCCGGAAGGTATTCTCTGGTGGAACAATACCGCCCAGATTCCGTTCAGCAAAATCGTTCAGGATTTTCTCGTGCTTTTCTAGAACCTCCTCAACAGAAAGTGCCGGATCGTCGGATCGTGACTTTCGCAGATACTGGTAGACTTCTGTATAATGGGGATAATCAAAATTGTAGTACATGCCCACGACCTCCATTGTATTTTATGAAAAAAGAGTATAAAAATAACACCTGTACAGGTGCCGGAGGATTGTGGTATAATCTTCGTGCGACTGATGATTGTACCAGACCTCCAAGTCTATACAGTTATCTATTTAAGACCGTTCCTGTTGGCGCAGGAGCGGTTTTTGTTTTGTTTAACCGTATGAATTTCCAGACGGTTATTATTTTAGCAAATCGATGATTCTAATAGAAAAACCTGGATAAATACCGACTGGAATATCATCCTCAAAAGAATACAGACCTGTAGTCTGATCATTTGTAAAATCATAGACATTCACGATCTGTTTTTGAGGATTTACAATCCAGTACTCCCGAACGCCAGCTGTACGGTATTTGAAAAGTTTAATACCATAGTCCATCTTCTGTGTGCTTGCTGAGGCGATTTCGATGATCCAATCTGGGGCACCTTCACATCCTCTGTCAGATAAATTGTTCGTATTACAAATTATGCTGATATCTGGTTCAACATAGTTTTTATCATCTGCATTAAGAAATACGGCGAACGGAGCTGGATATACTTCGCAGGAGCCATTGTTTGAATCAATATGGTTTCCAATTACTTTGGAAATCTGCGAGACAAGCTTTTGGTGAATACGGTTTGGTGGTGTCATGTCGTAGATTTTTCCATCAATCAGCTCTGCACGTTGGCCTTCTGGTAATTTGTAAATGTCTTCGATAGTATAAAATTCGTCTCTTGGTAATGGCATGGTGACAACTCCTTTCAGGTATGAGTATGTGTAATACAAATGGAGGTATACCGTTCCTGCTGGCACAGGGGCGGTTTTATTTATTAACAAAAATATCTAATTTCACCGAAGCAGCTCAGCCATTTTTCGATAATGGCAGCACTGTTGGCTTCGACTACTCGAATCAATTTATTCAATACGCGTTCAGGAATCTTTGAGTTGTTATTACAGAGCATTGCTTTGCCGGATCTGGTAATCCAGAGTTTGGTGGCATTGGCAGATGCGCGTCCCTCTGCAATATGAACATGGATTGGTTCCAGTGGATCATTTTCATTTGACCAGAAATATATAATATAGGGTCCGATTCTAAGAATTTGCGGCATTCAGGATTCCTCCTTCCTGAGAAAATTCCATGATAAGATGGGCATTATCCTGGATGAGCTTTCTGAAGTATGCCATCTCTGTTTCGGAGTAACCTACGATATCTTCCCATCTATATTCGGGCAGCCAACAGGTTGCATTGTGGAATCCGTCATTAAGATCGGGGGTCTCAATATAAACTTTTACTTTTCCATCTGCCTTCATTTCAGAATGGGTAATCTCTGTGTCATCGTTGAGAGTCATAAACGGATACATCATAGTAAACACGTCCTTTCTATTTGTTTAATAAATCACCTATTACAATATTTTACAAATCCTTCCCATAAAGCCACTGAAAAAAAAAAAAAAGGACTATTCACTAATACAATATATATTCAACGGTTCAAAGCAGATCAGATATTCGCCGCATTGATGATATCCGGCACCGTATTTTTCTTTATAGGAATCCATAGCTTCCTGAAGGAATTCTTCTGTCACTTCCAGATGTTCTGCAATCTCGTATCTATTCCGGCAGCCGTTGCGTCGGGCATCAGCCAGTTTATCCAATGTAATCATTTTTCGGTAAGCCCAGAGACGGGCGATATGTTCCTGCTTGCGGTTTTCAACCTTAGACTGATCGAGAATATTGCCGGCGGTGGTGTAGTAGTGGCCGAGTTCTTCGGCAAGAATGCAGGATTTTTCAGTAGATTTTTTCAGGTTCTGATTAATGCCAATCACATTATTGCAGCACAATCCTTTTATCTTATCACTCTCAAAAGAGTAACTTATAACATCTATACCGTCATTGCAGGCTTCAGTTTCAAGTCTTTCATAATAATTCATGTTAAATACCTCCTGCCACAGTATACCAAAACAGGTGCACAAAAATCTGTACTACTGCCTTTTAGCCTTTACGAATTCTGCAAACTTGAGGATTTCATCCATTTCAGCTTCGGTGTATTCTTCGCCTTCGAAGTGAGCTGCGAGAGTAAGCGGAATTTCTTCGATTCCCAATAGTTCATCTGCAGATACATTTAAAATGTCTGCAATTTTTTTGATTGTCTGAACATTTGGCTCACGATTACCGCTTTCATATAATGAATACGTAGATTTAGCTACGCCAATCTTTTCTGCCATTTCTTTTTGAGAAAAACCCCTGCGTTCACGCGCGATTCTTAAATTGTCATTGAAATTATCTCCCATATCACACCTCCTTGACTTCATACTTTGATTATAAATACGTATTGTAAACGTGTCAATTAAAAAGTTTGCAAAATGCAAAGAAAAGTATTGACAAGTTTGCGAAACGCAATTATATTATGATTGTAGTTTGCGAAATGCAAACCAATAGGAGGTGAGAACGTGTTTAGAAACTTAGATGCCGAACAGGCAAGGCATGGACAGACCAATTCTGATATGGCACAGCTGCTCGGAATTTCACGTGTGTCCTATGAAAACAAAAAGAAAAATGGGAAGTTCACAACAATCGAAATTAAAGCATTATGCAAGCATTTCAAATGCAAATTCGACTATTTGTTTGCAACAGAGTAGGAGGTGGTGTGAACGCAACGTGAGAATCAAAAAAGAAACATCACAGCAATATTGATAACCATAATTCTGCTGCAATGTTTCCAATATTTTACACATGAATCATTGGGAAAATATGAATTGGCGAATATGTATATGCTTACATATTTATGTGTCACTGAAATTTTAAAAGAGAGCTGATAAAGTTCTGTATTCTTTTATGAGAATTCCACTGCCACGGTGTATAACACAGCGACAGTGGGGTGTGTTACTCGTAATAATCTAATACGAAGCGGGCAACTTCAATCAGCATTACGATTAACGCACAGTATTCTTCGATTGTCCTTGGGTTCACCTTCTTCCATAGAGTATTAAAGACTATGAAAGCCTTTCAGTAAGGTGATGCGGACAGTAAATATTATATAAGAATTCCTAATTAATTACAACAGGAAGGAGGCTGAGTGTGTACGAGAAATTTTTAGTGCTGCTGAAGGAACGGAATATTACTTCCTACAGAGTGGCGAAAGATACCGGATTAACACCGACGCTTTTTTCAGATTGGAAAAGAGGAAAGAGCAAGCCGAAAATTGATAAGCTCAAGATCCTCGCAGATTACTTCGGAGTAAGCATTGAGTATTTTCTGGAAGAGAAGGAGGGGACATGAACAACTTGAGAAACAACACGATCACAACACTGGAAGTTGCGGAGATGATGGAGGTACCACATAGCGACTTGCTTCAGAAGAGAATGGTGGCATTCCACTTTCTATTTCAGGTGAATATATCAAACATGTTTTTGATAAGAAGTAGGAAATGGACAGATGTGCAGATTGCTTGAATAGAACGTGACAGCATTTTGTCAATGGGAGGTGAGGGAAGTGTTAGGAAACGTAGAATCTTTGTCTGGAGTGATCATAGAAGAGAGAATTATTGATGCAGCAGCCGAGAAAGCCGTACAGGCAATGATGTCCGAGCTTCCGGAAGAAGCCCAGACATACGATGTGCTTATGTATGTTGCGAAGAGGACCAAAGAAAAAATCAAAGGTTCGAAGATACTTATAAAGAATGAATAAGCATATCCTGAAGGGTTTCAGATATGATTTCCGTTTCTTTACCTTTTGTAGTGTTATGAGATGCGAAATTACCGATAGTGGCAGCAAGATTAACACATATGTCATCTTCATACATGTGGGTTCCTGAGGAATATACGACATGAAAGTTAATCTGGTCAGTTTGCTTCAAAGTTTTAT
>JBGVDJ010000020.1:0-74899 GCA_045119335.1 Candidatus Choladousia sp. | reverse complement strand
AGCCGCAGGCGAAGGAGGAGGTTAGTATTCGCTGCGAGTCTGAACGGAGTGGGAACGTGTTTGCTGTGGTATATCTTTTCCAGACGGGTGTACGGTAAATCATGTATGAAAAAAGTTGCCAACGTTTACTTGACAGTAACGTTTCGAAAGTTGTTTCGCGATAAACATTGACAATTGATTTCAAATTATATATAGTGTATTTAGGAGTTTTATATAAAAAACTCAATCAATATAAAGGATGGGTGAGCATTATGTACATGGATGATTACAAACGCTGGATGGAAACTGATCTGGAAGATGCTGCATTAAAGGCAGAACTGGAAACGATCGCCGGCAATGAGGAAGAGATTAAGGACCGTTTCGCAGTTGCACTTAAGTTCGGTACTGCAGGTCTGCGGGGTGTTCTCGGCGCAGGTTCCAACCGTATGAATATTTATGTGGTTCGTCAGGCTACACAGGGTCTGGCCAACTGGGTAAAGACACAGGGCGGTAATCAGCTTGTGGCAATCAGCTACGACAGCCGTATCAACAGTGATGTTTTTGCAAAGACAGCTGCATGTGTTCTGGCTGCAAATGGAATCAGAGTCCGCATTTATGATGCGCTGATGCCGGTTCCGGCACTGAGCTTTGCCACACGTTATTATGAGGCAAATGCAGGTATCATGGTAACAGCTTCCCACAATCCGGCGAAATACAACGGATACAAGGCTTATGGTCCGGACGGATGCCAGATGACAGATGAGGCGGCTGATATTGTATACGCTGAGATCCAGAAGACAGATATTCTGACAGGCGCGAAGATGATGACATTTGAAGAAGGCATGAATGCCGGTCTGATCGAGTACGTGGGAGAGGATTGTAAGGAAGCACTGTATGCGGCAATCGAGGCGCGCAGTGTCCGCCCGGGTCTCTGCAAGAGCGCAGGACTGAAGCTGGTCTATTCACCGCTCAACGGTTCCGGTCTTGTTCCGGTCATGCGTATCCTGAAAGATATCGGCATTGACGATATTACGATCGTTCCGGAGCAGCAGTATCCGGACGGCAATTTCCCGACCTGCCCGTATCCGAATCCGGAAATCTTTGAGGCACTTCGTCTCGGCCTTGAACTGGCACAGAAATCCGGTGCGGATCTGATGCTGGCGACTGACCCGGATGCAGACCGTGTCGGTATCGCGATCAAGTGTCCGGACGGTACATATGAGCTCGTTTCAGGAAATGAAGTCGGTGTGCTCCTTCTTGACTATATCTGTGCAGGCCGCATTGAGAACGGTACAATGCCGACCGGCCCGGTAGCTGTTAAATCAATTGTTTCCACTCCGCTTGCAGATGCAGTGGCAGCCAATTACGGTGTTGAGCTCCGCAGCGTTTTGACCGGATTCAAATGGATCGGAGATCAGATTGCCGGACTTGAAGCAGCCGGTGAGGTGGATCGTTTCATTTTCGGTTTCGAGGAGAGCTACGGATATCTGGCAGGACCGTACGTACGTGACAAGGATGCGATCATCGGTTCCATGCTGATCTGTGAGATGGCGGCGTATTACCGCAGCATCGGTTCTTCCATCAAGGAACGTCTGGAAGAGATTTATGCAAAATACGGCCGCTATCTGAACAAGGTAGACAGCTTCGAGTTCCCGGGTCTGTCCGGTATGGATAAGATGGCAGGCATCATGGACAGCCTGCGCAACGATCCTCCGAAGGAGATCGGCGGCTATGCTGTAGTTAAGGTTACAGATTACAAGAAACCGGAGGAGACAGGACTTCCGGCAGCAAATGTTCTGATCTATGCTCTGGAAGGCGGAGCTACAGTGGTAGTTCGTCCGTCCGGTACTGAGCCGAAGATCAAGACATACTTTACAACTCTTGGTAAGGATCTGGCAGAGGCAGAGGCTCAGAAGGCAAAGCTTGCAGAGGCACTGAAGCCGATCTTTGCATAAAGAAGAAGGTATTTTCACTGGGATCTTTGCATGGCGTCAACGGCATCCCTTGCCAATATCGGCGGTGCTGCTTCAGCGCCGATCGCAGCGTCAGGTTTGACGATTCCTATGCGGGTTATCGGTGTTCTGATGGGAAGCCTCGGACAGGCAATCGGCAATTTTGCCGGCCTGGTCGTGGGTGCGATCCTGCATATGATGGTGTGATGTGAAAATTGAATACGAAACAGACTTATATAAGGCGAAGCTGTTGCGGGACGATAGGAAATTATCGGACAGGCGACAGCTTCGCCTCATTTCAGACTCATTTTATGGCAATTAAAAAAAACTTGTGGTGTATTCCTACTCATGCTAAAATAAAAAGATATATAATTGATTATACGGAGGTAGTCCAAAATGAAACTGGAAAAACTTTTGGAACACGTAACTTACCATTGTCTGCAGGGAACGACTGATGTTGAGGTAAAAAATGTAATCAATGATTCAAGAAAAGCGGAAGATGGGTCTCTGTTTTTCTGCATTAAAGGCGCAGTGTCGGACGGTCACAAATATGTGCCGGATGTTGTGGCGAAGGGCGCAAAGGTTCTGGTGGTACAGGATGCAGTGGAGGCACCGCAGGATGTGACGGTGATCCAGGTCGAGGATACACGGTATGCAATGGCGCTGATCTCGGCAGCATATTTCGGATATCCGGCTGAAGAGATGAAGATCATCGGTATTACCGGTACAAAGGGCAAGACCACGACGACCTACATGGTCAAATCTATTCTGGAGTCAGCCGGATACAAGGTCGGTCTGATCGGAACGATTGAGGTTATCATTGGCGATGAGGTGATTCCGGCGAAGAATACGACACCGGAATCCTATACGATACAGGAATATTTCAGGAAAATGGCGGATGCAGGATGTCAGATCGTTGTGATGGAGGTTTCCTCTCAGGGACTGATGCTGCATCGTACTGCCGGGATTCCGTTTGAAATCGGTATTTTTACGAATATTGAGCCGGATCATATCGGACCGGCAGAGCATGAGAGCTTTGAGGACTATATGGAATGTAAGAGCAGACTGTTCCGCCAGTGCCGTCTCGGTATTGTGAATGCGGATGATGTGCATCTGGAACAGATCCTGAAGGGGCATACCTGTGAGGTGGAGAGCTTCGGCCTCGGCGAAGGCGCAAATCTGCGCGCAGAGAATCTGCAGCTCGTATCGAGACCGGGATATCTCGGCATTGCATATACGGTATCCTGCGATGCAAAGGGCGGTGAAGGACAGGGCACCGGCAGTATGGAGAGTTTTGATGTGGAAATCGATATTCCGGGCAAATTCAGTGTGTATAACTCTCTGACGGCCATTGCCATCTGCCGTCATTTCAGAGTTGCAGTGGAGGATATCAAAAAAGCGCTCAAAACCGCGAAGGTCAAAGGCCGTGTGGAGATGGTAAAGGTATCAGATGAATTTACTCTGATGATCGACTATGCACACAATGCCATGGCTCTTGAGAGTCTTCTGACAACGCTGAAGGAGTATGATCCGCATCGGCTTGTCTGCCTGTTCGGCTGCGGCGGCAACCGTTCGAAGCTGCGCCGCTTTGAGATGGGAGAGGTTTCCGGCAGACTTGCGGATCTGACCATTATTACATCAGACAATCCGCGCTTTGAGAAGCCGGAGGATATCATTGCGGATATTGTGACCGGTATCGAAAAGACCGATGGAGAATATGTGACGATCGCAGACCGGAAAGAGGCGATCGCATATGCGATCCATCATGGCAGGCCGGGCGACCTTATCGTACTTGCAGGCAAGGGACATGAGGATTATCAGGAGATTGAAGGAAAACATTATCCGATGGATGAGCGCGTGCTGATTCAGGAAATTTTGGAAGGAAAATAAGCAGAGACATGGAGTTATTTGCGGATATCATCATTGATATCTCTCACAGCAGACTGGATCAGACATTCCAGTATCGGATTCCGGAGGAACTGCACCATGTACTGGAGCCGGGAAATGTGGTAGAGGTGCCTTTTGGCCGGGGGGACCGGCCGACGAAGGGGTATGTTCTCCGTATCACGGAACACAGCTCCTGTCCGCCGGACAGGATGAAATGCATCACCCGGCTGGAGACAGATCTGGCCGGTGCGGAGTCGAAGCTGACAGCTCTGGCGTTGTGGATGAGGGATTATTACGGCTCCACCACAGTGCAGGCGCTGCGCACGGTTCTGCCGTTTCGCCGGAAGGCATCTGAGAAAAAAAAGAAGCGTATTATACTGGCTGTATCAGGAGAGACGGCACAGCAGAAGCTGGAAATGTTCCGGAACAGGCATCAGACAGCGAGAGCCAGGCTTCTGGAGGCTCTGCTGGAACAGCCGGTGCTTCCGCAGGAGATTGTGACCGGCAGTCTGAAAATTACTGCTCCAGTGCTGCGGGCTCTGGAAGAACAGGGACTGATACGGTGCGAGGAGGAACAGGTCTACCGGACACCGGCTGTGATCGAGCAGCTGCGGCGGGAGAGTGTCGGAGACGGCATTTTCCGGGCGGATGAAACAACGGTATATACAGAGAATACGGCTGGCTCTGCAGCCGGGCAGAGCGAGAAACAGGAAATGAGCCGGAAAGAGAATGCGAAGCATGATCCTCTGATTCTGACCGCAGAGCAGCAGCAGATCATTGATATTGTCCGGGAAGAGTGGGATTCCGGTACATTTGCACAGTATCTGATCCATGGTGTCACAGGCAGCGGCAAGACGGCAGTCTATATTGAGCTGATTGCCGAGGCGCTGCGCAGAGGGCAGCAGGCAATTCTGCTGATTCCGGAGATTTCTCTGACGTATCAGAACGTCATCCGTTTCTACCGGAGGTTCGGTGACCGGATCTCCATTCTGCATTCCAGGCTTTCTCAGGCGGAGCGATATGATCAGTTTGAGCGGGCGAAGAGCGGAGATATTGATGTGATGATCGGACCGCGCTCTGCATTGTTTACACCGTTTCCCAGACTGGGAATCATTATAATAGATGAGGAACATGAAACTTCCTATAAAAGTGAGACAGTACCGCGGTATCATGCTCGTGAAACGGCCAAAAAGCGTGCCATGCTGGAGCAGGCGCGGCTGGTTCTGGGATCGGCAACTCCGTCGCTGGAGGCATATTACGAGGCCGGGCAGGGGGAAAGCAGGCTGCTTACCATGAAGCAGCGCGCTGCCGGAGGAGTTCTGCCGGCAGTGATCACGGTAGATATGCGAAAGGAATTGCGGGACGGCAACCGTTCCATTCTGAGCCGGATGCTGCAGCAGAAGATCAGTGACTGTCTGGAAAAAAGGCAGCAGATTATGCTGTTTCTGAACAGAAGAGGGTATTCCGGATTTGTTTCGTGCAGATCCTGCGGACATGTGATGAAGTGTCCGCACTGTGATGTGTCGCTGTCTCTTCATCGCAATGGCAGACTGGTCTGTCATTACTGCGGACACGAAGAACCGGCGGTGAAAAAATGCCCGGTCTGCGGTTCTGCATACATCGGCGGATTCAAGGCAGGGACACAGCAGATCGAGGAAATGGTCGCGGCAGCTTTTCCGCAGGCGAGGATCCTGCGTATGGATGCAGATACAACGAGAGGTAAGGACGGACATGCGGAGATTCTGCGGGCATTCGGGCATCATGAGGCAGATATTCTGATCGGTACACAGATGATCGTAAAGGGACATGATTTTCCGGGGGTGACGCTGGTGGGTATTCTCGCCGCGGATCTTTCCCTGAACATCAGTGATTATCATGCCGGTGAGAGGACATTCCAGCTGCTTACACAGGCAGCAGGGCGGGCAGGAAGAGGCGAGATGCCCGGTGAGGTAGTGATTCAGACGTACGATCCCGACAATTATGCGGTAGTCTGTGCTGCTGATCAGGATTATGAATCATTCTACCGGCAGGAGATGGCGTTCCGCAGCATGGCAGGTTATCCGCCGGCAGGAGATCTCATGGCAGTGCATTGTGCATCCGAGAATCAGGAGCTGCTGGAGACGGCAGTTGCATATCTGGGCAGATTTGTGCAGCAGATCGTGACGAAACGCGGCGGAACTGTAATAGGCCCGTCGGATGAGGCGGTGGCAAAGATCAATGATGTCTATCGCAAGGCACTGTACGTAAAACACACAGATGCGAAAGCTCTGACTGCGATCAAGAACGTTGTGGAACAGTATATAGAGATCAATCCTGGATTCCGGGATGTCCGGATCAGTTTTGAAAGAAGATAATGGAAGATCAGTTGAAAATAAATTAGAGATAAAATGAAGATATATTAAAGGCAAAGCAGGAGGAAAAAACAATGGCATTAAGACAGATCAGAATCATGGGAGATGACAGACTGGAGAAAATCTGCAGACCGGTAAAGGAGATGACACCGCGTACGAAAGAGCTGATCCAGGACATGCTGGAGACTATGTACGATGCAAACGGAGTCGGTCTTGCTGCACCGCAGGTAGGTATATTAAAGCGAATTGTGGTAATAGATGTAGGAGAAGGACCGCTCATTATGGTCAATCCGGAAATTCTGGAGACGTCCGGGGAGCAGACCGGACAGGAGGGCTGCCTCAGCCTTCCGGGTCAGGCAGGTATTGTTACACGCCCTAACTATGTAAAAGTCAGAGCACTGGATGAGAATATGCAGGAATTCATTATCGAAGGAGAAGAACTGCTTGCGCGTGCGATCTGCCACGAGTGCGATCACCTCGACGGAATCATGTATGTGAAACATGTGGAGGGAAATCTGTTTGATGTGTCGGATGAGGCCGAAGAGGAGTTCGAAGAGGAATTCGAAGAGGAGTAATATCCGGGGCGCTGTATAGAAAAAGAATAAAATACAGAAATACGATATACAGAAATAGTAATACCGAAGTCCGGGTGAATGAGCAGGAATAGAATGGCGAGAGCGAATGAGCAGGAGCAGAGTGTCAGGAGCGAATGAACAGGAACAGAGTGTCAGGAGCGAATGAACAGGAACAGAGTGTCAGGAGCGAATGAGCAGGAACAGAGTGTCAGGAGCGAATGAGCAGGAGCAGACAGTCGGGAACGAACAGGCCCGGAACGTGGAATGAGGTTACGGCGGGAGATGCGCCGTGGAGGAGATTATGATTAAGAATGTGGTATTTATGGGAACTCCGGATTTTGCAGTCGGTACACTGCAGGCACTGATCAATTCGGAGAAATATCAGGTACAGGCTGTATTCACGCAGCCGGACAAACCGAAGGGCAGGGGCAAGGCAGTGCAGATGACACCGGTCAAGGAAGTCGCTGTACAGGCCGGTATTCCGGTTTATCAGCCGGTGAAGGTAAGAGAACCTCAGTGGATCGGGGTGCTGAAAGAGCTGCAGCCGGACGCGATTATTGTAGTGGCATTTGGGCAGATCATTCCGAAGGAGATTCTGGAACTTCCGCGCTACGGATGTATCAATGTCCATGCATCCCTGCTTCCGATGTACCGGGGAGCCGCACCGATCCAGTGGGCGGTCATCAACGGAGACAGAGAATCAGGTGTGACAACAATGCGCATGGATACGGGAGTGGATACCGGAGATATGATCATGAAAGAGACGGTGGTCCTGGCGGAGAATGAGACGGGCGGCAGCCTGTTCGATAAGCTGAGTGCGACCGGAGCGTCGCTTCTGATCCGCACGCTTGAGGCAATCGAGAATGGTACGGCACAGTATGTGAAACAGCCGAAGGAGAGTCCGACACCGTATGCAGCTATGCTGAACAAAAAAGATGGGGCTATTGACTGGACAAAGGATGCGAAAGCAATCGAATGTCTGATACGCGGCCTGAATCCGTGGCCCAGCGCATATACAAAATATCGAGGAAAGACATTGAAGATCTGGTCGGCAGCTGTTGAGCAGACGCAGCAGGAGAGTCAGACACAGCCGGGTAAGGCCGTTGAAGTGACTAAGACATCCCTGAAGATTCAGACCGGAAACGGGCTGCTCAGTATTCTGGAGCTGCAGCCGGAAGGAAAGAAGCGTATGGAGATCGATGCGTTCCTGCGCGGATATCCGGTGGAGAGCGGTGAGGAGTTCGGAGTGTGATCTGACGGAAAACTCCGGTATTTTCAGACGGAAACAGGGAAATATTACTGATATCGGAGATCCGATATAATATAGGAAGCAAAAGGAGCTGATTCTATGTATTTACTTGCATCTGGCGTGAATTCATTCTATGGCTATGGCGGTTACGGAAGATATGGTTACCGGTTTGACTGGACTTATCTTCTGGTTATTGCCGGGTTGATTCTTTCCATGGCTGCATCCGCCAATGTGAAACGTACATTTTCAAAATATTCTTCCATGCGCAGCATGTCCGGACTGACCGGTGCAATGGCGGCGCAGAAGGTTCTGGCCTGTGCCGGGATTTATGATGTGAGAATAGAGCATGTGTCCGGTAATCTGACAGATCACTATGATCCCCGCTCCAGGGTACTGCGTCTGTCTGACAGTACGTACGGGTCAAATTCTGTTGCGGCAGTCTGTGTAGCGGCACATGAATGCGGACATGCGATTCAGCATCAGAAGCACTATGCACCGCTGGTGCTGAGAAGTACGCTGGTTCCGGCCGCCAATATCGGTTCTCAGCTCGCATGGCCGGTATTTCTGCTCGGACTTGTATTTTCCATGGATATGTTTCTGAATCTCGGCATTATTCTGTTCTCTCTGGCTGTACTCTTTCAGCTGGTGACTCTTCCTGTCGAGTTCAATGCATCGTCACGGGCGCTGGCCGTGCTCGGAGACAGTCATATTCTGGGCGATACAGAGCAGTCGGCAGGAAAAAAAGTGCTCAGAGCTGCAGCACTGACGTATGTTGCGAGTCTTGCGGCATCCATTCTGCAGCTGCTGCGTCTGATCATTCTGGCAGGAGGAAGAAAACGAGATGACTAAACCGGTTAATATACGAGAAATTGCACTGGGGATGCTGCAGGAGATCACGGAGGAAGAGGCATACAGCCATGTGGTCATCCGGGAAGTCCTGGAGAAGTACCAGTATCTGGAAAAAAGAGACCGTGCATTCATTACGCGCACGGTGGAGGGAACACTGGAGCATATGATACAGCTGGATTACATTATTGAGCAGTTCTCCAATGTTCCTGTTTATAATATGAAGCCGCTGATCCGCAACCTGCTTCGGATGTCTGTCTATCAGCTGAAATATATGGACAGCGTACCGGATGCGGCCGTATGCAACGAGGCGGTAAAGCTGGCCCAGCGCAAAGGTTTCTACAATCTCAAGGGATTTGTAAACGGTGTGCTGCGCAATACGGCACGCAGACTGAGTCAGGTGAAATATCCGGATCCGCAGCAGGAACCGCTGCATTATCTTTCCGTTAAATATTCGTTCCCGATCTGGATGTTGAACAAGTGGGTAGCACAGTTTGGTTATGAGACGACAGAGCGGATCTGCCGCGATTCTCATATGGAGAAGGGGACGATCGTGCGATGCAATCTTCAGAAGGCATCCAGGGAGGAGATCATTGCGGAACTCCGGCAGCAGGGGATTACGGTGAAACAGCATCCGTATCTCGATTACGCGCTGGAAATTTCCGATTATAATTATATCAGAGCAATTTCTGCATTCAAAAAAGGCTGGATTCAGGTACAGGACATCAGTTCCATGCTTGTGGCAGAGATTGCGGCACCGAACTGGGGGGATTACTGCATCGATGTCTGTGCGGCACCGGGTGGTAAGAGTCTGCATATTGCCGATAAACTGATGGGCAGCGGTTATGTGGAATCGCGGGATGTCTCCGAATACAAAGTCCAGCTGATGCAGGAAAATATCGAACGGACAGGTGCCATCAATATCCGGTCCATGGTGAAGGATGCCACTGTCCGTGATGAGGATTCTGTGGCAAAGGCCGATATTGTTCTGGCGGATGTACCGTGCTCCGGACTCGGAGTGATCGGCAGGAAGCCGGATATCAAATACAAGATGTCGGAAAAACAGCAGATGGATATCATCCGTCTGCAGCGCAGGATTCTGAGTGTGGTGCAGGAATATGTTCGCCCGGGCGGAACTCTGGTGTTCAGTACCTGTACGATCGGGGCGGATGAAAATCAGTATAATATCAAATGGTTCCTTGAAAATTATCCGTTTAAGCTGGAGAGCATAGATCCGTATATCTGCGATGAACTGAAGAGTAAGACAACGGCCGGGGGATATATCCAGATGCTGCCGGGCGTACATAAGTCGGACGGATTTTTCATTGCGAGACTGCGCAGGCTGACGGAGGAAGAACAGAACGGACTGCTGCTTCAGGAGTAGCCGGAGGAAGAATATGGACAAAAAGGATATCAAATCCCTGAATTTTGAAGAATTGAAGACAGCGGTTGCCGGACTTGGCGAAAAACCGTTCCGTGCAAAACAGCTGTATCAGTGGATGCATGAGAAGCTGGCCGGGAGTTTCGATGAGATGACGAACCTGCCGAAAGGATTTCGCGAAAAGCTTGCGGATGCGTACAACTATACGTGTCTCGAGGCGGTGGACCGCAGGATTTCCGCGGTGGACGGAACAGAGAAATATCTGTTCCGACTGGCAGACGGCAATGTGATCGAGAGTGTCCTGATGCGGTATCACCATGGAAACTCCGTATGCATCTCTTCCCAGGTGGGCTGCCGGATGGGCTGCCGGTTCTGTGCCTCGACACTCGGTGGACTGACGCGAAATCTGCTTCCGTCCGAGATGCTGGATCAGGTGTACCGGATACAGAAGATATCCGGTGAGCGTGTATCGAATCTCGTAGTGATGGGAACGGGTGAACCACTGGACAATTACGATAATCTGCTGCGTTTTCTGGAGCTTCTGACGGATGAACACGGACTGAATATCAGTCAGCGAAATGTCACTGTTTCCACCTGCGGACTGGTGGAGCGTATCCGTGAGCTTGCGGACAGAAAGCTGCAGATCACTCTGGCACTGTCGCTGCATGCGTCCAGCCAGGAAAAACGTAAGGAACTGATGCCAATCGCATATAAATATGAACTGAATGATGTGCTGGATGCGTGCCGGTACTATTTCGAACAGACCGGACGAAGGATCACGTTTGAATACAGTCTTGTTGGAGGAGTGAACGATACGGAGGCAGACGCGCGCAGACTGACCGGACTGGTTTCTGACATGAACTGTCATGTGAACCTGATACCGGTCAATCCGATCAAGGAACGAAGCTTCGTTCAGCCCAATCGCGCCGTCTGTGAGGCATTTAAAAATAAACTTGAAAAAAACAGAATTAATGTTACTATTAGAAGAGAAATGGGCCGGGACATCAATGGTGCCTGCGGTCAGTTGAGGAAGAGTTATATTGACGAAAAAGAAGGGAAGAAAGGGTATGAAGACGTATAGCATTACAGATATCGGCAAACGACGGTCCGCCAATCAGGATTTCGTCTATGCCTCCGACCAGCCGGTAGGAAATCTGTCTAATCTGCTGATTGTGGCGGATGGAATGGGCGGACATAATGCAGGGGATCTTGCATCGCGCTATACGGTTGAGTCAATGGTCGAATACATACAGCATGCGGAGGAGAAGCGACCGATCCCTTTGCTGAGTACCGCTATTCACCATGCCAATGATCAGGTGGTGGAGAAAGCAAAGTCAGACCGTTCTCTTGAAGGCATGGGTACAACGGTCGTTGCAGCCACCGTTCAGGATGGGTATCTGTATGTGGCGAATGTGGGAGACAGCAGACTTTACCTGATCGACCAGGAAATAGAACAGATTACACGTGACCACTCTCTTGTGGAGGAGATGATTCGTGTGGGCGAACTTCAGCGCAAGGATGCGAGAAGCCATCCGGACCGCAATGTCATCACCCGTGCTGTCGGAGTGCGAACTCCCGTACGGATTGATTTTTTTGATGTCAAGCTGGAGGATGGAGACCGGATTCTGCTCTGTTCCGACGGTCTGACCACAATGGTGGAGGATGAGGACATCCTGCAGATCGTGAAACGGTGCGGATCGCCGAAGGAAGCAGCACAGCGGCTTGTGAATGAGGCGAATAAAAACGGGGGAAAAGACAACATTTCAGTAGTGCTTGCTGAATATTGATTAATGGGGAATGTGTATGCTTAAAATGGGAATGTTTATACAGAACAGATATGAAATCATTGCCAGAATCGGAACCGGTGGTATGGCGGATGTGTATAAGGCGAAGGATCACAAGCTGAACCGTTTTGTAGCCGTGAAGGTGCTGAAGAAGGAATTCCGGGAAGACAAGGTGTTTATCTCCAAATTCCGGGTGGAGGCACAGTCTGCGGCAGGTCTTGCACATGCCAATATTGTCAATGTATACGATGTGGGTGAAGAGGCCGGTATCAATTATATTGTTATGGAGCTGGTGGAAGGCATTACGCTGAAGGAATATATCAGCAACAAGGGCCGGCTCTCCGTGCGGGAAGCGACCAGTATTGCACTGCAGATCTCGGCAGGACTGGAGGCAGCGCACAATAACGGCATTATCCATCGTGATGTGAAGCCGCAGAATATTATCATTTCTACGGACGGCAAGGTCAAGGTTGCCGATTTCGGAATTGCAAGGGCAACAACAGCCAATACGATCAATTCCGGTGTAATGGGATCTGTTCACTACAGCTCGCCTGAGCAGGCGCGCGGCGGATACAGTGATGAGAAGAGCGATATTTACTCGCTGGGAATCACCATGTATGAGATGCTGACGGGGCATGTTCCGTTCGATGGAGATACGGCAGTCGCTGTGGCAATCCGTCATCTTCAGGAAGAGATACGCGGACCGAAGGAGCTGATTCCGGAGATTCCGAACAGTACCAATCAGATTGTGCTTAAATGTACACAGAAGAGTCCGGATCGAAGATATACGAACATGACAGAGCTGATCCGTGATCTGCGGGAGTCTCTGGTGAATCCGGACGGCGATTTTGTTACATCCAATATACCGGACCGCACATCCAAGACCATCATCATGTCAAAGGATGAGGTGGACCAGATCAATGCGGAACGCACAATGCCGGCATATGACGAGTCTATGGATGTCGGTGCGGCAGCCGGACTGCATGGTATGGAAGATGAGATAAGACCGAACCGTGCATATCAGCCGGGAAGCTATTATCAGAAAAGTCAGTATCAGGCGGTATCTCCGGGAAGACCGGATCCGTACGACGGAAGTCGGTGGAACGGCGATTATGGTCAGATGGATGCGGAGCAGGGATATGATCCATATTATGATGCGTATGACGATCCGGAGGATTATGCGATCCATGGCGGTCGTCGGGAGGGCAATTATCGTCTTGAGGAAGGATTTGCTCCAAAGAAAGAAAAGAAGCGCCGCGATGATGACGGTGAGATAGGTCTGAGTCCGAAGCTGGAGAAGGCTGTGACAGTCGGCGGCATTATTGTTGCCGTAATTATCGGATGTGTATTTCTGGCACTGCTTGCCAATGCAGTCGGTATTTTTGACTTCCGGAAGAATACCAGTAAGAACACTGAAAATCAGCAGAAAACGCAGACAGAACAGAGTATTCTGATCGAGACTGAGAAGACAACGGAGAAGCAGACAGAGGCTGTACAGCAGGTGTCTGTACCGGATATTCTGGGTAAGTCCGAGACGGATGCGCAGCAGCTGCTTGCGAGCTACGGCCTGACCGGCAGGAAGACAGGAGAGCAGGAATCAGACCAGTTCAATGCAGGCGAAGTGTGTACGCAGAATCCGAAGGGCAACACGATGGTGGACCGCGGCAGCGTTGTGGAATACCAGGTGGTTCCGGAAATCAGCGGTTTTGTACTTTCTGATCTGAGCAATATCGAGCAGAGTCAGGCACAGGCATTTCTCCTGAGTCAGGGGCTGCAGTGTCAGATCGATACGACGCAGTACAGCGATACGGTTGACGCGGGATTTGTAATTTCAACGAGTCCGGCAGCAAATTCTACGGTAATGGCCGGTGATACAGTCACGTTGTATGTCAGCCAGGGATCCCAGGCAGATGTGCAGTATGTAACACTGTGGGATCTGTTCGGATATACGAAAGACCGTGCGACAGAAGCGCTGAATATGCTGGATCTTGTACCGAATTATGAGTATGAGTCCAGTGATACGGTGGGAGAGGGACTTGTTATTCGCCAGAGTGCCGGAGCAAACGAACAGATTCCGCGGGGAAGCACCGTTACGCTGGTACTCAGTACAGGACCATCCGATAATGCGTCGGCGGATGATAATATTACGGTGGATAATGGTGAGAATGGTACATGGCAGTGTGATGCATCTCTGGTAGAGCCGACGGGCTATACCGGCCAGCAGGTGCGGATCACACTGGTACAGGAGGGTATGGAGAGTACTGTGTTTGAAGGAAGTACGACCTTCCCGTATCATCTGCAGGTACAGGGATCCTCCGGCGTGGAGAGCGGAACAGCGTATGTATATCTGCTGGATCCAACCACAGGTGAGGTCACGAGCAAGATCGAATATCCGGGAATTACATTCAGCAGGGTGAATTGATGCAGGGAAAGATTATTAAGGGAATCGGAGGGTTCTATTACGTTCACGCGCAGGACGGCAGCGTCTACGAATGCCGTGCAAAAGGAATCTTCCGCAAGGAAAAAATAAAGCCGCTGGTCGGTGATAACGTGGAGATCTCCGTGATTGATGCGCAAACACTGACCGGAAATGTGGATGCACTGCTTCCGAGAAGGAATATGCTGATCCGTCCGGCAGCGGCCAATGTGGATCAGGCGCTGGTGATTTTCGCAGTAGCCAGTCCGAAGCCGAATCTGAATCTGCTGGACCGTTTTCTTATTTCAATGGAACAGCAGAAGATACCGGTGATCATCTGTTTCAGCAAGACTGATCTGACAGATGAGTCGCAGATAGAAGAACTGGCTTCCATCTATGCCAACTGCGGCTGTATGGTAAAGTTTCTGAGTGTTGCAAAGCAGGAAGGGATCGATGAGATCCGCCGTCTTCTGGATGGAAAGACGACTGTGGTCGCCGGACCTTCCGGTGTGGGTAAGTCAACGCTGACGAATGCGCTCCAGCCGGATGTGCAGATGGAGGTTGGAGAGGTCAGCCGCAAGATTGACCGCGGAAAGCATACAACGCGCCATACAGAGCTGATCGTTCTGCCGAAAATGACACAGTCGGACAGATCCGGTGGGACATCCGGCTGTACGGAAAAACTGCAGGATCAGAGTGGTTCAGATACCTATTTTCTGGATACACCGGGATTCAGTTCGCTGTATCTGCAGGGAATCGAATATGAGGAGCTGCGGGACTATTTTCAGGAGTTTCTTCCATATGAACCGTATTGCAGATTTCAGGGCTGTATGCATCTGAGTGAGCCTGACTGTGCGGTAAAGGAAGCTCTTGCAGAAGGAAAGATTCACCGTTCCCGTTATGAGAATTACGAGCTTCTTGCACAGGAGCTGAAGATCGCAAAAAAGTACTGATGTCCTTGACGGAATTATTTTACTGGAGGAGAAGAATGGGCAGAAAAAATATACTGGCACCATCCATACTGGCGGCAGATTTTTGCCGTCTGGGAGAGGAAGTCAGACAGGTAACACAGGCAGGAGCACAGTATCTGCACATTGATGTAATGGATGGAATGTTTGTACCGAGTATTTCCTATGGAATGCCGGTGGTCTCATCCATCCGCAGGGTGACAGACTGTACATTTGATGTGCATATGATGGTACAGGATCCGGAACGTTATGTGGAGGCATTCGCAAAGTGCGGAGCGGACAGCATTACTGTGCATGCGGAAGCAACAAAGCATCTGCACCGTACCATTCAGAATATCAGAAGTCTCGGCCTGAAGGCAGGTGTTGCACTGAATCCGTCCACCCCGCTGTGTGCACTGGATTACGTGCTGAACGATCTGGATATGGTACTGATCATGACGGTCAATCCAGGATTCGGAGGTCAGTCCTATATTCCGGCCATGACCGGGAAGATCCGCGAATTACGTCAGAAAGCACTTGAAACCGGCAGAGAGCTGGATATTCAGGTGGACGGAGGTATTTCAGACCGGACGATACGGACTGTACTGGAGGCAGGAGCCAATATCTGTGTAGCCGGATCAGCTGTGTTCGGCGGAGACAGGGCGGAAAATGTCCGCAGATTCCTGTCAGTCATGGAGGAATATAAGAGCTGGGACTAGCTTCAGAGGATAGAAAACGGCATGACTGTCCCCGGAATCGTTCGACAGATTTCGAAACGGCAGCGTCGGAAACGCAGAAGAAAAAACGCGGAAATACGGAGAAAATGACAGATGTGTCGGTCGCAGACCGGCACATTTTCTGTTCTGAGGCCCCTGGAATGGGGAAAAGTGTCGAACGGTTTCTGGCAGAAGCTATTGTTTATTGTCGCTTTATGTGCTAAACTGTGACTTGCCAGCGAAAACCTGAGTAAAATACAGAAGAATGTTGAGGAAAAGAAAATGAAACTTGGTATAGTAGGACTTCCGAACGTAGGAAAGAGTACATTATTTAATTCTCTGACGAAGGCTGGAGCAGAGTCGGCGAACTACCCGTTCTGCACGATCGATCCGAATGTGGGTGTGGTAGCAGTGCCGGATGAGCGGCTGAAGCTGCTGGCTGACCTGTATAATTCCGCGAAAATTACTCCGGCAGTTATTGAATTTGTAGATATTGCGGGCCTCGTGAAAGGTGCATCCAAGGGAGAAGGTCTGGGCAATCAGTTCCTGGCCAACATCCGTGAGGTAGATGCGATCGTACATGTGGTTCGTTGTTTTGAGGATACAAATGTGGTGCACGTTGACGGTTCTGTTAATCCGGTAAGGGATATCGAGACGATCAATCTTGAGCTGATCTTTTCAGATCTTGAGATCCTGGAGCGCAGAATTTCCAAAGTGGCACGTGCGGCCAGAAATGACAAGACACAGGCAAAAGAGCTGGAACTCCTCCAGAAGCTGAAAGCACATCTGGAAGAGGAAAAGATGGCCATCACATATGAGACAGATGATGAGGATGAGCAGGCATGGCTGTCCGAGTATAACCTGCTGACAGGCAAGCCGGTCATCTTCGCAGCGAATGTAGCCGAGGATGATCTGGCAGATGATGGTGCATCCAACGAGTATGTCCGTGCAGTACGGGAGTTCGCTTCCTCAACAGGCAGCGAGGTATTTGTCATCTGTGCCCAGATCGAGCAGGAGATCGCAGAGCTGGAAGATGATGAAAAACAGATGTTTCTCGAAGATCTTGGATTGAAAGAGTCCGGATTGGAGAAACTGATCAGAGCAAGCTACAGTCTGCTGGGCCTGCTCAGTTACCTGACTGCAGGTGAGACAGAGACACGTGCCTGGACGATCAAAAAGGGTATGAAGGCTCCGCAGGCAGCCGGCAAGATCCATTCTGATTTTGAACGTGGATTTATCCGGGCGGAGGTAGTCAATTATCAGGATCTGCTCGACTGCGGAACCTATGCAGCGGCAAAAGAGAAGGGCCTGGTAAGACTGGAAGGAAAGGAATACGTCGTAAAAGACGGCGATGTGATTCTGTTCAGATTTAACGTGTGAACGAAGCGAGCCAAGTGCAGACAGATTCATGCTTGCATGAATCTGTCTGGATTTGGCGAGCGAGCATCATGAGCGTAGGCCGAAGGCCGCAGCGAATGAGGCGGGTGCGAAGCACCTTCGTTCACACATGAGAAGGCATACAGATTTGGCGAGCGAGCATCATGAGCGTAGGCCGAAGGCCGCAGCGAATGAGGCGGGTGCGAAGCACCTTCGTTCACTCACAAAAATTCAGGCAAGAGGAGGCACGGATATGGTCGGCACGATTCGTTTCCCCAATCTGGGGATCACACTGGAACATGTGATAAAAGGGATTACAATCGGAGATTTCTGCATTGCATGTTACGGGATCGTACTGGCTGTGGCCATGGTGACAGGGTTGTTTCTGACTATGAAGGTAGCGGATGCAACAGGACAGCGCCCAGATGACTATTTTGATCTCGGCATTATTGCAATCGTTGTTGCTGTCATCTGCGCACGTATCTACTATGTTGCCTTTTCCTGGGATTATTACCGCGTTCATCCTGCAGAGATCATTAACCTGCGACAGGGCGGTCTCGCGATTTACGGCGGTGTGGCAGGCGGAGCTCTCACGGTGATCCTGTTCTGCCATATACGAAAGATAAAGTACCGTGTGGCACTGGATACGGCATCGATCGGTCTGGTGTGGGGACAGATGGTTGGAAGGTGGGGGAATTTTTTCAACCGCGAAGCGTTTGGCGAATATACCGATGGTCTGCTTGCAATGCAGATACCGGTCAGCGATGTGCGGGCTTCGGAAATCACACAGAAGATGGCGGAGCATCAGGTTGTGATCGACGGTGTTTCGTACATTCAGGTGCATCCCACATTTCTCTATGAGTCTCTGTGGAATCTCGGCATACTGCTGATTCTGCTGTTTTTGACCTTCCGTGTGAAGGAAAGGTTCCACGGCATGATTGTTTTGTTTTATCTGCTGCTCTACGGATGCGGCAGGTTCTGGATTGAAGGGCTGCGTACGGACCAGCTGCTGATTCCGGGGACACAGCTTCCTGTATCGCAGGTACTGTCAGGGGTGCTGGCGGTGATTTCGGTCATACTCCTGATTGCGGGGATGAGGAAGATGAGACGCGCTGTACATGGATCGCGTCGAAGCGAAAACAGAAAAGAATGAAGAGAAAGGAACGAAGGAACATGAATAAGAAAGAACTGCTGAGAAAACACATTGAAGAGGAACGGATCAAACTGAACAGGCTCGCAGCCGGCGGAGACAAGATGGAGGAGCTGTACCGCCAGAGTCTTGTTGTGGATCGCCTGATTGAGCAGTATATGGACTGTGAATAGGTGGGAAGAGCCTGAACCATGTGAAGGCTGTAAAGTGTGTCATGAATAAAGAAACAGGAAAAACAGGTCCGGAACAGTGAAAGTGTCTGCTGAAAGGCTGTGCTGGAGCGATAAAAAAGGAATAAGAGTACCGATGCGAAAAGGTTGCCGCAAGATTTTGCGGCAGCTTTTTTTGTCTGGACAAGATATAGTGGATGTAAAATACGTAAAAAAATGTGTATTTTTTCTTGTGATAGGGGGTTGTTTTTTGTGCAAAACTACGTTATTATTAATTGCGAAGTGGTAGAAAGTGGTGCGCCAGAGGAGAAAAGTGGAGGGCTTTGAAGGGAAAACCCCAAAATACCGAGGCGAAGGGACACCGCTTGCGGCCGGAGGAAGGTGTGTCATTATGTTCATGGGTGAATACAATCATACGATTGATACCAAAGGCAGACTGATCATCCCGTCGAAATTCAGAGAACTGTTGGGCGATGAATTTGTTGTGACGAAGGGATTGGATGGATGCCTGTTTGTGTTCCCTAAAAATGAATGGCAGATCTTTGAAGAGAAGCTGCGTGCTCTGCCGCTTACTCAGAAGAACGCCAGAAAATTCACGCGTTTCTTCGTGGCAGGAGCTTCCACATGTGAACTGGACAAGCAGGGACGAATTCTGCTTCCGCAGACACTGCGGGAGTTTGCGAACCTGGATAAGGACGTGGTACTGTCAGGAAACCTGAATCGAATTGAAATCTGGAATAAAGCGACATGGATTGAAAATAATGCTTACGATGATATGGATGATATCGCTGAACAAATGGCGGATTTAGGTTTAAGCATATAACCTGGGGAGGATTGTATGGAATTCAGACACAAATCTGTACTTTTGGATGAAAGCATTGATGCGTTGCAGATAAAGCCGGATGGAATATATGTGGATGGAACACTTGGCGGCGGCGGGCACTCCTACGAGATTTGCAGACGATTGTCGGAAAAGGGCCGACTGATCGGAATCGACCAGGATGCAGCTGCGATCGAGGCAGCCACACGGCGTTTAGAGGAGTTTAAAGACCGGGTCACGATCGTGCGCAGTAATTACTGCAATATGCGAAGCGAACTCGGCAAACTTGGAATTACATCTGTAGATGGAGTCATTTTGGATCTGGGGGTCTCTTCTTACCAGCTCGATACGGCTGAGAGAGGTTTTACCTACAGAGAAGATGCTCCGCTGGACATGCGAATGGACCAGCGACAGTCTCTGACGGCGAGGGACATTGTGAATGAGTACAGCGAGATGGAGCTTTACCGCATCATCCGCGATTATGGAGAGGACAAGTTCGCAAAGAATATTGCCAAGCACATCGTGAATGCCAGGAAAGAAAAAGCATTGGAAACAACTGGGGAGTTAATTCATGTCATAAAGGCGGCAATTCCGATGAAAGTGCGAGCGACGGGAGGGCACCCGGCCAAAAAGACCTTCCAGGCCATCCGGATCGAACTGAACAGGGAGTTGGAGGTACTGGAAAATTCACTGGAGGACATGGTGGAAATGCTGAATGACGGGGGACGGATCAGTGTGATCACGTTCCATTCACTGGAGGACCGGATCGTGAAGACAAAATTCCGGTATCTGGAGAATCCATGTACCTGTCCGAAAGAGTTTCCGGTCTGCGTCTGCGGACAGAGACCAAAGGGAAGAGTTGTGACAAGAAAGCCGATCGTACCATCGGCAGAGGAAATAGAGGAAAACAGCAGGGCGAAAAGTTCAAAACTGAGAGTTTTTGAACGTGAGATACAGTAGAGGCAGGAGAATAGAAATGGCAGGAGCAGAAAAGAGAGGCGGCCAGGGCCGCGGCCAGTACGCAGGGACAGAAAGCAGAAGAACGTATGCGTATATAGACGGAACAGCAGTGCGTAAAATAGAAGCTGTTCCGGAACGGACACCAGAACGCAGACAGACTCCGTCGACCAGTGCGAAGACAAAGGAGAACAGAGAGCGTGCACTTTCGATGAATCTGGGTTACGTGCTTTTCCTTACAGCGGCAGCTGTAGTGACTGTATTCATGTGTGTCAATTTCCTTCAGCTTCAGGCGAAGGGGACAAGACTGCAGAAACAGGTAACTGCTCTTGAGACACAGCTGGATGCAGCGATACTTGAAAATGATTCTGACTACAACCGCATTATGACCAGCGTTGATCTGGAATACGTAAAGGATGTGGCTATGAACGAGCTGGGCATGGTATATGCAAAGAAATCCCAGTATGTTACGTATGAGGCACAGAATGGTGATTATGTCAGAAAATATACCGACATACCGACAGAGTAGGTGAATTAATTGGCAACAAACCGGGCAGCAAAACGAACAAGAAAAGAACGAAGATTTACGAAAAAAATGCAAATAAAGCTTCTGGCTGTATTTGCATTCATTTTATTGTTTCTGATTATTATTCTGATCCGTCTTGTTTACATTAATGTGAAGAGCGGAGACCGTTATGCGAAGCAGGTGCTCTCGCAGGAAAATTATGACAGTCAGACGCTGTACAGCAGGCGCGGCGAGATTCATGATACGAACGGACGTATGCTTGCATACAGTGAAAAGGTCTACAATCTGGTTCTGGACTGTTATGCGGTCAACCAGGATGAAGATTATGTGGAACCGACGATAAAGGCATTGTGTGAAGTGTTTGATCTGGATGAATCAGAACTGCGGGATCGTATTACAGATGAGAAGACAAAGGACAGCCAGTATCAGGTATTGAAGGAGAAGATCACGGAGGAGCAGAAGGAAGAATATGAAGAGTACATTTCTCTGGACAGCGATCGTGATCTGAGCAGGGAAAAAAGGCAGGAACTGCAGAATGTCACCGGTGTCTGGTTCGAGGAGGAGTTCATCCGGAAGTATCCGCTGAACAGTCTGGCCAGCAACGTTATCGGATTTTCCAATTCGATCGGAGACGGCATCTGTGGTCTGGAATCATATTATGACAGTCAGCTCAAAGGTACGAACGGGCGTGTTTTCGGATACCTGAATGAAGATCAGGAGTATCAGAAGAAGACGATCGCGCCGGAGAATGGTTACACACTGCAGACAACCCTTGATATCAATATTCAGCAGATGGTCGAAAAATACATTGCGGAATTCGATGAGACTTACGGTGAAGACCATGATGACGGAACCGCTAAGCACGGTGCAAAGGACATCGGAGTCATTGTAATGAATCCGAATAGCGGCAGTATCCTGGCAATGGCGACCAACTCAGGGTTTGATCTGAACAATCCGCAGGATCTGAGTGCATGGTATACGGAATCTGAGGTCAGATCCATGACGGATGAGGAGTATGTGAATGCGCTGAATGCCATGTGGAGCAATTACTGCATATCGGACGGTATTGAGCCGGGATCCACATTCAAACCGGTAACCATTGCATCGGCTCTGGAATGCGGAGCGGTGACGGTGAACAGCGGCTTTTACTGTGACGGCAGTGAGCTTGTCACAGATACAACGATTCGATGTGATGCATATCCGAATGCACATGGTGAGGAAAGTCTGGGCGACGTACTCAAGAATTCCTGTAATGACGGTCTGATGGCGATCGGTGCGATGATGGGTGTTTCGCGTTTTATTGATTACCAGTCGCTTTTCAATTTCGGAAAACAGACCGGAATCGATCTGCCGAATGAGGCATCCGGTTCCGTTTACACAAAGGAGACGATGAACGAGGTAGAGCTTGCTACGTGTACGTTCGGACAGGGACTGACATGTACGATGATACAGGAGGCGGCTGCTTTCTCCGCAGTAGTTAACGGCGGCAAGTATTATCAGCCCCATGTAGTGGACAAGATTTTAAATGAGGAAGGAAAGGTGATCCGCGATTCCTCTACGCTTCTTCTGAAGCAGACTGTTTCAGCAGAAGTGTCAGAGACATTGAGAGGCTATCTTGAGACTGCGGTTGAGGAGGGTACCGGAAGAAAGGCGCAGGTGCCGGGATACCGCGTAGGCGGAAAAACCGGTACGGCCGAGAAGATCGATCCGACGACCGGTACGCGAGCTGAAGGAAAATACCTTGTATCCTTCATCGGTGCAGTGCCGATCAATGATCCCGAGGTGGTGATCTATGTAGTAGTAGATGAACCGAATGTAGACAATCAGGCAAACAGTTCCTACGCACAGTATCTGTACCAGAAAATCGCAACAGAGGTGCTTCCGTACATGGGCATTTATCCGACCGAGGATGTGGATGATGAGCTTTTGGAACAGCTTGGCCTGAGCCAGTCCGATCTGGGAGAAGCGGTTGTTCATACTTTCCAGGCATACGATTCCTGGGGTTATCTGCATCAGGATGCGCGTGTTGTGGACGGCAAAGTAGTCGACAGTGAAGGAACCGAGCTGGCAGGGGCATATATTGATGAAGAGGGAAATGTCATAGATGCCTATGGAAACCAGGTATCAACGGTCGAAGTGGATACAACGTCGAATGAGATCGATCCGAAGGCGGACAACCCTGATATAGCTCTGCCGCCGGCATCGAATAATGCGGATGCGGAGAATATAACAACGTGGGATGCCACAGTGATGGATGAAGATGTGGATGCAGAAGAATAACTTCGGGGACACCGAATGAACGGAAGATTAGAACAGACACAGACGGAACGCAGAAACGGCGTGCGCTGTGTCTGTTTGTTATTTCATAGTATACGAATTTCCGGCCCTTTTTCTGAATACATTATATTAAAATTTTTCTGAGGTACTGTATGCAGAAAACACGGCCGTTTCATCGCAGAAAGATACTGCTCATATTTCTGTGCTGTATGGGGGCGCTCTGCTTCCTTGCAGGCAGACTGGCTCATCTGATGATTACCGAGTCGGAATACTATGCATCTCTTGCCGAAGACCTGCATGAAAGAGAACGCGAGATCAAGGCAGCGCGCGGCCGGATCCTTGACTGCAACGGAGTCGTTCTGGCAGATAACCGGACGGTCTGTACGATTTCTGTGATCCACAGTCAGATTACGGATTCGGAGGCTGTCATTGAGATGCTTTGCCGGGAACTGGAGATGGACGAGGCGGATGTGCGCAAAAGGGTGGAGAAAGTCAGTTCGATTGAGCGTATTCGTAAAAATGTTGATAAGGAGACGGGGGACCGGATCCGGAATTATGATCTGGCCGGTGTCAAGGTGGATGAGGATTATCGAAGATATTATCCCTACGGCAGCATGGCATCCAAAGTGCTGGGGTTTACAGGAGGCGATAACCAGGGGATTATCGGACTTGAGGTGGAGTATGAGGATGTACTGTCCGGTACGCCGGGAAAGATCCTGACTCTTACGGATGCACGTGGCGTGGAGCTGGAAGATACGGGAGAGAGCAGGCAGGAGCCGGTTGACGGGAGTGATCTTGTGATCAGTATGGATTATAATATTCAGCAGTATGTGGAACAGGCCGCGTATAAGGTTCTGGAGCAGAAACAGGCCGACAGCGTATCCATCCTGCTGATGAATCCGAAAAACGGAGAAATCTATGCCATGACCAATGTTCCGGAATTTGACCTGAATGATCCATATACACTGACGGAGGCATATATCGCGATAAACAGTGACGAGATGGAGGAGAACGCGGGACAGGAGGTTGGAGCGCAGGAAGAGGAACTCCGGCAGACGTCCGGAGAAAATACGCTCAGCGGTGAGGCACTGCAGGATGCACTGAATCAGATGTGGAGAAACGGCTGTCTGAACGATACTTACGAGCCGGGGTCCACATTTAAGATCATCACAGCAGCTGCCGGACTGGAAGAGGGTGTTGTCACACTGGAAGATTCGTTTTCCTGCCCGGGTTTTAAGATTGTGGAGGATCGCAGAATCCGATGCCACAAGACTGCCGGGCACGGTGTGGAAACTTTTTTGCAGGCGACTCAGAATTCCTGCAATCCGGTATTCATCGAAGTGGGACTGCGGCTTGGTGTGGACCGCTATTTTGCCTACTTTGAGCAGTTCGGTCTGAACAGCAGGACCGGGATAGATCTGCCGGGAGAAGCTGCGACCATTATGCATCGGAAGGAAAATGTAGGGCAGGTGGAACTTGCGACCATCGCATTTGGCCAGTCATTCCAGATCACTCCGGTACAGCTGGCGACAACGGTCAGTTCGATTATTAACGGAGGGATCCGTGTGACCCCGCATTTCGGAGTGAGTGTATATTCCGGTGACGGTGCACTGGAAAAAGTATATCAGTATGCGGATGATCAGCGGATTCTGTCTGAAGAGACCTCAGCGACTATGCGATACCTGCTGGAGCAGGTGGTGGACGGAGGCTCCGGAAAAAATGCGTACATTGAGGGATTCCGCATCGGCGGTAAAACAGCCACTTCGGAAACACTGCCGCGCAGTGCGAACAAGTATATTTCCTCATTTATCGGATTTGCTCCGGCAGATGATCCGCAGGTGGTCGGACTGTGTGTGATCAGCAATCCGCAGGGAGTGTATTACGGAGGAACAATTGCAGCACCGGTGATACGGGAGGTGTTTGAAAATGTGCTGCCGTATCTTGGGATTGAGAAGGTGATTACAGCGGAGAGTGAGGAGTGACAGAAATGCAGTTTTCGTCGGATAAATCCGTTCGGTCCGACTCTCTATTTTGCTGCTGTGTGGAACTTGGGATTGCATAAATCTCCCATGTGTGATAAAAATAAAACTGTAAAAACGTAAGAAAGTTTAAGATGAGGTGTGAAATGATGATTAATCAGGATGTTGTAATTCCGGTATTTATTGCATTTGCAATCAGTGTACTGCTCAGTCCGGTGGTGATTCCGTTCCTTCAGAAACTGAAAGTCGGCCAGACAGAGCGTGAAGAGGGAGTGAAATCCCATCTGAAAAAGGCGGGAACACCGACGATGGGCGGTCTGATCATTCTGATCAGTATTGCTGTCACTTCATTATTTTATATCAGAAAATACCCGAATATCATTCCGGTGCTGTTCCTGATCCTTGGATTTGGAATTATCGGATTCCTGGATGATTATCTGAAAGTTGTGATGAAGCGTTCCGACGGTCTGTATCCGAAGCAGAAGATGCTTGGTCAGCTGATCGTGACGACTGTTTTCGTTGTATATCTCTGGAACGTAAATCCGTCCTGTTTTGAACTGCGGATTCCGTTCTCAGGTGGCAAAGTGATTTCAGGATCCGTGATGAAGGTGGTTGCAGTACCGCTTGCATATTTTGCAATAATCGGTACTGTGAATGGTGTGAACTTTACGGATGGTCTGGATGGCCTTGCTACCGGTGTTACGACGATGGTGGCTGTATTCTATACAGTGGCATCCATGATCCTGGGCGGAGGAATTGAACCGCTGACCGCTGCAGTGACCGGTGCGCTGCTCGGCTTTCTGCTGTTCAATGTTTATCCGGCAAAGGTATTCATGGGAGATACCGGTTCTCTGGCACTCGGCGGATTCGTAGCCGGAGCAGCATATATGATGAAAATGCCGATTTTTATTCTGATTGTCGGACTGATTTATTTTGTGGAAGTACTTTCTGTTATGATCCAGGTTACCTATTTCAAGAAAACGGGTGGAAAGCGTATCTTCAAGATGGCGCCGATCCACCATCATTTCGAGCTCTGCGGATGGTCTGAGACCAGAGTCGTGACTGTATTTACGGTCATCACTGCGTTTCTCTGTCTGCTTGCGCTGGTAGGTATCCAGTAGCGGATTGCACCGGCCGGAGACGGCTGATACGATAGAATGGAGCGCAGATGAAGCTGCGGAAATATCTTTGTGCCGCAGAATACAGATACTGTATACATATGTGCTCCGGATAAAAATGCCCGGATACGGGCAGTGAGGAGTTTGGAGGAATTAAGATGGAACTGAGAGGTAAAAAGACTCTAGTATTTGGAGCAGGCATCAGTGGGATCGGTGCAGCACAGCTGCTGCTGAAAGCAGGAGCGGATGTGATCCTGTATGATGGCAATGAGGCACTGAAAGAAGAGGAACTTCGTGAAAAGGTGGCGACAGAGGGCAAGCTTGCAGTTGCGCTCGGTGAGCTGACAGAAGAGGTCATGGAAGGACTTGAACTTGTAATTCTGAGTCCCGGTGTTCCGACAGACCTTCCGCAGGTCAATCTCCTGCGTGACAGAGGAATCCGGATCTGGGGAGAAGTGGAACTTGCATGGGCCTGCGGAAAGGGCGATGTGCTGGCGGTCACCGGTACGAACGGAAAGACCACGACGACCAGCCTTCTCGGCGCGATCATGGCGGCATGGAAAGATGAGACATATGTGGTGGGCAATATCGGCACACCGTATACAGGCGCTGCAATGCAGATGACGGAGCAGGCTGTGACGGTGGCAGAGATCAGCAGTTTCCAGCTGGAGACTACAGAAACTTTTGCTCCGAAGGTCAGTACGATTCTGAATATTACCCCGGATCATCTGAACCGTCATCATTCAATGGAGGAGTACATCCGTGTGAAGGAGCTGATCACAGCAAATCAGAGTCCGGAGGATACCTGTGTTCTGAATTACGAGGATGAAGTCCTGAGAGAATTCGGAAAGACATTACATACGAAGGTCATTTACTTCAGCAGTCTGCATAAACTGGAAAAGGGCATGTATCTGAAAGATGGTGACATCTGTTATAACGATGGCAGCAAGGAGCAGATCCTCTGCGCAACAAAGGAACTGAACCTGCCGGGAAGACACAATCATGAGAATGTTATGGCGGCCGCAGCAATGGCAATCGCATACGGTGTGCCGATGGATGTGATCCGTCAGGTGGTCTGCAGCTTCAAAGCGGTGGAGCATCGAATCGAATACGTGACAGAGAAAAACGGTGTGGTTTACTACAACGACTCAAAAGGAACCAATCCGGATGCGGCGATCAAGGGAATCCAGGCAATGGATCGTCCGACGCTGCTGATCGGAGGAGGTTATGACAAACAGTCCTCCTATGAAGAGTGGATTGAGGCATTTGACGGAAAAGTAAAATATCTGGTACTGATCGGACAGACGAGAGAGAAGATCGCAGAGACAGCCAGAAAGTGCGGATTTGAAGACATTGTTCTGGCAGACAGTCTGGAGGAGGCTGTACAGTTCTGTGCGGACCATGCGGTGAGCGGAGATGCCGTTCTGCTGTCACCGGCCTGTGCAAGCTGGGGAATGTTCCCGAACTATGAGGTAAGGGGAAAGCGATTCAAGGAACTGGTAAATCAATTATCATAGGAAGTGGTTGATTGCGTTCCAAACCGGGGAAGCCGGATGGCTTTCTGCTCGTGACGGTTCTGTTTCTGACCGCCTTCGGGCTGATCGTTCTTTACAGTGCGAGTGCATATAATGGGCAGGTGCGTTTCGGCGACTCTGCCTATTATTTTGAGAAACAGTTTTTTGCTATGGTGCTGGGCCTGGCGGCGATGTATGGGATTTCGTCGGTGGATTACCATGCACTGAAGCGTCTGGCAGTGCCGGCATATCTGCTGTCACTGCTGCTTTCGGGGGCGGTGCTGTTGTTTGGTGATGCCTATAACGGTTCCAGAAGATGGCTCTCCATCGGTCCGCTCTCTTTCCAGCCGGCTGAATATGCGAAGCCGGCTGTCATTCTATTGCTGGCCGGTACCGTCAGTTCCATGGGCAGAAGGAAAAACGGTGTGACCATAGCAGCAGTGCTGCTGATGATCCTGCCGATCGTCGGCCTGGTCGGTACCAATAACTTAAGTACGGCAGTCATTATTCTGGGAATTGCCGTGATTATGATCTTTATCTCCAATCCGAGATATCTTCCGTTCCTGTGGATCATTCTCACAGGCACCGGGTTCCTTGGGATTTTTCTGAGCCTGGAGCAGTATCGTCTGGAACGTCTGGCCATCTGGCGCAATCCGGAACTGTATGAGAAAGGATACCAGACCATGCAGGGACTGTATGCCATCGGTTCAGGCGGCCTGTTCGGGCGAGGACTGGGCAGCAGCCTTCAGAAACTGGGATTTGTTCCGGAGGCGCAGAATGATATGATTTTTTCCATCATCTGCGAGGAGATGGGACTGGCGGGAGCGGTTCTTCTGATGGGGCTGTTCCTGATGCTGCTGTGGCGTTTCATGGTCATTGCCACACATGCACCGGATCTGTTTGGTTCTCTGATCGCGGCAGGAATCATGGGACATATCGCGATTCAGGTAATCCTGAACATTGCGGTCGTGACAAATACGATTCCGAATACAGGAATCACACTGCCGTTCATCAGTTACGGTGGTACATCCGTGCTGTTCCTGCTTTCCGAGATGGGGCTGGCACTTTCTGTGAGCCGCTGGTGCAATTATCCGGGAAAGCGCCGGAGATAATCAGAATAGAAACAGAATCCGGAATCAGGGTTGGCGCAGGAACGGCGGAGTGCTCGGAATTGTGAAAATGGAACAGCTTCCCTGTAGCAAAAACTTTCCGTATGCATATACTGGGATATATGGTGCTTTGCACGTGTGTGCAAACGGAAAGCCGGGGGATAGGCTTGAGATATCTGGAAATAGCGGGAGGAGTGCCTCTGCACGGAGAGATTGCAGTACAGGGCTCCAAGAACGCAGTGCTTCCCGTACTGGCAGCCTGCCTGCTGGGGGACGGTGTCTGTGTTCTGGAAAACTGCCCGGTGATCAGTGATGTGGAGGATACACTGAAGATTATGGAGACACTGGGATGCAGGGTCAGCCGGGCGGGCGGAACCGTTCGGGTGGATGCATCCTGCGTGAACGGAACCTGTATAGAAGGACCGGAAGCGGCAAGAATCCGCTCTTCTATCTTGTTTTTAGGCGCACTTCTTGGTAAAATGGGAGAAGCGGTGCTTCCGCGTCCGGGCGGCTGCGCGATCGGAGAACGACCGATCGATCAGCATCTGAGCGTATTGCAGCAGCTGGGAGCGGATGTCACAGTCGGAGAGACGATCTCGGCGACCGGAAGTAATCTGCGCGGCGGCCATGTGAAACTGGCGATACCGAGTGTGGGGGCCACGGAGAATGCTGTGCTTGCATCGGTAATGGCGGACGGTGAGACTGTGATAGAGAATGCAGCCAGAGAGCCGGAGATTGATGAACTCTGTACATTCCTGAATCTGAGAGGAGCACGTATCAGCAGAAGACCGGATGGGAGTATCCGGATCTGCGGGACCGCAAAGCTGTTTCCGGTCAGCTATACGATGCGGGCGGACCGTATCGTGACAGGAACCTATCTGCTTGCAGCAGCAGCGACGGGGGGCAGTATCCGGATCAGAAATTTTCCGCATGGGGAACTGGATGCACTGCTTCAGATACTCGGACAGATGGGAACAGGGATCGGCTGTTTTGAATCAGAGCTGGTGCTGGAATCGGATGGTATGCTGTGTGCGGTTCCATATGTGGAAACGGCACCGTATCCCGGTTTTCCGACTGATCTGCAGTCGCCGCTGATGGCCGTTCTGTGCAGGGCAGACGGGCGCAGCTGCATTTGTGAAACGATTTTTGAGAACCGGTTCCGTACGGCACAGGGTCTGTGTCAAATGGGAGCGTCTGTCGAAGTAAAGGGGCGCTGTGCATGGATCGACGGAAGAAAGAAGCTGTACGGTGCGTCACTGGAGGCACCGGATCTGCGGGGCGGAGCGGCACTTGTGATAGCGGCATTGCAGGCAGATGGCTGTTCTGTGATCAACGGGATCGGGTATATTGAGCGCGGCTATGAAGACATAGCGGGTGATCTGCGTGCGCTTGGAGCAGCGATTGAGGTAAGAGAGACAGAGACAGCGCAGTGAATGCGCTGCTGGAGGAACGGTATGAACAGAAGAACAATCAGGAAAAGAAGAATCGTCCGGGTGGCGGTTGCCGCTGTGATACTGGCGGCACTTCTGATCACAGTATTTCTGTTCCGTGTGCAGAAGATAGATGTATACGGGAATGAAAGTCATACGTCGGAAGAGATCACGGCAGGACTGTTGGAGGAGGTTATCGGGGATAATGCTCTGTATCTGATGTGGAAATACCGGAATGGCAGTGTACCGGATACACTGCCGTTCCTGAATTCGGTTCAGGTGCAGATGAAATCACCGTCCCATATTGCAGTGACAGTATCCGAAAAAGAGCTTGCCGGATACGTGGACCAGGGGGGTGCGGCTTATTTTGATATGAACGGAGTCGTTCTTCAGATCACGGATGAGATATACGGGGATGTTCCGATCATTACGGGCGTCAGTATGGAGGATGCGGTGCTGTATCAGAAGCTTCCGACAGAGAGCGCATCACAGCGCCAGACAATTACAGGACTTCTTCAGCTTCTGAAGGATTACGGACTTGAGGTACAGGAGATCCGCTTTGGTGAAAATATGGAAATTACCGCGTTTATCGGTGGTGTGGAGGCGAGACTCGGTCAGAATGAGTTCCTGGAAGAGAAGGTTGCCAATCTGAAATCCATTCTGGAAAAGCTGGAAAAGGGAGAATGCGGTGTACTTCACCTGGAAAGCTTTACAGGCGGTACGGAAAATGTGACGTTCTCTCCGAGTGATGAGACGGAGCCTCCGGAGGAAGAAACACAGGCAGATGCAGCCGGTGACAGTGCATCAGCAGGAGATACCGGTGATGTATCGGAAGGAAGCGACGATGCTGCAGAGAGCAGCGGATACGGAGACGGCAGTGCACAGGCCGGAGAAGGTACAGGAGACGGTGTCTCTGACAGCACGGCAGACGGTTCATCCGATGATGCAGCGGATGGAGCAGATGATGCATCTCAGGAGGATGAGCAGGCGGGCGGAGATCCGTTCATGGCTTTTGACTCTTCCGGTACGCTGCGCTACGATGTACGTGTGGTAAATGGTGTGGCGGTCGACGGCAACGGAGATCCGGTGCCGGGATGCACGGTCAATGAGCAGGGATACGTGGTCGATGCATATATGAATGTGATCGATCCGGCAACAGGACAGCCCATCCAGTAAAAAAAGTGAATAATTTAAAAAATGGACTTGATAAATTGAAGAATTGCTTATATTATAAAGGGTAGTACGGTAATAGTGGGGAAAGTATGTGATTATGCCGTAATGTGATGCACTCAGCTACTAAAAGGAGGAAACACGGTGTTAGAGATTATGTCAAATGAAACGGAATCTGCCGCAAAGATCATTGTCATTGGTGTTGGCGGAGCCGGTAATAATGCAGTTAATAGAATGGTTGAAGATACAATCGGAGGAGTAGAGTTCATCGGTATCAATACTGATAAACAGGCACTGCTTCTCTGCAAAGCACCGACTACAATTCAGATCGGTGAGAAGGTTACAAAGGGACTTGGTGCAGGTGCGAAGCCGGAGATCGGCCAGCAGGCTGCTGAGGAGAGTGCAGAGGAGATCCGTCAGGCTGTTCAGGGCGCAGATATGGTATTTGTTACCTGCGGTATGGGCGGCGGTACCGGTACAGGTGCTGCTCCGGTCGTTGCAGGCATTGCAAAGGAAATGGGCATCCTGACAGTAGGTGTTGTTACGAAACCGTTCCGTTTCGAGGCAAGAACACGTATGAACAACGCTCTTGCAGGTATTGAGCGCCTGAAGGAGAATGTAGATACACTGATCGTTATTCCGAATGACAAGCTTCTTGAGATCGTAGACCGCAGAACAACTATGCCGGAAGCACTGAAGAAGGCAGACGAAGTACTGCAGCAGGCAGTTCAGGGAATTACAGACCTGATCAATCTGCCGGCACTGATCAATCTGGACTTCGCAGATGTTCAGACTGTCATGAAGGACAAGGGTATTGCGCATATCGGTATCGGACAGGCCAAGGGCGACGACAAGGCACTCGAGGCTGTCAAGCAGGCTGTATCCAGTCCGCTGCTTGAGACAACGATTGCAGGTGCATCTCATGTTATCATCAATATTTCCGGTGATATCTCTCTTATCGACGCGAATGATGCAGCAAGCTACGTTCAGGAGATGGCCGGAGAAGATGCAAACATCATCTTTGGTGCTATGTACGATGATACATATGCAGACGAGGCAAGTATCACCGTTATCGCAACAGGTCTTGAGGATCTGAACAGCAAGCCGGAGAAGAGACCGGCCAGAAGAGGTGTATCTTCTGATTTCGGTTTTGCAAGAAAGGAATCGACCACAACTGCTTCTTCACCGTTCGCAAAGCCGGCAGCTGCGACTCCGGTGAGACCGACAGCTCCGCAGCTCAATACGATGCGTATGCCGGAGAGCAAGGTTCAGGAGAAGGATATTCAGATTCCGGATTTCCTCAGAAGAAACTAGGATAAAAAACAAGATAAAAAATAAGATAAAAAATAAGATAAATAAACTGAGATAAGAGATCAGGATAATAAAAGAGCGTGGAGCCGGGTGGTTCCACGCTTTATATCTTCACAGCAATTTCCGGCTCTTTGCCGGGGGTTGGAACAAAAGTTTTTTCGGAGACAGGAGAGATTTTCCTGTCTCCTGTTCATTACAGGAAACACATTATCATGGAAAGACTGTAAGTCTTTTTTATGAAAAATATTTACAGCGGATCTCTTCCACCGGCATGTCCATACCGGTCCAGATACGAAACGCAGCTTCACCCTGATAGAGCAGCATATACAGTCCGTTAAAGGTGCGGCATCCCTGTGCTTCGGCTTCCGCGAGCAGTCTGGTACGGCGCGGGTTGTAGATGATATCGGACACAAGCAGATCCGGATGCAGCCAGGACGGATCGGCGATCGGAGAAGCATCTGTATTCGGAGCCATGCCGATGGAAGTGGCATTCGTCAGCAGAGAGCTTCCGGCCAGACAGGTGCGCAGTGCATCCGTATCGGCGAAATCGACAACATCAGCCCGGCAGGAGGTATTGCTGTTGATGAGCGCTGCAAGACGCTGCGCGTTTTCCCAGGAACGTCCGCGCCGGTTCACGATATGCAGTACCGGTACTCCGTCGAGAGCCGCCTGAACTGCGATCGAGGAGGCAGCGCCGCCGGCACCCAGCAGCGTCATGGCACCACTTGTGATATCAAAGTCATTATCTCTGACGGAGCGGAGATAACCGATACCGTCTGTATTGTGGCCGATCAGACGGCCGTTTTCATTTTTGACCGTGTTAACGGCGCCGATCATCTGTGCGGCAGGGGAAAGCTCATCCAGATAAGGGATGATGCGTTCCTTGTCAGGCATGGTAAGATTGAAACCGAAGATATTCATATCCTTCAGGGTCTGTACCATCGTTTTCAGATCAGCCTCTTTGGTATCGAAGCAGAGGTAGACGAAGTCGAGACCGAGAAGACGGAAGGATTCGTTGTACATCATCGGGGAGATGCTGTGTGCGACAGGGGTGCCCAGCAGGCAGCCAAGCCGGGTGTGACCGGTAATCTGATATGACATAAGGGGTCCTCCTTTGAAAATTGTCCTTGTGAAAATATACGAAATCACTTAAAATCAAGATATCTTTGAGTATAGCACATGAAGATGGAATTTCAAGAACAAACCTGATCACACGGTGCCCACAGATTGGTCATGGAGTAATCACAGAGCCATCATAGAGCAGTCAAACAATTATAGAGTGATCATAGAGCGGTCAGGTAATTATGGAGTGATCATAGAACGGTCAAGTAATTATGGAGTGATCGCAGAAGAATCACGGAATATTATTGAGCAGTCATAGAGCAATTACAGAGTGATCACAGAATGAATAGAGAGGAACGAATCAGCATGAATACAAAAGAGATTACAGTCCGGGGGCTCACTCTCGGAGACGGAACTCCGAAAATCTGCATTCCGGTCACGGCGGTCAGCCGTGCTCAGATAGAACAGCAGGTATCACGGATCCTTGCAGGCACCTGCCATATGATCGAGTGGCGCGTGGATTATTATACAGAGACAGGGGAGGCCGACTGGCTCCCGCAGACGCTTTCCTATCTGCGCGGACTGATCGGTGACATGCCATTGCTGTTCACATTCCGGACCAGGGAGGAAGGCGGAGAACGCAGCATTCCGATGGAGCAGTACCGGGAATGGAACGTATGCGCGGCAGCGTCCGGATATGCCGATTTTGTTGATCTGGAGCTGAATCGCGGAGAAGTTCTGCTGCAGGAGACGGCAGAAGAAATTCACCGTTGCGGGAAATATGTGATCGCATCATTTCACGATTTCCAAAAGACTCCGGAGCGCGGGGAACTGATTGGAATACTTTGCAGGATGCAGGAACTTGGTGCGGACATTTCGAAAGCGGCTGTGATGCCGCAGCGTGACCGCGATGTCCTGACGCTGCTGGATGCGACGCTTGCCATGAAGGAACAGTATGCGGATCGTCCGTATATTACCATGGCTATGAGCGCCCGGGGCGGCATCAGCCGTCTGTGCGGTTCTCTGACAGGATCAGCACTGACCTTTGCCACGGCCGGGTGTGCGTCGGCACCGGGGCAGATGGATGCGAAGCTGGTGGAGCAGGTCATAGCGGCACTGTGCATCTGAATAAGGAAAGCCGCAGCGGCTGCATCTTTGAATGCAGGCCTGGCATACCAGGTCATAACGGCGCTGCATATCTGAGTAATATTGGAATTCGCATTGGAACAGAAACAGAGCCGGAACATAACCGGAATAAAAAATGAGGACTTCGTGTCGAATTCTGTCGATGAAAACAGGGGAAATCATCCCCTGTTTTGACAAAAAGAACACCCTCTGTGGAGTATACTGGTAGCAGTTACAGCCGCAGGGGGTGTTTTGTGTATTATGAATTTTACATAGATCAGTTTGCTGCAGAACATTTTCTTACAGGCTGTCTGCTGCTCTCAGTCACTTCGCGGTTCCTTGGCAGAAGGATCCCGTGGATGCGGATTGTAATAGGCAGCATCGTTAATTCAGTCATAATGATTCTGTGTATTTTACTGGGAATACCGGGGGGATATGCTGTCGGGATACTGGCGGCAGGCTTTGTGGTCTTTTATGAGAAAAGCGCGGCAGTCGGGAAGCTGATCAAAGGCATGGGCGCTATTCTGGCGGTGACTGTCTGTTTCGGCGGTGTTCTGGAGATTCTGATGGATCTGCTGGGACTGCCTGCGTTTGCCGGGATGACAGCGTCAGTGCTGATCCTTTATGCGGCAGTCATCCGGTGGCAGAAGCAGGGGATATTTCTGCGATCTGTGATGACGGTTCAGCTGTACTGGAATGGACAGAGCAGGACTGTCCGGGCACTTCTGGACACCGGGAATCAGCTTCGCGAACCGCTGACAGGGATGGCAGTCAGTATTCTTCAGGCAGATGCTGCACAGCAGCTGCTGGGAGAAGCGTGGGAGCAGCGGCGGGGATTCTATCTGATTCCGTACCATAGCCTGGGAACAGAGAAAAGCTGGATGCGCGGTGTGAAAATAGACCGCATGTGCATTGAATATTCCGGCAAACGAACAGATGTGGAGACACCGGTTCTGGCAATTTATGAAGGACAGGTGAGCAATACAGGACGGTATCAGATGATCCTGCATCCGGAACACGCGGGCGAGACAAAGCACAGCTGTACAAATGCCAGAGGATAGAAAGGCTGAATTTCAGAGCAGGAGGAGAGCAAAATGATTGTAAAGATTGCAGTACCACAGCGTTTTCAGTTCAAAATGGCAGCCGGATTCGGTGATGTGATGTTCCACCGCCCCGGTGATGTTCACTATATTGGCGGCACCGAGGTTCTGCCTGCACCACTTGAACCGGGGCAGGAACAGGAGCTGCTGGAAATGTTCGGAAAAGAGGGGGACGCGAAGGCGAGAAGCCTGCTCATTGAGCACAACCTGCGTCTTGTGGTGTACATAGCAAAAAAATTCGATAACACGGGAGTCGGTGTGGAAGACCTGATCTCTATCGGCACCATCGGTCTGATCAAGGCGATCAACACGTTCAATCCCGATAAGAAGATCAAGCTGGCAACGTATGCGTCGCGTTGTATTGAGAACGAGATACTGATGTATCTGCGCCGCAACAGCAAAACGAAGCTGGAAGTCTCCATTGATGAACCGCTCAATGTGGACTGGGACGGCAATGAGCTGCTGCTGTCTGACATTCTCGGCACGGATGAGGATGTGATCTACAAAGATATGGAGACGGAAGCGGAGCACAAGCTGCTGGTAAAAGCGATCAGCAAGCTTTCAGAGCGGGAGCAGACGATCGTTCAGCTGCGCTTCGGAATCAATACAAGGGACGGTGAGGAGAAGACGCAGAAGGAAGTGGCTGATCTCCTGGGAATTTCCCAGTCCTATATTTCCAGACTGGAAAAGCGGATCATTAAACGTCTGCGAAGGGAAATCGTACGTTTTGAACAGTGATGTCAAGGACTAAAACTTTCTAAAATTTCTGCCGCGAACGAATAGCAGGGACGCGAAATGTGAATCATTCTACCAGATGATACTTTCAGGAGGATGATCACATGGCATTGAACAAGGTGGAAATCTGCGGCGTAAATACTTCGAAGCTTCCGGTTCTGACAGGGGAGGAAAAAGAATTCCTGTTCGAACGCATCAAGGCAGGAGATGAAAATGCACGGGAGCTGTACATCAAGGGGAATCTTCGCCTGGTACTCAGTGTAATCAAACGGTTTTCGAGCAGCAATGAAAATGTGGATGATCTGTTTCAGATCGGCTGCATCGGTCTTATGAAAGCGATTGACAATTTCGATGTCAGTCTGAACGTAAAGTTTTCCACGTATGCGGTCCCCATGATCATCGGGGAGATCCGCAGATATCTGCGCGACAATAATTCGATTCGTGTCAGCAGGTCTCTGCGGGATACTGCATATAAGGCAATCTATGCGAAGGAAAATTATACGAAGAAGCATCTGAAAGAGCCGACGATCAATGAAATCGCTGAGGAGATCGGTGTGTCCAGAGAGGAAATTGTTTATGCAATGGATGCGATCCAGAGTCCGGTCAGCCTGTATGATCCTGTCTATACGGAGGGCGGAGATACGCTGTATGTAATGGATCAGATCAGTGACAAGAAGAACCGGGAGGAGAACTGGGTTGAGGTGATTTCTCTCCGGGAAGCCATGAAGCGGCTGGATGAGCGGGAGAAACATATTATTGAGCTGCGGTTCTATGAGGGGAAAACCCAGATGGAGGTGGCAGCAGAGATCGGCATCTCCCAGGCACAGGTCAGCCGTCTCGAGAAGAATGCGCTGAAGAGTATGAGAAATTATCTGCGGGTATGATCTACCCGCATTTTTTTCGTATTTCCTCCTCATCCACATCCACCAGAATAATATCGGTTCCGATCTGGACGATGCATCTCCAGGGAATGAAAAATTCAAATTCCCGTCCAAGAAACCAGCACAGCTTGCCGGGACCGGGGACGATCAGCGCAAGGATACATCCTGATTTGCAGTCAATGTCAATGTCGCTGATGCACCCGAGCGACCGGCAGGTACGAATGTTGATTACTTCCTTCTGTTTCAGATCATACAGGCGCATAGAGGTCTCATTTCCTGTTCTTCGGTTGGTTTATTATATGATTGATGATTGACAGTGTTTCCGGCATCATTTATACTCAAGTCAGGAAATACAGCATAATTTGGCCATGAATCCGTACCGTGACAGCGACATGTGTGGGCGGAATGATGCGATGATCCATGCGCCCTGCAGACGAGGAGGAATCAGGATGAAGTGTCCGTTTTGCAATCAGGATAATACGCGTGTAGTGGACTCAAGACCGGCGGATGACAACAGCTCCATCAGACGCCGCCGCCTGTGCGACGAGTGCGGAAAGCGCTTTACCACCTACGAAAAGGTGGAGACTATTCCGCTCATTGTAATCAAGAAGGATCAGACGAGAGAGCAGTATGACAGGAGCAAGATCGAGGCAGGTGTCATGCGTGCATGCTACAAGCGGCCTGTCCCGATTCAGCAGATCAAGGAAATGATCGATGCAGTGGAGATGGAGATTTTCAACCGTGAGGAGAAGGAGATCGAGAGCAAGGTCATCGGCGAGATCGTGATGGACAAACTGAAGGATCTTGAGGCGGTCGCGTATGTGCGTTTTGCATCCGTGTACCGGGAGTTCAAGGACGTGAATACATTTATGGATGAACTGAAGAAATTTCTGGAATAAAGATGCAGAAAAGGAGTGTGGGGTGCCACGCTCCTTTCGTCATATTTCAGGATATTTCTTCAGAATTACCTGAAATACTTCTGCTGATTTTAAGGTTTTCTGAATATATGGAAGAAAGGTTGCGTAATTACCCCGCCCGGTGGTATACTTTTAGGAAATACACGCTTAACGATGACAGACGAATCAATGGACAGAAGACGGTCGCATGGTCTGCATGCGGACCGGTCCGGGACAGGTGATGAATTTTGAAGAGAAGAATAGAACAGTTACTGAATGGAAAATTTGAATACAAACAGCAGAAATTACTGATTGCCCCGCAGGAGATCACCGTTCGGGTGATTCCGGGGGCGGTAGTGCACGGCAGCTTTCATCTGGAGGGAGCGGATGGAAAGAAGATCCGCGGTTTTCTGTATTCTTCGAATCCGCGCATAGTATGCAATCCGGTTGAATTTCAGGGGATTTCCAATGAGATTCATTATCAGATAGACTGCAGCGGATATGAGCCGGGCATGCAGGAGCGCAGCACAGTGACGATCTGCAGTGATATCGGAGAATATGAACTGCCGGTTCATATCGGTGTGGAGGCACAGGCATCGGAGCAGGAACAGCTGCCCTTTGACCATCTGGATGGTTTTGCAGAACTGGCACGCGAGGATTTCCAGCGGGCATATCGCTGGTTCCTGACCCCGGGATTCGGCAGTATGCTGAAGAGGGAAGATATCGCAGCTGCCAGTGTATATGCAGGTCTTGGGACAGAACGCAGCTATGAGACGATGGAGGAATTCCTGACCGGCACCGGCAGCAAAGAGCCGGTGGAGCTTGCGGTGGACAGAAACAGTTTTGAGTGGAAGGAGCTGACGGAACCGGTTCGTGAGACGCTCGTGCTGACAAAGAACACGTGGGGATTTCAGAAGATTACGGTGGAGTCGGACGCTCGGTTCCTGCGTCCGGAAAAACGGACGATCACTACGGATGAATTCGCCGGGAGCACATTTGATCTGAATCTGGTGATCGATACGAATCTGATGCATGCCGGAAGAAATTATGCAAGGCTGACGATTTCCACCGGCAGACAGACGCTGCAGATCGAAGTGACGGCACAGGGTGTAAGGCGGAGAAGATCAGGCAATCAGAATCATATCTGCAAGATCATGATGAAAAAGCTGGAGGCTCTTTATGTGGAATTCCGACTCAAGAAAATAGACCTTCAGACGTGGATCGAGCATTCGGTCAGCGTGATCAACAGCTACAAGCGTGCAGGCGGCGATGATCCGTTTGCAGATCTCTTTCTGATACAGCTGTGGTTCGCGGACGGTAAAAAACAGAAGGCATATAAGCAGCTGGAGCTGCTCGGTGAACAGAGAAACCGTCTGAACACACCGGAACGATACGGCTTCTATCTGTATATGACAACTTTTTTTAACCAGGATTCTTCCTATGTTGACCGCGTGGAGGCAGAGATCGGCCGCATGTTCGGCCGCAGCAAGACGAGCTGGAAACTGCAGTGGATTCTTCTGTATCTGCAGGAGTCCTATCTGAACGATGAGGATGCGAGATACGAAGCGGTAGCAGAGCAGTTCCGCTGCGGATGCCGCAGCAGAATCATGTATGTAGAGGCATACCATATCCTGAAGAAGAATCCGTTCCTGATGCGCCGCCTCGGTGCATTTGAACTGCAGCTGCTGCGTTTCGCCTGGAAGGAGGAAGTGCTGACGGCAGAGCTGGTCCGACAGGCGGCCAATCTGACGACGCATCACGGCTGTTTTGACAAATCCCTGTATGAGGTACTGACGGCGGGATATCAGATGTATCCTTCCGCAGATCTGGTAAAGGCCATCTGTCTTCTGCTCATGAAGGGAGAAAAGAAGGAACCGGAATATTTTGAGTGGTATGAAAAGGGCGTCGAATGCGGCCTTCGGATTACCGGATTATACGAATATTATATGGAAACAATGGACTGTCGGGAAATGCAGGGGATGCCGCAGATCATCCGGATGTATTTTGCATATGACACTACACTCGACTATCGCCGCCGTGCGGCAATCTACCGGAATATCGTCGAGAATAAGGAGCGTGATGCGCAGACGTATCACAATTTCCGGGCAGCTATGGAGAAATTTACACAGGATCAGCTGGAAACATTGCACATCACAGAGGATCTCGAAGTACTGTATCACTGCTTCCTGCGCAGAAATATGCTGACGCGTCAGATGGCCGAAAAACTCGCCCGTCTGCTGTTCACATATGAAGTGACGTGTGACCGGGGGCAGTTCGTGCAGGCGGCTGTTCATTCCGAACGCCTTACGGCAGAACAGGCGGTGATGCTGCAGGACGGCAGAGCATACGTGCAGATTTATGACCCGGACAGCACGGTCATTTTGCTGGATTCCGAGGGTGTACGTCATACGGCATCCGGACTGTGCAGTCTGAGGAAGGTGTTCGACAGCGAGGAAATGCTTGCCTGGTGTGCCCAGAAGGCACCGGAGCATCCGGGCATTGTACTCTATCTGAGCACTCAGTGTCTGAAGGAACACCTGATGAACCGGAATGTTCTGCCGTATTACTGCACCGCATGTGAGACGGAAGCCTTCACGAAGGAATTCCGCAGCACAATGCGAAAAGCTGTTCTGCAGTATTACATGGCTCATACCCGTGAGGAATCTCTGCAGGAATTTCTGGAGCAGATTCCGTATCTGGAGTATGTGAAGGTGGACAAGGCGGCGCTGATCACACTGCTGGCGGAGGAGGGCAGATGCAGCGAGGCATTTACGCTTCTGGATGCGTACGGCGCGGAAGGGATTCCGCTGCTTCAGCTGGTACGTATCTGCAGCAGGATGGTTCTGGATCTTGAATTCGAAGAGAATACCATGCTGCTCTCCATGTGTCATTCCTGTTTTGAAAAGGGAAAATATGACGATAAGCTGCTGCGTTATCTGCTGCTCTACTACGAGGGACCGGTGCGGGCAATGAAGCAGATCTGGCAGGCGGCGCGCAAATTTGAACTCGATACGATGCTGATCGAAGAGAAGATCATGATGATGATCCTGTTCACGGGAAGCGGTTCGCAGGGTTCCGAAGCGATCTTTGAGGCATACAATGCAAAGATGGGGCGCAGAAGACTGTGCCGCGCATACGTGAATATGAAAGCATACGAGTATTTTGTCAAAGATCAGCCGGTCGGCGAAGCCGTGTTCCAGTTCATTGAGAAGGAATATCAGCACCTTGCTTATCTGGGCAGAATTTCCGAACAGGAGGAGGTGTGCCGTCTGGCACTCCTGCAGCATTATTCACGTGCGGTACAGCTGACACCGGAACAGCGTCAGTGCGCGGGCGACCTTCTCGAAGAGTTCGGCACGAAGGGACTCCGTTTTGCGTTCTGGCAGCGTTTTGACAGAGAACTGCTTCTGCCGTATGAAATGGAAGGGCGCGTTTTTGTGGAGTACGCAGCAGATCCGGAGAGTGTGGTGAATATCTTCTACCGTATCTGTGGAAGAGAGGATACGTACACGAAGGAAACTGTGGAAAATTATTTTGAGGGAATTTTTGTCAAGGAGTTTACTCTGTTCGGAGATGAAGAGCTGGAATGCTGGTTTGAAGAGGACAACGGGCAGGAGAAGATAAAAACAGACAAACGGATTGTGAAGGCAGATATGACAGGCATAGAGGAGACTTCCCGTTATGCAATGCTCAACCGCATATCGCGGGCACAGGAGCAGGGAGACGGAGAGAAGATGAAGGATGAGACAGAATCCTATCTCATGCTGGAGTATCTGGCAGAAGAAGTGTTTACACTGGTATAGGGTGAGACGTATATGGTACAGGCAACGAATGAATTGATTCTGGGTATTGAGCTGAATGAGACATATGCTCAGATGACTTATTATCATCAGTCGGTGAAAGAACCGCTGACACTGGAAAACGGACGCGGAATACAGGATAATCAGATTCCGATGGCACTGCGGTGTGACGCAGACGGCCGCTGGCATTTATGGAATGGAGAGCCGCAGGACCCGGAACTATCGGACCGGTGCAGGATCTCCGATCTCTACGGCAGGATCGGCCGGTGTGAAACGATTGAAGACAATGGGCAGAGCTATGAGGCGGAGGAGATTCTGGCGGAATATTTCCGCCTTTGTATGGACAGCCTGAAGCTGCTGACACAGAATACACAGGTACAGATCATGGTCACAGTGCGTGATCTGACGGAGCACTGGAGTGATGTGATCGTCGGGGCACTGGAGCGAAACGGTGTGGATCGAAAGCGTATTTATGTACAGGATTATCTTTCTTCTTTTTATTATTATACGGTGAACCAGAAGAAGGAGCTGTGGTATCAGGATGTTGCGCTTCTGACGTATGAGGATGAGGCGATTGTCGGCTATATACTGCACATTGACCGCAGTACGAGACCGGCTCTGGCGCGGGTGGACCGCGTTGCACGTCAGCCTCTCGGGGAAAAGGTGCGCGGTGACCGCACGGAACAGGAATGGAACCGTGAGAAGGACAGGTTGTTCTTTGAATTGCTGAAAAAAGTATTTGAGCGGAGAAATGTATCTGTCAGTTATCTGATGGGGGATTTCTTCAGCAAGAGCTGGGCGGAGCGCTCCATCCAGTATCTCTGCTACAAGCGTCATGCATTTCAGGGCAGGAACCTTTTTTCCAAGGGAGCCTGTTATGCAGCAATGGAGCGTGCGGGGCTGATCGCGGTGCGGGATATTCTGTTCGGCGGCCGTGATATGATAGAGATGAATATCGGAATGGAGATGAATATACGAGGCAAAGAGACATACTACCCTCTGGTCAGCGCGGGGATCAACTGGTACGAGGCCCATCACACGTGTGAGTTCATTCTGAATAATGAGCGGGAGATCCGTGTGATCTCGCGTCCGATGACGCAGGGGGAGAGTACCATGCATATGATGCGTTTGCCGGGACTTCCGGCGAGGCCGAACCGCAGCACGAGGGTCCGCATGACGGTTTATTTTTCAGCACCGTCAAAGTGCCATATTGAGGTAGAGGATCTCGGGTTTGGCGGCCTGGTAAGGTCCTCGGGTATGACGTGGAGCAGGACGATTTCATTCTGAGAAGGAGACGAAGTCTATGGGTTACGATCTGTGCCTGCTGCAGCAGGCAAAAAAACCATATTATATAGAAAGTATCCGCACCGGCATCTATTCGCTGGAGGAGCTCTGCTTTTATCTGTATAACAATATCTGTCTGATCGATGAAACGATCATCAATGAGAAACTGTGTGACTGGCTCCGCGATGAACTGCATCTGACGAAACTGTACCGGCAGCTGTATGAGCAGCTGGAAAAGAAGGAGGATGCCGCCTTCTTCGTGCTCCCGATCTTTCGTGAGGCAGGATATCTCTCGCATCAGGAGATGCGTGAGTTTCAGGAACAGCTTGCCAGGCTGGAAGTGCAGTCGGAGGATATGAAACAGAAGCTGCGCGGCGATTATCTGGTCAAAGAGCGGATGTATGCGAGGGCTGTCTGGGAATACCGGCAGATCCTGAAGCGTAAGAATCCGGGAAAGCTCGGGACACAGTTTTATGCGGCAGTCTGGAACAATCTCGGTGCAGCGTATGCGGGACTGTTTCGATTTGAAAAGGCAGCAGAGTGTTTCTGGGAGTCTTACAGTCTGATGAAGACGAAGGAGACATTCCGCAAATATATCAGCACGCTTCCACTGTTTCTGTCAGAGCAGGAGTATCAGAAGAAGCTGGATACCCTGCGTGCTGATCCGTATCTGGTCCAGAAGATACAGGAATACAATGCAAAGGTCTGCAGCAGTGAGGAATTCCGGGGATATGTGAAGCGGATGCGGGAGCGTGATACTGCACAGACTGTGCAGATACTGAAAGAGGAATATTGCAGAAGTACTAAAATATAACTGTTTTCCCGAGGTATTTCGGGATTGTGACTCTTGCTTTCTTTAATTTGATACGGTATACTTTACAGGTGGCAACGGGGCCATATGGAATCCCGCTGCCAGTCTATCCTTTTACAGGCAGTCAGACGGGATGTGTGCCCGTATGGCAGAGGGACAGTTCCTGCATCAGCGGAACTGTGGCAGCGAAAGATTGTCGGATCAGGTCACGATAAAAGCATGTACAGGGATAGGAGAGAATGCAGATGAGCTGTGAAATTCACGAGCAGATGGAATGCACTGAGAAGCTGAAAGAGGAATGCGGAGTATTCGGCATTTATGATTTTTCGGGAGAGGATGTTGCATCCACGATTTATTATGGATTATTTGCACTGCAGCACCGCGGGCAGGAGAGCTGTGGTATCGCGGTGAGTGATACAAAGGGCCCAAAGGGAAAGGTGCTGGTGCATAAAGGAATGGGGCTTGTCAATGAAGTGTTCACCGGTGAGGACCTCGCGAAGATGAAGGGAGACATCGGAGTCGGACATGTCCGTTATTCGACGGCGGGCGGCAGTACGAGAGAGAATGCACAGCCCCTCGTTCTGAATTACATTAAAGGTACTTTGGGACTCGCACATAACGGTAATCTGATCAATGCGCCGGAGCTTCGCAGAGAGCTGGAGCTGGGAGGTTCGATTTTCCAGACCACGATCGATACAGAGGTGATGGCATATCATATTGCGCGGGAGAGAGTCCGGACGAAGAGCGTCGAAGGAGCGGTAGCCAATGCCATGAAGAAGCTCAAGGGAGCGTATTCCCTGATCGTCATGTCACCGCGGAAACTGATCGGTGCGAGAGATCCCTACGGATTTCGTCCGCTGTGCATCGGCAGACGGGACAATGCATGGATTCTTGCATCGGAGACGTGTGCGCTCGATACAATTGGAGCGGAGTTTGTCCGTGATGTGGAACCGGGTGAGATTGTTACGATCACACCAAAGGACGGAATTGTCTCAGACCGCAGCATGTGTCTGAAGGCAGATTCCGGGGAACAGACCGCCAGATGTATTTTTGAATATATTTATTTCGGACGGCCGGACAGTCATCTGGACGGCATCAGCGTCTACAATTCCAGGATCAAGGCCGGACGTTTCCTTGCGATGGATTCACCGGTGGATGCGGACCTCGTGGTCGGTGTGCCGGAATCAGGAAATGTAGCGGCTATGGGATATTCTCTGGAGTCCGGAATTCCATACGGTACGGCATTTGTCAAGAACAGCTATGTTGGCCGTACATTTATCAAACCAAAGCAGAGCAGCAGAGAATCCAGTGTGCGTGTGAAGCTGAATGTACTCAGGGAGGCTGTTGCAGGTAAGCGTATCATCATGATTGACGACTCGATCGTGCGCGGTACGACCAGCGACCGGATCGTGCGTATGCTGCGCGAGGCCGGAGCGAAAGAGGTGCATATGCGCGTCAGCTCACCGCCGTTTCTGTATCCGTGCTATTTCGGAACGGATGTGCCGGCCAGTGATCAGCTGATCGCATACAACCGCAGCGTGGAGGAAATCCGGCAGATCATCGGAGCCGATTCTCTTGGCTATCTGGGAATTGATCGTCTGCCGCAGCTGGTTGACGGTCTGCCAATCTGCAATGGATGTTTTACAGGTAAATACCCGATCGACCCTCCCAAGGAGGATATCCGAGGGGAGTATGAAAAATAAAAGAGAAAAAGGAGAATCATAATGAGCACAGACAGATACCAGAGCCCGTTATCTGAGCGTTATGCCAGCAGGGAGATGCAGTACATTTTTTCACCGGATATGAAATTCCGTACATGGAGAAAGCTGTGGATTGCCCTGGCTGAGACAGAAAAAGAACTGGGACTTGATATTACGGACGAGCAGATTGCAGAGCTGAAGGCATTTCAGGACGACATCAATTATGATGTGGCAAAGGAACGCGAGAAGGTAGTGCGTCATGACGTAATGTCTCATGTATACGCGTACGGTGTGCAGTGCCCGAAGGCAAAGCCGATCATTCATCTGGGAGCGACTTCCTGCTACGTAGGAGATAATACCGATGTGATCGTCATGAGAGAAGCACTTCGCCTTGTGAAGAAAAAACTGGTAAATGTTATTGCTCAGCTTGCTGATTTCGCCGAAAAATATAAGGATCTTCCGACTCTGGCATTCACACATTTCCAGCCGGCACAGCCGACCACAGTCGGCAAGCGTGCGACTCTGTGGGCACAGGAGTTCCTGATGGATCTTGAGGATCTCGATTTTGTGATGTCCACACTGAAGCTGCTCGGATCAAAGGGTACGACAGGTACACAGGCAAGCTTTCTGGAGCTGTTTGACGGAGATCAGGAGACTATCGACAAGATCGATCCGATGATCGCAGAGAAGATGGGATTTGAAGCCTGTGTTGCCGTATCCGGACAGACCTATTCCAGAAAGGTTGACACAAGAGTGCTGAATGTACTTGCAGGAATTGCAGCCAGTGCACACAAGATGTCCAATGACATTCGTCTGCTTCAGCACCTGAAAGAGGTGGAGGAGCCGTTCGAAAAGACACAGATCGGTTCTTCTGCAATGGCTTACAAGCGTAATCCGATGAGAAGCGAGCGTATCGCATCTCTTTCCAGATATGTTATCTGTGATGCATTGAACCCGGCGATCACATCATCCTGCCAGTGGTTTGAGCGTACGCTGGATGACTCCGCGAACAAGCGTCTTTCCATCCCGGAGGGTTTCCTTGCAATAGACGGTATCCTTGATCTTTGCCTGAATGTAACAGACGGACTCAAGGTATATCCGAAGGTGATCGAGAAACGTCTGATGTCCGAACTTCCGTTCATGGCAACAGAGAATATCATGATGGATGCGGTAAAGGCCGGAGGAGACCGTCAGGAGCTGCATGAAAAGATCCGTACTCTTTCCATGGAAGCAGGACGTAATGTGAAGGAAGAGGGAAAAGAGAATAATCTTCTTGAGCTGATCGCAGCAGACCCGTCCTTCAATATGACGCTGGATGATCTGAAGAAGTCTATGGATCCGTCCCGTTATGTGGGCCGTTCCAAAGAGCAGGTGGATCGTTTCATTAAAGATGTCGTGAATCCGGTACTGGAGGAAAATAAGGATCTGCTCGGAGTAAAGGCAGAGATTAACGTATAATCCGGCATGAGAATCAGCGTATCGCCTGATATGAAGATACATGTGCAGATTAACGCATAAAGAAGCAGAGGTGCAGCGAGAATGTAAAACAGCAGAACATTTTTGCTGCACCTTTTCTTTTGAAAATGAAAGAGGCTTATTATGACCGTCAACCTCGAATATTACAAAATCTTCTATTATGTTGCGCGCCTCGGCGGCATCACGCTGGCAGCGGAGGAGCTGTCCATTACGCAGCCGGCGGTCAGTCAGGCTGTCCGCAGTCTGGAACGCGCTCTTGGAACAGATCTGTTCGTCCGGACCGGAAAGGGTGTGCGCCTGACACCGGCAGGTGAGGTGCTGTACACTTACGTGCGCCGCGGATACGAGGAGATCCGGACCGGGGAGCACAAGGTGATGGAGATGATCAATATGGAGACCGGTGAAATACGGATCGGAGCCAGTGATATGACACTGCGGTTCTATCTGCTTCCGATCCTGCAGAAATTTCATGAACGGTATCCGGGAATCCATCTGGCTGTTACGAACGGACCGACGCCTGAGACTATGCGGATCCTGAGCGAGGGAAGAATTGATTTCGGTCTGGTCACAGCACCGCTCGGGAAAAAGAAAGGACTGAATATTTCAGAGGTCCGCACCGTACAGGATGTGTTTGTGGCAGGAGAGCGTTTTCGGGAACTGCAGGGGCAGGTGCTTCCCTGGCGCTGTCTGAAACAGTATCCGATCGTTGCACTGGAGAAGCATACCAGTACCAGAAGCTATCTGGATGAGTTTCTGCGCATGCAGGGAGTGACGGTCCAGCCGGAAATCGAGCTGGCTACCAGCGATATGATCGTCCAGTTTGCTTTGAAGAATTTTGGTATTGCATGTGTGGTGCGTGATTTTGCGGAGGAGTTCCTGGAGGACGGTTTGCTGTTTGAACTTCAGTTTGATACGGAGATTCCGGCACGTCCCATGTATCTCGTAACGAATGAAAAGACCCCGGTCACATCCGCATCAGCCAAGTTCCTGGAGCTGCTGAGGGAACATCAGAATATATAAGCTGAAATTATTTTCGTTATAATAAATATTAATTTTACTTATGGAACGAACTGTAGTATACTAGAAGTGTTGTCGGAAGAGACAGTACAGGCAGACCGTGTGGCGGTATGCCGCATAAATGAGTTCAGGAGGAAAGAACTATGGTACAGGCAGTAGTAGGAGCCAATTGGGGAGACGAAGGAAAAGGTAAGATTACAGATATGCTTGCGGAGAAAGCGGACATTATCGTACGTTTTCAGGGCGGAGCAAATGCCGGTCACACAATCGTGAACAATTACGGAAAATTTGCGCTGCATACACTTCCGTCAGGTGTATTTTATGACCATACAACAAGTATTATCGGCAACGGTGTTGCACTGAATATTCCGGTGCTGTTCAAAGAGGTGAAGAGCATTGTGGACCGCAATGTTCCGATGCCGAAGATTCTCGTATCTGACCGTGCGCAGATCGTGATGTCCTATCATATTCTGTTTGATCAGTATGAGGAGGAGCGTCTCGGAGGAAAATCCTTTGGTTCCACAAAATCCGGTATCGCACCGTTCTATTCAGACAAATTTTCCAAGATTGGTTTCCAGGTCAGCGAGCTGTTCGATGAGGAGCTGCTGCAAGAGAAGGTACAGAGAATCTGTGATCTGAAGAATCCGATTCTGGAGCATCTGTATCACAAGCCTGTACTTACACCGGAAGCACTGCTTGATGAGCTGCATGAGTATAAGGAGATGGTGGCACCGTTCGTATGCGACACATCCGCATTCCTGTATCAGGCACTGAAGGAGGGCAAGAATATTCTTCTTGAGGGTCAGCTTGGTTCTCTGAAGGATCCGGATCACGGAATCTACCCGATGGTTACCTCTTCTTCCACACTGGCAGGTTATGGTGCAATCGGTGCCGGTATTCCGCCGTATGAGATCAGGAAGATCGTCACAGTATGCAAGGCTTACTCCAGTGCAGTAGGTGCCGGTGCTTTCGTCAGCGAAATTTTCGGTGATGAGGCAGATGAACTGCGCAGACGCGGCGGTGACGGCGGAGAGTACGGCGCAACCACAGGCCGCCCGAGAAGAATGGGATGGTTCGACTGTGTTGCTTCCAAATACGGCTGCAGACTTCAGGGTACAACTGATGTTGCATTTACCGTTCTTGACGTTCTGGGATATCTGGACGAAATTCCGGTATGCGTCGGATATGAGATTGACGGCGAAGTGACAACAGAATTCCCGACAACTTCTCTTCTGGAGAAGGCTAAGCCGGTGCTTAAGGTACTGCCGGGCTGGAAATGCGATATCCGCGGTATCCGGAAATATGAGGATCTTCCGGAAAACTGCAGAAAGTACATTGAGTTCGTAGAAGAGCAGATCGGCTTTCCGATCACAATGGTATCCAACGGACCGGGAAGAGAAGATATTATCTACAGATAAGTCTTGATCTGCAGACAGAACTGCCTGTATGAGGCAGATTTCGGGCATAAGAATATTCGGATATGGGAACACCCGGATATGGAAGTGCCCGGATAGGAAAACATACGGGTATGGAATCGTCTGGATAGGGAATATCTGAATGGGAAAACATCCGGATCCGGAAATTATATTGTATAGTATAAATAAGAACAGATGAAAACAGTTTGATTTGACAGCTGGCACGGGGGTACTGCGGATGCAGGATTTCTGTGTCAGTTTTTGTATCAGCGGAAAGTGCATTGCAGTTTCCCCGGCACGAAATATCATGCACAGCGTGCAGAGATAAAAATCCTGTTTTGCAGTCCGGCCGCGCGGCACATCTTTTATTCATCCTCGATTCATAGGGAAAACGCGCTTGAGTTCAGATTGCATTTGTATTATACTGAATCGTAGTAAAATTTTATTAATGTGGAGGAAATATCATGGATATTATCTGTATGGGGGAAATGTTGATTGATTTTACACCGGGAAAGGAAGAGCGCAGCTATATCTGCAATCCGGGCGGAGCACCGGCCAATGCATGTATTGCGATCGCGCGCAATGGTCTGGAGACAGGCTTCCTTGGAAGACTGGGAAATGATGATTTCGGCAAACTGCTGAAGAGTACGCTGGAGAAAGATGGGGTGCAGGTACTTTGTCCGGAGCTGACCGATGAGGCAGTTACGACGCTTGCATTTGTGACATTGTATGAGGGCGGAGAGCGTTCCTTTACATTTGTACGCAAACCGGGTGCAGACATCCTGCTGGACAAATCTGATGTCAGCGAGGAGATGATCCGGAGTGCAAAGATTCTGCACTGCGGTTCTGTCGGAATGTCCGCGAACCCGAGCCATGATGCACATTTCCATGCAATGGATCTGGCAAAGAAGAATGGAAAGCTGGTCAGCTACGATGTGAATTATCGAAACATGATCTGGAGCTATGAGGACTGCAAGGCCGTTGTGGATAAAGTGTTTCCGTATGTGGATCTTCTGAAGGTCTCCGATGAGGAGCTGGATTTTGTCGGCGGTGAGGAGAACATCCCGACACTGATGAAAGAGCACAATATTTCTGTTGTGATCGAGACACTCGGTTCCAGGGGTGCAAAGTATTTCTTTGCAGGAAAGGAAGGTGTTGTGGAAGGACACAAGGTAAAAGCAGTGGATGCGACCGGCGCAGGCGATGCGTTCTGGGGCGGGTTCCTGTCTAAACTCCTGATGTGCGGCGTAAGCAGCACATCGGATCTGAATGAAGAACTGGTGCGTGAAGCACTGGAATACGGCAATGCATCCGGCGGACTTACAGTTCAGAAAATGGGCGGTATTCCGGCACTGCCGAAGAAAGAGGACATCGAAGCGTTTTTGGCATAAAGGAGATTTAAAATGTATAAAGAAAAAATCGATGCATATATTGATGCGAAAAAAGAAGAAATGCTGGCAGACCTGACAGCTCTGGTGAAGATCGACAGTCAGCGCATGGATGCGAAGGAAGGAATGCCCTTTGGCGAAGGACCGGCAAAAGTGCTGGCTGCGGCAGAGGAGCTGATGAAGAAGTGCGGGTTTCTGACAAAGAATTATGAGAATTATGTAGTGACCGGAGATCTCAGTGAGGAGGAGAAAGGACTGGATATCCTGGCCCATCTCGATGTTGTTCCGGTGACTGAGGACTGGACGGTTACACAGCCTTTTGAGCCGAAGATCGTGGATGGAAGGATCTACGGCCGCGGAACGGCAGATGACAAGGGACCTGCAATCGCGGCAATGTATGCAATGCGCGCAATTAAGGAGCTTGGGATTCCCCTGAAACGCAATGTTCGCCTGATTCTCGGATCCGATGAAGAGTGCGGTTCCAGTGATCTGGATCATTATTATGCGATTGAGAAAGAAGCACCGTATACCTTTTCACCGGATGCGGAATATCCGGTTATTAATATTGAGAAGGGCAGACTGGCGCCGACTGTTACAGGTGAATTTGCAGACGGTCTGCAGCTTCCGGGTGTAGTCAGCCTGAAGAGCGGAGACAAGGTGAATATAGTTCCTCAGCGTGCGACGATTGTTCTGGCAGGGCTGGATCCGGAGACAGTGGAGAAGGCAGCACAGGAAGTAAGTGCAGAGACAGGTGTGACCTTTACCGTAAGTGAAGTATCCGGTCAGGATCAGATAAAAGTGGATGTGCGCGGAAAAGCAGCACATGCCTCTACACCGGAGGAAGGAAAGAATGCGCTGACAGCAGCGCTTCGTCTTGTGGCGGGATTGCCGCTGGCAGAAACGCAGGGGCAGAAAGCTCTGAAAGCGTTGGATAAATATTTCCCGTATGAGGATACGTGTGGAAAAGCGCTCGGTATTTACCGGGAGGAAGAAGAATCTGGCGAAGTCACAATGGCATTGAGCGTGATGAACTATACTCCGGAAAAGCTTACGGGATGTTTTGATGCACGTCTGCCGATCGGATGTACGGAAGAGAATACGAGGCAGCCGATCGTGGATGCGCTTGAAAAATACGGACTCACCGTTTCCGATAAACCGATGACACCGCCGCATTGTGTGCCGGGCGACTCCGATTTCGTCAGAACCCTGCTGGCGAGCTACGAGCGTTACACCGGCATCAAGGGCAAGCCGCTTGCGATGGGCGGCGGCACATACGTGCACAGCCTGGAAAATGGAGTGGCATTTGGATGCATGTCATTTGATGTGGATAATCATATGCACGGGGACGATGAATTTATGGAAATTGATGTACTGATCATGAGCGCAAAGATTTTTGCGGATGCGATTCTTACGGTCTGCAATACGCTCGAGTAGGCAGTGAAGAAGGAGTATAATAATAGAGGGATTGGCTGAAAGTTCAGTCAATCCCTTTGTCTTTGCAGCGGTTCCGGTGCAGAAAACTGATCCTGATACCGTTATTCCGACACCAGCCGGATTCCTGAAATATCCGACTCGATCATCATGGAGTAATTCGTATAGTACACGACGAAGCCGGGTTTTCCGCCGTTCGGCTTTTTGACGTGCTTTTTTTCCACATAATCGATCTCCACTTTTTCCGCACCACGGTTCTTGGAATAGTATGCGGCGAGTCTTGCTGCCTCCTCGAAGGTACGGTCCGGCAGTTCCCCTCCGTTGGTCTTCACGATGACGTGAGAACCCGGCGCACCCTTTGCGTGGAACCACCAGTCATTGCCGGAGGCAAATTTGAAGGTCAGTTCATCATTCTGGTAGTTGTTTTTTCCGACGTACATATCAAATCCGTCAGAGGAGATATAGTGGAACGGCTTTGAGGTGATCTTCACCTTCCTGCCGTTGTATTTGCGGCGGATATATCCTGCATCCGTCAACTCCTCCTTCACCTGAACGAGATCTTCCTCAGACAGTGCGAGATCCATGAATGTACAGATGGATTCCAGCTGTTCGATTTCTGCTTCAGTCTCCTGGATAAGTTCGGATAACGCTTCATAGGTGCGTTTCAGCTTGCCGTACTTGTCAAAATATTTCTGCGCATTTTCCTGCGGTGTCAGAGTCTCATCCAGCGGAATCCGGATCATTTCATTGGTGTAATAGTTCAGCGCTTCCAGATTTTTGGAACCCGGTTCCACACCGTAGCCGTATGCGTGAAGCAGTTCTCCGTATATCTTGTATTTGTCTCTTTTTTCCGTGTCCTTCAGCTGTCGTTTCTGAAGCTCATACTTTTTCCGGTTGCGGTCCAGCGCAGTAGTGGCGATGCGGCGCAGGTCGGAAGATTTCTGGCGGATCCGCGTTACCGTGTTCTTCATCGCATAATACTGCTCCAGTACCTCGGAAACAGTCTCATATTCGCGGATTTCCATATCATGGTACATGGAGAGCGGTACAGAGGAAAATTCCACCGGTACACCGTGCTCGTCAAATACGATTACAGGCTTGTAGCAGCCTTCCTTTACGTCTTCCATCAGATGGGTGAAGATCCGGTACAGATGCACCTGTTCCAGTTCGGAAATGGAATTGGCGCTCTGGTCGGATTCCAGAGAAGCGCGGAAGCAGAGCTCCTCCGCAATGACCGGACTGATGCCGGTGTAGGTGGAATACAACGCTTTTGACAGCGGCATCGGTTTGGTGAAAACACCGGCGCAGAAAGCCTCTTCTGTTGTATCGAGGGGATTCAGCTTTTCCTGCGTCTGGGGGATGAAATATTCGCGCCCCGGGAGCACTTCACGCACGGAGCTTGTCTGTACGGAAACATGCTTAATGCTGTCAATGATCATGTTCCTGTCATCGCAGAAGATCAGATTGCTGTGCTTGCCCATCAATTCGAGGATCAGGTCTTTTTTGCACAGGTCACCCATTTCATTATAATGTTCAATCTCAAAATGAAGAATACGCTCCAGACCGGGCTGCCAGATTTTTACAATGCGGCCGTTTGCGATATGCTTGCGCAGCAGCATGCAGAAATTCGGGGCAGTCATCGGACTCGGTTTGTTGACTGAGGTGAGATAGATCAGCGGCAGACTGGCTCCGGCAGAGAGCAGCAGCCGGTACTGACCTTTTTGTCCCTTGATGGTCAGCAGCAGCTCGTCCGCTTCCGGCTGGGCAATTTTGCTGATGCGCGCGCCGGTGAGCTTTTCACTCAGCTCGGCTGCTATATTGGAAATAACGATTCCGTCTAATGCCATAAATACCTCCACAGATTTTATATTGGGATACCAGGGACAGAAGTCATGAACTGCGTAACGATCCGTCCGGTATCTATTGAAACTTTGCTCGTCTTGTGAAACAGCCCTGCGGGCCGCGAACGGGACAGAGAGATCCCTGAATCAGAAGCATTCTGTGCGGATACAGAATGCCCGATTTACGTATCATAGCAGATATGCCGGTAAAAAACAATTTTATCAGAGCACTTTCCACTTTTTTTCTGCCATTTTCTGTGTTATTCTTATAGGCGTAGCGCCCAATAGAACTGTTACAGTAAAAGGAGTACATAGTTATGAAGACGAATGTGAAGAAACTTGTAGTAGCAGCGATGTTGGCAGCGACAGGGTTCGCTCTGTCATCCTTTTCATTCCCGATCGGAGCATCCCGATGCTTTCCGATTCAGCACCTGATCAATGTGATATCAGGTGTCATTCTCGGACCGGGATATGCAGTGCTCACAGCATTTGTGATTTCGGTACTGCGCAATCTGGCAGGTACCGGAAGCCTTCTGGCTTTCCCGGGAAGCATGGTGGGAGCATTTCTGTGCGGAATGCTGTATAAATACAGCGGAAAGCTGATCCTCGCATATGCGGGAGAAGTGATCGGTACAGCGGTACTTGGCGGAATGCTCTGTTATCCGGTAGCAACACTTCTGATGGGAAAAGAAGCAGCACTTTTTGCGTATGTGGTACCGTTTGGAATCAGTACTCTTGGCGGAACCTGTATCGCGGCAGTCCTGCTGGCGGCGCTTTACCGTTCCGGTGCAATGAAATATATCACCGGGATACTGGGTTCCACCCGCAGAGCATGATGCGGCAGCGTGTCGGGATACCGTATATGAGCGGGAAGGCACATACAGACAGGCTGCGGTATATGAGCGGGAAGACATATACAGACAGAATGCAGGAGGAGTAATATGGGCAGACTTGCAGAAGTGATTTCGGGCATTCCCGAAAAAATTATTCAGAACGCACCGCTGGTCCATATGATACCGAATTCTGTGACTGTTGCGCTCTGTACGGACGGACTGGCGGCACTCGGTGCGCGCCCGCTGATGGCACAGGCACCGGAGGAGATGGAGGAGATTCCGGCTTATGCGGATGCGCTGGTGGTCAATATGGGACAGCCTGCGCACGAAAAACTTGCGGCAGCAAAGCTTGCACTCGGGACTGCGGCGCGGCACGGGACCCCGATCATCTGGGATCCGGTCGGCGCGGGGGCATCTTCATTCCGCAGACAGGAATTTGCAAAGCTGCTTGCAATGGAGTGGAAAGGAATTATCAAAGGAAACCGGAGTGAGATTTCCGCGCTTCAGTCAGGAACCATTTCCCATCAGGGAATTGATTCCATAGGAGAATTTCAGCTGCAGACGCAAGCTGCAGATGGAAGAGTCTGGGCTGTGTCGGGAAAGGAAGATCTGGTTTTCAATGCATCGGAATGCTTCTTTTTGCGGCATGAGGAGAGCAGGAAGCTGATGCTCACCGGCAGCGGATGTCTGACCGGGGCAGTCATGGGAGCCTGCCATGCAGTGGAGGAGGATCCGGTGTGTGCGGCACTGGCGGCATTTTTTATCATGGCATATGCCGGGGAAAAGGCAGTACAGTGCAGCGGATACGGAAGTCAGAAGTATGCACTTCTGGACGCATTTACCCGCATGGATGTACAGGAATTCGGAAGATATGTACATACCGCTGCGGAAATCGGACAGCTGGGATGCCGTTGAGCAGACGGATGTCCGGAAACAGACGGACCGGATCATTGCGGAAAAGGTCGGATTACGAAAGGAAGGAACAGATATGGACTGGAAGAATGGCTGTCTTTATTTGATCGCAGATTTTTCCTGTGGACGGGAACGGATTGAGGAGGCTCTTGCCTGCGGTGTGGATGTGATTCAGCTCCGGGAGAAGGATCTTTCTTCTGCTGAATATCTGAGACGTGCTAAAATCATTCGGAACCTGACCGAAAAATACCATACGGTGTTTATTGTGAATGACCGTATCGATATCGCGCTGCTGTCCGGGGCGGACGGAGTACATCTGGGACAGTCAGACGTACCGGCAGATGAGGCACGTGCATTGCTGGGACCGGACCGGATCATCGGGGTGACTGCGCGGACGGTGGAACAGGCCGTAAAGGCAAAAGCGGACGGTGCAGATTACATCGGAAGCGGAGCCTGGTTTACGACAGCTACCAAAGCAGATGCCGTACCGATCGATGATGAGACCTATCGGTCTATCCGAAGAGAGAGCGGACTTCCGAATGTCGCAGTGGGAGGAATCACAGCAGATAACTGCGGCAGGCCTCTTGCGTGCGGTGCGGACGGGTTTGCAGTATCCGCAGGAATCATGAAGGGAGATATCCGGGAGAATATCAGAAGATTCCGGGAACATCTCAACAATCAGGGCTGATACAGCCCGGGGCCGGAGGAGATCCGGCACAGAAATCAGTAAAATATTGAAATATCAATCGAAGGGGAGCTTGCAGCAGCAGGCTGAGAGTAGGCGTGGACGCCTTGACCCATAACCTGATTTGGATAATGCCAACGTAGGGAATGACTTATATAGATAAGTGCGGCGGTACGTTGACAGTACCGCTGTTTTTGTTTTACAGGAAATTCCGGGTTTCCCAAGATTGATAAAACTGGGGCAGACCGGGGGCACCACTCTCTGTCGCAGGAAAAAGAAAAGTCAATAAAAAGGAATGGAGGTTTTCGAATATGAAAACAGCATTGACAATCGCTGGAAGTGATTCCAGCGGAGGCGCCGGCATCCAGGCAGATATCAAGACCATGACCGCAAATGGCGTGTATGCCATGAGCGCAGTTACGGCTTTGACTGCACAGAATACGACCGGTGTAACAGGAATTATGGAGGTGACTCCTGAATTTTTAGCGCAGCAGCTGGACAGTATCTTTACGGATATCCGGCCGGATGCAGTAAAAATAGGAATGGTTTCTTCCGGGGAGCTGATTCAGGTAATCGCAGAGAAGCTTACCGGGTGGCAGGCAGAGAATATTGTGCTGGACCCGGTCATGGTGGCAACGAGCGGAGCGAGACTGATCAGTGAAGAAGCCATAGCTGTTCTGAAAGAGAAACTGCTGCCTCTGGCAGCGCTCATTACTCCAAATATTCCGGAAGCGGAAGTGCTTTCCGGAATGCAGATCACAACAGCGCAGGACATGGAAGCTGCAGCACGAGAGATCGGCGATGCCTTCCACTGCGCAGTGCTCTGCAAGGGTGGACATCAGCTCAATGACGCAAATGACCTTCTGTATGCAGACGGCGAAGCGACCTGGTTTTATGGAAAGCGGATCGACAATCCCAATACCCACGGAACCGGATGTACGCTGTCCAGTGCCATTGCCTCCAATCTGGCCAAAGGCTATCCGATGACAAAGGCGGTAAAGAATGCCAAGAATTATATTTCGGGAGCCCTGGGCGCTATGCTGGATCTGGGAGCAGGCAGTGGTCCGATGAACCATGCATTTGCGATAAAAGGGGAGTATGAGGGAAATGAATAGGGAAAAGACATCTCTGTGGAGCAATGCGATGCTCTGGTTCGGTGCAGGGGTTTCCATCGCAGAAATCCTGACCGGAACGTACTATGCCGATATGGGATTTCGGACAGGACTGCTGGCAATTCTGATCGGGCATGCGATCGGATGTGTGCTCCTGTTCCTGGCAGGTCTCATCGGTGCCTGTACGAAGAAAAGTGCCATGGAGACAGTGAAAATGAGCTTTGGAGAGAAGGGAAGCCTGCTCTTCTCCGTGCTGAATGTGCTGCAGCTGGCAGGCTGGACGGCAATTATGATCTACGACGGCGCGCTGGCTGCTAACGGAGTAGTAAAGACCGGAACCTGGGTATGGTGCCTGGTCATCGGCGGTCTGATCCTGGCATGGATCCTGCTCGGCATTACGAATCTGAAGTGGGTCAGCACGGCGGCGATGGCGGCATTGTTTATTCTGACGATGGTTCTCGGCCTCCGGATCTTTGGAAACGGGGGTCCGGTGAGTCAGGCAGGAGAGGAGGCCATGAGCTTCGGTGCGGCAGTTGAGCTTGCTGTTGCCATGCCGCTGTCCTGGCTTCCGCTGATCAGTGATTACACCAGAGATGCCCGGCAGCCGCTGGCAGCTACGGCAGTCAGTGCACTGGTCTATGGTGCGGTGAGCTGCTTCATGTATCTGATCGGAATGGGAGCCGCTGCATTCACAGGTGAATTCGGTTTTGCACAGATCCTGCTGCGCTGCGGGTTAGGTGCGGCAGGACTTCTGATCGTGGTGCTCTCGACAGTGACGACCACGTTTCTGGATGCATATTCGGCTGGAGTCTCATGCGTTTCCATCTGTGCAAAGCTCAGTGAAAAATGGTGTGCAGCAGTCGCTGCTGTTATAGGAACAGTGGCAGCGATTCTGTATCCGATGGATAATATTACAGATTTTCTGTATCTGATCGGATCCGTATTTGCTCCGATGATCGCGATACAGATCGCAGACTATTTTATTCTGAAAAAGGATGCGGCAGATAAGGCTGTCAATATCCGGAATCTGGTGGTCTGGGTGATCGGATTTGTTCTGTATCGTTATCTGATGCGCGTGGATATTATTGTGGGAAATACGCTGCCGGATATGGCGGTGACAATGATTCTGTGCATTGCGGCAGCCAGGCTGGAGGAGATGTGTACAGGAAGAAAACAGAGATGAAAAGTTTCAAAAAACAGTTCGGACTCCGGTCCGGACTGCTTTTTTGATTACGAGGAAACTGTGCAAATTCCGTTGACGGTTCCTGACCGATGGATTATAATAAATTCAATATGGATAACTATGCTTATCAGCAGGAGAGGACGCAGCAATGATTAAAAGTATGACAGGCTTTGGCAGATGTGAGAATCACCAGGGCAATAGAAAGTTTACGGTAGAGATGAAGGCGGTGAATCACCGCTATTTTGACGTGAACGTGAAAATGCCGAAAAAGTTCAGCTTTTTCGAGTCAGCAATCCGGAATGTACTGAAGATGTATATTCAGCGCGGCAAGGTCGATGTATTCATTACATATGAAGACTTTGCGGAAGAGAACGTGGCACTGAAATACAATGAAAATATTGCAGCAGAGTATCTGAAATATTTCCGTCAGATGGCAGAAAAATTCGGACTGGAGGATGATATCCGCGTATCAACGCTTGGCCGCTGTCCGGAGGTGTTCACAATGGAGGAGCAGGATGCCGATGAAAAGGAAATCTGGGAGGTGCTCGAGGCGGCACTGCGCGGTGCGTGTGAACAGTTCGTATCAGCGCGTGAGCAGGAAGGTGAATCTTTAAAAACAGATATTCTTGACAAATTGGATAGAATGGACGAAAATGTAAGTCTCATCGAAGAACGGTATCCGCAGATCGTTGCCGAATACCGGAAGAAGCTCGAGGACAAAGTAAAAGAGCTTCTTGCAGACACCCAGATTGACGAGGGACGTCTTGCTTCCGAGGTGGTACTGTTTTCTGACAAAATCTGTACCGATGAGGAGACGGTACGTCTCCGCAGCCACATTTCCACCATGAAAGAGACCCTGATCCAGGGAGGCAGTATCGGACGTAAACTTGATTTCATTGCTCAGGAGATGAACCGTGAGGCCAATACGATCCTGTCCAAGGCCAACGATCTGGCGACATCCAACATCGCCATTGATCTGAAGACTGAAATCGAAAAAGTAAGAGAACAGATTCAGAATATTGAATAATAATGCCGGACAGCAGTATTGAACTGTAATACTGTAATATTGAACGGCAGTGAGCAGTGCTGAAACGGAAACGGGCGAGTTTCCCCGGACAGGAGAACAGCGGCACTGCGGAGCATACGAAATGGAGGACATATGGCAGATCTCGTAAACATTGGTTTCGGCAATCTGGTCAATTCCCGGAAAGTCATTGCTGTCGTGAATCCGGATGCAGCTCCCATCAAGCGGCTGATCCAGAACGCGCGTGAGCAGCAGAAGGTCATTGATGCAACACAGGGAAGGCGTACGAAATCCGTAATTATTATGGAGACAGATCAGATTGTGCTTTCGGCGATGCAGCCGGACACGATCGCCCGGCGTTTTGCTGTACTTCATCTGCCGGAACAGGAATTGAAGGGAGAAGAATGATGAACAGAAAAGGAATCCTCGTGGTAGTCTCAGGATTTTCCGGAGTAGGCAAGGGGACGCTGATGCGCTGCCTGACGGAACGGTACGGACACTACGCGCTGTCCATTTCAGCAACGACGCGTGCACCGCGTGAGGGCGAAGAGGATGGCCGGGAATACTTTTTTAAGACAAAGGAAGAATTTGAGCAGCTGATCGAAGAGGACAGACTGATCGAGCACGCATGTTTCTGCGGCAATTATTATGGCACTCCGCGTGATTATGTGGAGGATCAGATGGAGCAGGGGAGAGATGTCATTCTGGAGATTGAGATTCAGGGTGCGATGAAGATCCGGGAGCAGTATCCGGATGCGATGCTGCTGTTCGTGATGCCACCGGATGCGGAGACACTGGCCAACCGCCTGCGCGGCCGTGGTACAGAGACAGAAGAAGTGATCCGCGCCCGCCTCAGCCGTGCTGTGGAGGAATCGCAGGGTGTGGATCAGTATGATTATATTATAGTGAATGATGATCTGGATCAGAGTGTGGAGGAAGTCCACAGACTGATTGACAGTCAGCATAATAAAATGAGCCTGAATCTGGATTTTGTAAGGCAGATTCAGCAGGATATCAGTGTATTTGCGAAAGGAGAAGAATAATTATGTTACATCCGTCTTATTCAGATTTAATGAAAGTAGTAAACAGTGAGGTGGAGCAGGGCGAAACACCGGTAGTCAACAGCCGTTATTCCATCGTACTTGCAACGGCAAAGCGTGCGCGTCAGATCATTGCACGTCAGTCCAATGATAATCTGGATGTGATCCAGGTATCCAAACCGCTTTCAAAGGCAGTTTCAGAGCTGTATGAGGGCAAGATCAAGGTGCTTCCGGAGGAAGAGGAAGTGCAGACTGAAGAAACAGCTGCAGAGACAGCTGCAGAGACAGCGGAAGCTGCCGAAACAGAAGAAGCATAAATCATGCCGGAAAACGTATCTGCCGGAGGGAGGTAGAGCGGTGAAAGAAGTAAAAGAATTTCGCAGAAGTTATATTTTTGTATCTGCACTTTACGTGGTGCTCGGAGTCGTACTGCTGATATGGCCGACTACATCGGTGCGGATGATCTGTTATGGTCTGGGGCTGGCGATGGTGGTACTGGGATTCACCTACGGTATCATCTATTTTACCAAGGAAAATCTGAACAGTTTCCTGCAGATGGATCTGGTGATTGGAATTATCTGTCTGGCATTCGGTGTATTTATACTGCTGAATCCGACGTTCCTGGCATCGGTGCTTCCGTTTGCGATGGGCATCATCCTTCTGCTCGGCGCAGTAGTCAAGCTTCAGAGTGCATTTAATATGAAACGTCTGAATTTCAGACGCTGGTATATCGTGCTGATCTTTGCACTTGTGATCGTTGCACTGGGAATTGTTCTTCTGTGCAATCCGTTTGCGCAGGAGCATTATATGATCCTGTATATCGGAATCTGTCTCATACTGGACGGCATGACAAACCTGGGAAGCCTGATCAGTATCCTCGTGAAGGTGAGATCCCTTGCAAAGATTCAGCGGGAAAATCCTGATGCTGACCTGAAGGAGCTGCTGAAGCAGGAGAAGAAGAACCGCAATGATATTGTGCAATACGATTCTGCCGCAAAAGGCAAAGGACAGGAGTAATTCAAATACATGAAAATATTGTTTATTTCTCTCGGCTGCGACAAGAATCTCGTGGATTCTGAGGAGATGCTGGGACTGCTGAGAGAGAAGGGATATACGTTTACTGACGATGAGTCGGAAGCAGATGTGATCGTCATCAATACATGCTGTTTTATCAACGATGCAAAGGAAGAAAGTGTGCAGACGATCCTCGAGATGGCGGAATACCGCAAAGCGGGCAGCTGCAGGGCACTGATCGTGACAGGCTGTATGGCTCAGCGGTATCGCCAGGAAATCCTTGATGAGATCGAAGAAGTGGACATGGTGCTCGGAACTACCGCATATGAGAGTATTGTGAATGCTGTGGAACAGGCGCTTGCGGGCAGTCGTGAGGTGAAGACAGAGGAGCTTACGTATCTGCCGTATACACAGGCAGGCAGGGTAGTGACGACCGGCGGGCATTATGCGTATCTGAAAATTGCGGAAGGATGCAACAAGTGCTGTACCTACTGTATCATTCCGAGGCTGCGCGGCCGATACAGGAGTGTTCCGATGGAACATCTTCTTGCACAGGCGCAGGAGCTGGCGGATCAGGGGGTGAAAGAACTGATTCTCGTTGCGCAGGAGACAACTGTTTACGGAGTCGATCTCTATGGAGAGAAATCACTGCACATTCTGCTCGAGAAGCTCTGCCGTATCAGCGGTATCCGCTGGATCCGTATTCTGTACTGTTATCCGGAAGAGATTTATGACGGTCTGATCGGGGTGATGAAGAAGGAACCGAAGATCTGCCACTATCTGGATCTTCCGATCCAGCATGCATCAGATGCCGTTCTGAAGCGTATGGGCAGACGGACGACACGGAAAGATCTGGTGAATATCATCACAAAGCTTCGCACGGAGATTCCGGATATTATGCTCCGTACGACTCTGATCGCAGGATTTCCGGGCGAGACGCAGGAACAGCATGAGGAAGTCATGGAATTCATCGATGAGATGGAATTTGACCGGCTCGGTGTATTCACGTATTCTCAGGAAGAGGATACACCGGCAGCATCCATGCCGGATCAGATAGACGAGGAGACGAAGCTCACCTGGCAGGAGGAACTGATGGAACTGCAGCAGGAGATTGCGTTTGACCGTGCACAGGGTATGGTAGGAAGAACCGTGATGGCCATGGTCGAGGGAAAAGTCGCAGATGAGAACGTCTATGTGGCACGCACCTACGGAGATGCGCCGAATGTAGATGGATTCCTGTTTATTCATACAGGTGAGATGCTGGTTTCCGGTGATTTTGTAAAAGTCAGAATCACAGGTGCCGCAGAATATGATTTGATAGGAGAGATTGCAGATGAATTTACCGAATAAGCTTACGGTACTTCGCGTATGTATGGTGCCGGTTTTTGTAGTATTAATGCTGGTGGATGGACTTGGCAATGCAGGAAAGTATGCAGCGACGGCAGTTTTTATTCTGGCAAGCATGACAGACTGGCTTGATGGATATCTGGCCCGCAAGAATAATCTGGTAACGGATTTCGGAAAGTTCATGGATCCGATCGCAGACAAGCTGCTGGTATGTTCCGCAATGATCTGTCTGGTGGAGAAAGGTGCACTGGCGGCATGGATCGTGATCATTATCATCGGAAGAGAATTTATCATCAGCGGATTCCGTCTGGTGGCATCCGATAAGGGAGTTGTTATTGCTGCCAGCTACTGGGGCAAGTTCAAGACAGTGTCCCAGATGATCATGGTGATCCTGCTGATTCTGGATCTGGGCGGAATCTTCAATACGATCGCTCAGGTGATCACATGGATCGCACTGGCACTCACCGTAATTTCTCTGGCAGATTATCTGAAAAAGAACTGGAAAGTTCTGGACGGCGAGCTGTAATATGAAATAGCGAGCCGGGCAGCCGGTTTTACATGCAGAGACAGGGAATATTGGGCATGCAGCTGGAGAGCCGGATTGTCAGACGACGGGAGGCATTGAGATGACGGAAGCGGAAAAGGCGATAAGCACTCTGCAGAAACTGAAACTGACGGTCACGACCGTTGAGTCCTGTACAGGTGGTATGGTTGCAGCGGCGCTGACTTCTGTACCGGGAAGCTCGGCAGTATTTCAGCAGGGATTTGTGACGTATTGTGATGCTGCGAAGCATCGGCTGGTTGGGGTCAGGAAAAAAACACTGAAGAAATATACTGCAGTGAGCAGCCAGACGGCCGGGGAAATGGCAGCAGGCGGAGCAGCTGCGGCAAATTCCGACTGCAGTGTATCAGTGACAGGATATGCCGGACCGGATACGGGTTCAGGAGAACCGGTAGGACTGGTATATATCGGTTGCTGTATCGACGGGAAAGTCAAGGTGAAAAAATTTCATTTTGAAGGTGACAGAGATACCGTTCGCGCATGTGCATGTGAACAGGCACTAAAACTGCTGAACAGACGTCTGGACAGACTGTATACAGCGAAACTGTCAAAGCATGATCAGCACAGTGTAAAATAGCGGATGCGATATCAGAACCGCGGGACAAAAAATAATTGTAAAAATATTATAAAAAATGGAACAGGATGCTGCAAAATGCCGCATCCTGTTCCATTTTTCATTTCATCAGGAAACATGATCTCCTGTGAAACAAACGCTCTGTGAGGAGCGCACTGTTTTTTTATGCTTTGCGAAACTGTTTCATTAAAGCACAGATCCGGTCAATCCGCTGAATCTCCTGCGGAGATTTGCCTATTTTCAAGACATTGATAATGGCATCCGCTTCAGAAGAATCAAAGGACATGCTTCCTGACTGAGACTGGGATGCGGCGGACATCAGAAATGGCAGGATTTCATTCTGATTCTTTCCCTGCATCTGTTCGGCAAGGGAAGAGAGCATCTGCAGCTTGGACGGGTCAATTCCGCCGAGGGCGGGGTTATTCATCCAGGATTCATCACTCATAACAGACTCCTTTCAAGATCAGAATATAAGGGTTTCTTTATTATATGCTTTCATTTTCCGGCGCGTGTGCGAAGATGGAATACAGCTCCATTGTTCCGGCAATCTGTATCCACTGATCCAGCATAGTCTGGTCACTTCCCTCGCAGTAATTTCGCATATCCGTCAGGATATCCAGAATACCGGGCGACTCGGAGCCGGTGCTGCATGCGCCGACAAAGGACTGGTTCTGATTGTAAAAGCGGACGATGTTCTGCAGTTCCATGACCTTGATCATGACAGAAAGAAACTGCTGATTCTGTGGTGGAAGATACGGGACAGCTGCCTTGGCAAGCTGCAGGTGATTTTGTGTGGCGATTTGATCCAGTGGTGTCAGCATAATGGCTCCGGAACTGTTTTTTCTATATATATGTGCAGGAATGCAGAAATATGTGAAGGAGAACGGAAAAGTTTGCTCGATTTCAGATGGCTTGTCTGATCGTTTTATGATCCAATATAAACAAAGGTGATCAAATGGCGGGACGGCAGCGCCACGTCTGGCAGAACGTCAGATTTAACATGGAAAGAGTTGCACAAGAGGAAAAAAAGAATATGGTAAAGAAAAAGGGGTAAACGAAATGAAGACGCGGACAATACTGGACGGGAATGCGTTTTATGAGATAGATGAGGAATGTATCGAACAGGGCAGGCTGGCGAAGGCGGAAGCAGAACAAAAGCAGCAGGAAGCCAGAGAAAGACAGGCGATTCCGTCATCCAGACTAAGGTCACAGATGAAAAACAGGTAAAAGCCGAAAAACAGGGCCGGGAGTGAATTCCCGACCCGTTTTTATAACTGCTTTACAGCAGAAACTTTCTGGATTTTCCATATGCCTGCGCGGCAGTACAGTCCGCGCAGGCAAAGATTGAGAACAGGCTAAGCCGTGTTCCGGTTTGTCAGCATGATCAGATTAGCATCCGCAGTTGTTGCCGCAGCCGTTTCCGCTAAACAGAGAGTTGCCGCATCCGCCGCAGAAGAACAGCAGGATGATGATGATCCAGCAGCAGTTGTCGCCGCAGCCGTTGTTGTTAAGTCCGAAGAGGCCACTGTTGCCGCATCCGCAGCAGGACAGAAGCAGGAGGATCCAGATCCAGGAACATCCGTTATTTCTGTCACAATCGCATCCACAGTTTGTTGCAGTTAAATCACTCATTTCGTTTTCCTCCGAAATTTCATTTACACTGTATCATATGCGAAACCAAACCTGGTGTTACAGAAGAACAGAAATTATTTTGCATTCATCAGGAGCGAAGAAAAGATTCAAATGTTTCATAAATATTCATTGTCCCATATCCCCATTCACGGTTCGGATAGGAGGCAGCATAGCTGCGCTGCGTACCGCGAAGAAACAGGCTCCTGATTTCAGCTGTGGTGAAGTATCTGGGAATATCACGGCGGAGTCCGCCCTCCATCAGCAGAGCTGCCGCACCTGCAGTCAGAGCAGAAGCGGCACAGGAACCGGTAAGAGCCGAATATCGTCCGCCCGGAACCGGTGCACTCAGATTGACACCGGGAGCGGCAAAGTCAGGTTTGATCAGGCCGTTTCGGGTATATCCGCGTCCTGAGTTAATATAGAGACTGTTGTTGTAAGCATTATACGTGCTGGCGGTAATGACAGAGGAAGCACAGGACGGAGTGACGAGCGTGGTATCCGCGCTGGGAGCATAGAAACGGATTGCAGGGTCTACCAGACCGGAAATCGGAAGCCACATGTGGAATACACCGCTGACGTGATTTTTGCTGACAACACGGATTCGCCAGATCCCCGGTGTGGGGGTACGGAACCGAATTAGTGCCAGTTGGGCTCCGCTGAGCATTTCAACCACAAAATAGGAGAGGGTGATCCGACTGTATTCCAGCAGAAAACTGAAGTCCAGACTTGTATTGGTGCGCGGTTGGACCGGCTGTATCGTCTCGCCGAGAGGGGAAGTGAAGCCAATGCTGAAAAGATCCGGCGCATCAGCCCAGAATTCGATCGTGAACCCGCTGGTTTCCTCGTCCACCAGCAGCTCGACTTCCGTTGAGGCCTCCCTGTTCTCCAACCTTCCGTAGAAATGATGCCCTTTGCCTCCTTCGTTGCCTGTTCCGGTAATGACACAGATACCGCTGTTGAACTGTGCGGATGTCAGAACATTTTCAAACGGAGTCGTACCGGTATGTCCGCCCTGATTCGTGCCGAGCGTGATACAGATGATGAGCGGCATCCGGAGCTGACGGGAGATATCCACCATATACCGGATTCCCAGCATCAGATCATTTTCCTGATAGGCGGTAGCATTTTCGGGAATCAGAAAATAATCGCGCAGATACTGCTTTGCTTCTTTCAGACGGACAAAAAGGATTCCGCAGTTCGGTGCGGCGCCTGTAAAGTCATTGTCCGGATCAGCACTGCCGCAGGCGATTCCGGCTGCGGAGGTTCCGTGTCCGTTTGTATCCTGTTCCGGGACCACGGATGCAGAGTCGGCAGAGAACAGTGCTTCGTTCAGCTGAACATCCGTGTATTCTGTACCGTAATTCATACCTGCAGGAGTATTGCCGGTCTGGTCCGTCTGATCCCAGATACGCAGAATACGTGTAGTGCCATCCGGATTGCGAAAAGCAGGATGAGTATAATCAATTCCGGAATCAAGAAATCCCATGAGCACACCTCTGCCGGTCAGAGCCAGGTATGGCTGGAGCTGAATCGCGAGAATGCCCGAGGCTTCCAGGCTGACCGTGTCGATAAAGGTATAAAGTTTCGGGACGCTGGCATATCCGATTTCTTCCGAAGTGGCGAGATGCTCCGTCAGCGGTGCATGGAGAATGCTGTACTGTGTATCCACGATCTGAGGTGTATACCGGCTCAGATCCTGAAGAAGTACATCCGGAGAAGTCCGATAACGAAAAATAATATCGGAGTAATCTTCTGATATGGCGGGTGAAGTGGGTGGTGTCTGCGTTGCAGAAAGAAACGATTGATCCATAGGTATCTCCGTATTGTGCGTGGCACAAAAGGTGAATTTTTATATCCTATGAGAAAAAAGCCGGGGAACAGAACCTGTTCTCCGGCTGAATATTACTTTGTGCTGTGGTTGGCGTGGCGCTTGATCGCTTCAAAACTTTCCCGGCTAATCACATGCTCCATCTTGCAGGCATCTTCTGCTGCTACTTCCGGATCTACACCAAGTGCAATGAGCCAGGAAGAAAGAAGCTGATGGCGTTCATAAATTTCTTCCGCAATTGCACGTCCGGAATCAGTCAGATAGATATAACCAGAGTCAGCCACGGTGATATGCTGCTTCTCACGAAGATTTTTCATGGCGATGCTGACGCTGGACTTTTTGTAACCGAGTTCGTTGGCGATATCGACAGACCGAACGACCGGAAGCCTCTGGCTGAGTATCAGGATGGTTTCGAGATAGTTTTCAGCTGATTCATTTATGTTCATACAAATACCCCTCAGTACATTAAAATTTCATAATGGTGTAGATTCCCGATTATCCGACCCAATATCTGCAGTCAGGACTGGATAAGTGTTCATATTATAACATAAAAAAAACGTTCGGCAAAGCTAAAAAAAGTTCTTTTCGGCTAACTGTGACGCGGCTGAGAAGAATTACATATTTTATACTCAGGAGTATCCCGGAATTAACAGCCCACCGGACTGATTCAAGCGGTATTCTCAGTAGTATCCCACATTTATCTATAAAAACAGAAGCAATTTCAGCCAGGGCAGGTCAGGAGGTTAACAGTATGGAACGTATGAGAGCAAAACTGCATGCGGATGAAGTGCATCAGGCAGGTATTACAGGAAAAGGCGTGACTGCAGCCATACTGGATACAGGAATCTGTATGCATCCGGATTACGCAGGAAGAATCCTGTTTTTTAAAGATTTTGTAAATGGTCGGGAGACGTGCTACGATGATGCATCGCATGGAAGCCATGTATCGGGAATTCTCGGAGGGGATGGGAGAAGCAGCCAGGGCAGGTATCGGGGAATCGCGCCGGGATGCGGCCTGATTCATCTGAAGGTGCTTGACCGTTATGGACAGGGAAGTCTCGCCAATATTATTGCGGCCATTGACTGGACAATTCGACACAGAGAACAGTACGGAATCCGAATCCTGAACATATCAGCAGGAACGACAAAAAACGTAAAGGATAAGGGAGCCGAGCAGCTGGTATCCCGGGTTGAACAGGCATGGGACAGCGGTCTTGTCGTTGTTGTGGCCGCCGGCAATATGGGACCGGAACCAATGAGCATTACAGTGCCAGGTAACAGCAGAAAGGTGATAACCGTAGGCGCGTCTGACCAGTTTCGTTATCAGCCGCCGTATGGAAATGCAGCATATTCCGGCTGCGGTCCGACACAGGAATGTATCTGTAAACCGGAGGTGGTGGCTCCCGGAACAGAGATCATATCATGCTCCACGTCCTGGACCAGGGGCAGATACTATGCTGCAAAGAGCGGCACTTCCATGGCAGCTCCGGCAGTGGCGGGCGCCGTAGCATTGCTGCTTGAACGTGAGCCTGAGCTCACCAACGTTGCGGTCAAAATGCGGCTGAAGGATACGGCTGTCGATCTTGGGTATCCGAAGAACCGTCAGGGTTGGGGTATGCCGGATCTACGCAGACTTGTTCACCTGCGGACATAAGACGGGAAACACGATGCAGCAAAAAATGTGATACAGCGAAAACATGATATAACAAGAACACGATGCAGCAAAAACATGATACAGCAAAAAACATGATACAGCAAAAACATGATACAGCAAAAAATATGATACAGTAAAAATATGATATAGCGAGATAAAACTGCGGCAGGGAGAAATGGAGTCGGACGGAAGCAGCAGAAACTTCTGTGCAGCAGGGATGAACAGATTGGAAGGGAAACAGCAGGAACTTCTGCATAGTATGGCGAAAGTGCAGTTGCGTATCCAATGTTTCTGTTGTAAGATAACAGAAAGAAAGTGCGTAATGGGGAACGAATCAGGGGATTAAGCATACTGTTGAATATTGGAGGAAAAACGAATGGGAAAATATATTATGGCACTGGATGCCGGAACGACAAGCAACCGCTGTATTCTGTTCGATCAGAATGGAACCATCTGCAGCGTTGCGCAGAAAGAGTTCACTCAGCATTTCCCGAAGCCGGGGTGGGTGGAGCATGATGCAGATGAAATCTGGTCAACGCAGCTCGGAGTGGCTGTGGAAGCTATGTCCAAGATAGGGGTTTCTGCGTCGGATATTGCGGCGCTCGGTATCACGAATCAGCGCGAAACGGTAATCGTCTGGGACAAAAATACAGGGGTTCCGGTCTGCCACGCTATTGTCTGGCAATGTCGGAGGACTGCAGAATACTGTGATGAACTGAAAGCCAGAGGACTGACAGAGAAATTCCGTGAGAAGACCGGGCTTGTTATCGATGCTTATTTTTCTGCGACCAAGATCAGATGGATACTTGATCACGTCGAAGGTGCCAGAGAGCGTGCAGAGGCCGGTGAGCTGCTGTTTGGAACGGTGGAAACATGGCTGATCTGGAAGCTGACGAAGGGTGCTGCCCATGTTACGGATTATTCCAATGCGTCCCGCACAATGCTCTTCAATATCAATACGCTGGAATGGGATGATGAGATTCTCCGGGAACTTTCAATCCCGAAATGTATGCTGCCGAAGGTAGTGGCATCCAGTGCGGTCTATGGTGTGACAGACCCGGGATTCCTTGGAGGGGAAATACCGATTGCCGGTGCCGCAGGCGATCAGCAGGCGGCATTGTTCGGACAGGCCTGCTTTGAACGCGGAGCGGTCAAGAATACATACGGAACAGGAGGATTCCTGCTGATGAATACGGGAGACCGTCCTGTATTCTCCAGCAATGGTCTCGTTACAACGATTGCGTGGGGACTGAACGGGAAAGTGACCTATGCTCTGGAAGGTTCCATTTTCGTGGCGGGAGCTGCGATTCAGTGGCTGCGCGATGAGATGCACCTGATTGATTCGGCACCGGATACAGAGTGGATTGCCGGTCGCGTGAAGGATACGAATGGATGTTATGTTGTCCCGGCATTTACCGGACTGGGGGCACCGTACTGGGATCAGTATGCACGCGGCTGTATTGTCGGAATCACGCGCGGCGTTAACAAATATCACATTGTACGGGCAACTCTGGAGTCACTGGCATACCAGACGAACGATGTTATCCGCGCTATGGAGGCTGATTCGGGAATCCGCCTTACGGAATTGAAAGTGGACGGCGGTGCGAGCGCCAACAATTTCCTGATGCAGTGCCAGGCGGATATTATTCAGGAGAAGGTACTGCGGCCGCGCTGCATTGAGACTACCGCTGTGGGAGCTGCCTATCTGGCCGGACTTGCAGTCGGTTACTGGAAAAGTATTGACGAGATCCAGGCAAACTGGCAGACAGACCGCTGCTTTGCACCGGTCATGGAACCGGAGGAATGTGAGAAGCGTCTGCGCGGATGGAAAAAAGCGGTGCGTTATTCCTTCGACTGGGCGAAGGAAGAAGAGTAAAGAATTGACGGCAGCGCGATAAAGTGTTAAAATCTACAAAACCTCCAAAGACTACCGCAGTGTGGCAGGGGGGCGCCAGAAAAGAGTGAGGAGAAAATTATGGAAAAGATTAAAATGATTACCCCGATCGTCGAGATGGATGGCGATGAGATGACAAGAATTCTCTGGAAGATGATCAAGGATGAACTGATTTATCCATACATTGATCTGAAGAGCGAATATTATGATCTGGGACTGGAGAACAGAAATGCGACGGATGATCAGGTAACGATCGACAGCGCAAATGCCAACAAAAAATACGGTGTAGCGGTTAAATGTGCTACCATTACTCCGAACGCAGCCAGAATGACAGAATATGATCTGAAGGAGATGTGGAAGAGTCCGAACGGAACGATTCGTGCCATCCTTGACGGAACCGTATTTCGTGCTCCGATCATTGTAAAAGGAATCGAACCGTACGTAAGAAGCTGGAAAAAACCGATTACTATTGCAAGACATGCATACGGTGATGTTTACAAAAATACAGAGATTGACGTGCCGGGACCGGGCAAGGCCGAACTTGTATTTACAGGTGAGGACGGTACAGAAATCCGGGAGACTGTTTTTGAATTCAAGGGTCCGGGCGTACTGCAGGGCATGCATAATCTGGACAAGTCTATTTCCAGCTTTGCAAGAAGCTGTTTCAACTATGCCTTGGATACGAAGCAGGATATGTGGTTTGCAACAAAGGATACCATTTCCAAAAAGTATGACCACACGTTCAAGGATATTTTCCAGGAAATTTATGATGCTGAATATAAGGAGAAATTTGCCGGGGCAGGTATCACATATTTCTATACACTGATTGATGATGCCGTTGCACGTGTGATGAAGTCAGAAGGCGGATTTATCTGGGCATGCAAGAATTATGACGGTGACGTTATGAGCGACATGGTTTCCTCAGCGTTCGGCTCTCTTGCAATGATGACATCTGTGCTTGTTTCTCCGGATGGGAATTATGAGTATGAAGCAGCACACGGTACTGTGCAGCGTCATTACTACAAGCATCTGAAAGGAGAGGAGACCTCTACCAACTCTGTGGCGACGATCTTTGCATGGACCGGTGCACTCCGCAAGCGCGGTGAACTGGATGGTATTGCAGAACTGTGCCAGTTTGCTGACCGTATGGAGCAGGCTGTGATCCAGACAATTGAGAGCGGCAGGATGACGAAAGATCTGGCACTGATTACTTCTCTCGAAAATGTAACGGTACTGAACAGCGAAGAATTCATCAAGGCTGTTCGCGCTACATATGAGACACTGATGTAACGGTGAAAATTCCCAGAAGATTCCGTCAGGATCCGTGAAAATTTTATTGCGAAACAGCATATACTGGAGTATACTTATCTCAGATAAGTTTTCCTGGGGTGTGCGACAATCCTGTTATTTTGAACCTACATTTACTTTTATGGGATTCCTATATCGCGCAGTGGAATGTCAGGCCTCCGTTTGCAGTGGAAGACAGGAAGCTGTGCTGCGGATACCCACCTGGCTTAGGCTAGGAGTCAAAATGCAGGAACCGGCACTCTGGGGTTTTAAAGAAGATTGAGACAGGCAAAATAAAGGCCTGTCTTTTTTTTGAGTTTTGACGGCCTTATTGGTGAGAATAGAAATACCGTGCGATTGCCGGGAAGAATATGTGCGTAATGGGAAAACGGGTAATGGGAACAGGACGTTTTTGTTTGCAGAGCAGGGGTTGCACGGCAGTACAAAAAAGTTGAAAAAAGTTTAAAATTGTTGTTGACAAAAATCGAATCTGGTGATATTATTGTCTTCGCTGCTGAGGGAAACAGCAGAGCACAAACAAAACCAAAACAAATCATCATAAAACTTCAAAAAAGTTTTAAAAAGATGAAAAAAGTTCTTGACAAATAGAACAACATCTGATAAGATATAGAAGTTGCTCGACAAGAGAACAGAACAGAGAACATTGATAACTGAACAGTGAAACAACCTTGAAAAGATTCTAAAAGAGTTATATTTTTAAGGAACTGACCTTTAAAACAGTAAAGGAAAAGATAGCCAAGTAGTTATCTTGACCGAATCAAACATTTTTACAGAGAGTTTGATCCTGGCTCAGGATGAACGCTGGCGGCGTGCTTAACACATGCAAGTCGAACGAAGCATTTGTGATTGAGACTTCGGTTGAAAGAGCAAATGACTTAGTGGCGGACGGGTGAGTAACGCGTGGGCAACCTGCCTCGTACAGGGGGACAACAGTTAGAAATGACTGCTAATACCGCATAAGCGCACAGCTTCGCATGAAGCAGTGTGAAAAACTCCGGTGGTACGAGATGGGCCCGCGTTGGATTAGCTGGTTGGTGGGGTAACGGCCTACCAAGGCGACGATCCATAGCCGACCTGAGAGGGTGACCGGCCACATTGGGACTGAGACACGGCCCAAACTCCTACGGGAGGCAGCAGTGGGGAATATTGCACAATGGGCGCAAGCCTGATGCAGCGACGCCGCGTGAGCGATGAAGTATTTCGGTATGTAAAGCTCTATCAGCAGGGAAGAAAATGACGGTACCTGACTAAGAAGCTCCGGCTAAATACGTGCCAGCAGCCGCGGTAATACGTATGGAGCAAGCGTTATCCGGATTTACTGGGTGTAAAGGGAGCGTAGACGGA
>JBGVDJ010000019.1:0-31864 GCA_045119335.1 Candidatus Choladousia sp. | reverse complement strand
CTGCATATAGCTGTCCGTATAGAACAGCTTCTCTGTCGCGCATTCCGACTGCGTCAGCTGTTTTGCTTCCATTTTATTTCCTCCTTGTCATTTGATCTGTTCAGACAATGGCTGTCCCCTTCGCTTTCCTATGGGGATATTCCCGGCAGACATCCCGTTGTCTCCATTCGGCATGTTTCCCGCCAACCGTTCCGTTGTCTCTATTCGGCATATTTCCCGTCACCGTTTCGTTGTCTCCATTCGGGGGATTTTCGTCAGCATTTTTCCTGTTCACTGCCCGTTCTTTTCTTTCACCATTTCAAGCATCCGCCGGATTCCCTGTTCCAGCAGTTCTTCTCTTTTTTCCGGCTCGATATCAAGCCCCTCTACCGTATAGGCCTCCACTTCCGGGATTCCGAACATGGAACCGATCTCCTTCATATATTCCACGCCCTGATGCGTCTGTTCCACAAATCCGCCGCAGGTAGAGAAATACAGAATTTTATCGGCACGGCACTGTCCGATGCACTTCGATCCCTCATAGCGGAAGGTCAGTCCCGACACAGATACCTGTTCCAGATATACCTTCAGCAGAGACGGGAAGGACCAGTCCCAGTACGGGGCTCCTATCAGAATCCGGTCCGCATTTACAAACTGGTGCGCATAGCGGAATATTTCATGGATGGTATTTCCCTCCTCCAGAAGTGCGGTCCTTTTCGTAATATCCTCCATTCCGTACGGCTTCAGTTCCTGTTCACACAGATACAGCCGCTCAATCTCAATATCCGGTCCCAGTGTCTTCAGATATGCTTCATACAATTTCCGTGTTCCGGAAAGTTCGCCGCGGATGCAGCAGTCAATTACCAGCAATTTCATAAGTGTGCTCCTTGTCTTGTCTGTTCAGCTACAGTTATCGTTATAATTACAGCCCATCTCCAGTCCGGACTCGCTGCACCACAGGTGCCCCGTGGAAATGTTTCTGTCTGCATCACATTATATCATATGTATGGCGGCAGCGCATACGGGAATACTATTCCTGTAAATATCAGTAAAAGGAGACTGTACAGTATGAAAAAAAATCTGTTAACCATTACACTCATTGTATCGTCTATCGCCTCCGTACTGACCGGATGCGGTGCGCAAAGCGGCAGCGGCTCATCAAACAGCAGCGCGCAGTACAGCAGTACCAAGGACACCGATGCGAAGAATACCAACACACAGGGAACCAATGCCCAGAACACTGATTCACAGAATACCAATACACAGGACACCAATACGCAGAATACTGATACACAGAACAATACAGCACAGGCCCGGAAGGAGACTGCAGCATACTCCATCGAAGATGCAAAAAAAGCGGTTCTGAACCGTGTAGAAGGCGCTGCGGAGAACAATTTACGCATCAATCTGGAAACAGACGACGGTTTATCCGTCTACGACGGTGAACTGATCTACGATCAGAAGGAGTATGATTTCGAGATCAATGCCAATACAGGAGAATTCCTGGAATGGAGCGAAGAATATCTGTGGTAGGCAAAAAACGGCCGCACTGCAAAAATTTCGCAGTTCAGCCGGACAAGACCTTTCGGTATGTAAAAGGGCCGCTGCCCCATACAGGGCAGCAGCCGCCTCATTGACACTCCCATTCTTAATTTTTCAGATTATCTGTCTGTTCTTCGGACATTTATCCAATCATCCGATGCAATCCGTATCATCGAAAGCGTATCTGCCCGCAAATCTGTCCTGAATCAGTCTGCCGTTTTCACTATCGAGACAATTTGCTCCAGACTGCTCACTTCCCAGTCCACGCGCAGTCCCTTCTCATTCACATGCCCCGCCGGATTATACCAGCAGCAGAGAATGCCTGCATTATTGCCTCCCTGAATATCACTCGTAAGAGAATCTCCGACGATCAGCACTTCCTCTTTCTCATAATATCCAATCTCACTCCAGACCGCATCGAAGAATCCGGAATTCGGTTTGTCAGAACCAATCTGTTCGGAAATAAAAACTCCGTCAAACAGCCTGTCCAGACCTGACAGCTTCAGCTTTCGTTCCTGCGCGACGATCGTACCGTTCGTCACTGCATACTGCTTCACACGGTCTTTCAGCTGTTTTACCACTTTATCTCCATTTTCATTAAAAAATGCACGATCACCCAGACGTATCTGATACTCTGCATTAAATGCCTCAGCTCCGCTAATATCAATTCCCTCTTTTTCAAAGAACTCGCGGAATCTTCCGATCAGCACCTGCTCCCGCGTCAGTTCACGGCGCTCCAGGCGCTCCCAATATGTGCGGTTGATCGCAGAATAGCGTGCAAGCATCTCATCTGTGCATTCTCCCAGTTCGAAAACAGAAAAACATTTTCGGATCGCATACTCTTCCGACATCCCGAAGTTCAAAAGAGTGCCGTCAATATCCCACAAAATTACCCTGATCATACTTCCTCCAGCAGTCGCGCATAAATCTCCCGTTTCGGAACTCCGCGATCCTTCCCTGCCTGCTTCATTGCCTCTTTGCGGTCCATGCCCTGATCTGTATAATATTTCACATGCTCTGCAACACTCATGTCTTCCCATTTGCGCTGTTCCTCACGGATCATCTCGTTCCGGCTTCGGCCTTCCATGACGATCACACACTCACCCCTGGGTTCATTGGCCGTATAATAGGAGGCAGCCTCCTGCAGCGTTGTCCGAAATGCAGTCTCATGCTTCTTTGTCAGTTCACGGCAGATAGTTGCACGGCGATTGCCCAGTACCTCACTCAGCTCTGCCAGCGTCTTCTGCAGACGGTGCGGTGCCTCATAAAGAATAGTCGTACGTGTTTCTGTCTTCAGTTCCTCCAGAACCTGCTGCCGTTCTTTCTTCTCCATCGGAAGAAATGCCTCGAAGCAGAAGCGCCTCGTCGGCAGCCCGGAAATAGTCAGCGCAGTCACACAGGCGCAGGCACCCGGCAGCGAAGTCACCTCTATTCCGGCCTCATAGCACAGTCTGACCAGATCCTCTCCCGGATCGGAGATGCCCGGTGTACCCGCATCGGTAATCAGTGCAACGTTCTTTCCTTCCAGCATTTTGCTGATCAGGACATGTGCCTTCTCGATCCGGTTGTACTCATGATAACTGGTCATCGGTGTCTTTATCTCAAAATGATTCAGTAAGCGGATACTGTTGCGCGTATCTTCGGCTGCAATCAGATCCACTTCCTTTAATATACGGATAACACGCATGGTGATATCCTCCAGGTTTCCTATGGGAGTTGCACAAAGATAAAGCATCCCCTTCTCCATACGTCACCAAACCTTTCTTTTCTCATTTCCGGGCAGGCCAGCTTCTCCTGCTGCTCAGTTCCGCTGTTCTTACACCACCTGCGGTCCTTCCCGGCTCAGCTCCGCTGTTCTTACTGTCTTCTGCCCTTTCGTGCTCAGTTCCGGCTGCTCTCACTGCCCGCATTCTTCCCGTACAGCACAGACACCTCAATATCCGTACAGCCCGGTGATTTCCTCCGTATATACGCCCGTCTTCTCATACACGATCAGAGGCTTTTCTACCGTCATCCGTGATTTCCCGCCGCGCACCGCTTCGATCAGCACCATATTCGGCTCCTTGTCCACAAATGGATAGACGAGCTGCATACGCTTTGGCTCCAGGCGGTACCTTGTCAGCGTACAGATGATCTCCGCCAGACGAAACGGTCTGTGTACCATATAAAAATGTCCGCCCGGCTTCACCAGCCTGGCTGCTGCCTTTACCACATCCTCCAGCGTGCACAGAATTTCGTGACGCGCTGCCGCCTTTTCCACATCCGGATTGACCAGACCGTGCTGTCCGATCATATACGGCGGATTCGACGTAACGGTGTCAAAAGAAGCCGGAGCAAACAGCTCACCGGCTTCCTTAATATCTCCCTGAACAATTTCTATCCGCTGTTCCAGTCCATTCAGGGCAACGCTCCTGCGGGCCATGTCGGAACTGATTGCAGAAATCTCCAGTCCCGTAAAGTGTTCTCCTGGTGTCTTCGCAGCCAGCAGGATCGGAATGATTCCCGTCCCTGTACCGAGATCCAGCGCACGGCCGCCTTCCTTTACCCGGGCAAAACCGGAGAGCAGTACAGCATCCATGCCGAAGCAGAACAGCTTTTCATTCTGAATGATCCGGTACCCATTACGGTGCAGATCGTCCAGACGTTCTCCATCCTTCAGATTAATCATTCAGCTTTGATTTCCCTTCTTTTTTCTCCAGTGCCTCGAGCTCCTTGAGCTCTTTGTCCACCTGACCGCCCTTGCCGCCCTTTTCCTTGCGGCGTCTCGGCTTGAATTTCAGTTCACTTGCATCGTATTCCTGCAGTTCTTTTTCCTCATTTACCTCGACCAGAACCTTCACTCTCTGACGCAGAACATTGACGCTCTGGACCTCACCCTTCAGTCCGTCCAGTGTCGTGACTGTATCTCCGATACCCGGCAGCCTGCTGTTCAGATACTCATACGTATCCTCCTCATTCTTCAGACAGCACATCAGTCGTCCGCAGACTCCTGAAATCTTGGTCGGATTCAGAGAAAGATTCTGCTCCTTTGCCATCTTGATGGATACCGGCGCAAACTCAGAAAGGAAGGAATTGCAGCAGAGCACACGTCCGCAGATACCGATGCCTCCGAGAATCTTTGTCTCATCGCGGACACCGATCTGACGAAGCTCGATTCGCATCTTGAAGACTGCTGCCAGATCCTTTACCAGCTCACGGAAATCGATACGTCCGTCGGCTGTAAAATAAAACAATACCTTATTATTATCAAATGTATATTCCGCATCGATCAGTTTCATCTCCAGACCGTGCTTTTTAATCTTCTCGAAGCAGATGCGCATGGCATCCTTCTCCTTTGCGCGGTTCTTCTGTGCGCGCGCATCATCATCCGGTGTAGCTACCCGGATGACCGGCTTGAGCGGCTGTATCAGCTTGTCCTCCTCGACGCTGCGCAGTCCGCCTACGACCGTACCGTATTCCACTCCGCGCGCAGTCTCCACGATCACGTGATCTCCCGGCTTGATCTTGTAATTCTTCGGATCAAAGTAATACACCTTGCCTGCGTTGCGGAATCTGACTCCTACTATCTTAACCATGAATATTCTCCTTAATGACAAGGAACAGAAGCTCCATTGTCAGATCAAAATTAACGTTGGCATTCAGACGCGTCTTCGCATTCTCAATAGCCTTCATGACTTCCTCCGCACCTTCGTAGGAACATTTCTTGACTGTCTCACGAATCGTGCGCAGTTCGTCCTTGAACACAATACCGTCGATATCCTTTGTCGCCTTGTAATAGACCATATCACGGTACCACAGTGCCAGAATATCAAGATAATCCTGAATCGTTACCTTGTATTCCTGGACTTCTTTGACATAATCGATCAGATCGCTGATCTCCATCTCACCTGCTTTGCGGATCAGTGACATGGCGGATGCCTTGATGGAAGAAAAGTCCTCGGACGATGCCAGCCGCACCGCCTTGCCGATATTGCCCTGCGCAAATGCCGCACAGATATCTGCCTGATAATCCGGCACCTGAATCTGCTCCATCAGGTATTCCTTCACTTTCTCATCCGGCACCGGCTTCAGATTCAGTACGACACATCTGGACCGGATCGTATCGAGGAACATCTGCTCATTCGTTGTCAGCAGAATGATCACCGCATACTCGGGCGGCTCCTCGATAGTCTTCAGGATCGCATTCTGCGCCTGCTGCGTCATCTTCTCAGCGTCTGAAATAATATAAATCTTGTAATTGCCGTTGTACGGACGGATCATAATATCATCCGTCAGCTGTGTGCGGACATCCTCCACACCAATGCTGGTCGGCTTCTCATGACCCACATAAATGATATCCGGATGGTTCCCTCCGGCAGCCTGTCTGCAGGAATGGCATGTCCCGCACGGGCGCTCACCCTCACCGGTACACTGCAGTGTCATTGCAAATGCATCTGCCAGAGTCCGCTTGCCGGTTCCCTTCTCCCCGTTAAATATATACGCATGGCTGACCTTGCCCGCCCTGATTGCCTGTTCCAGATGCGCAATCTCTTTTTTGTGCCCGATAATGTCCTTAAATCCTGCCATCGCTGCCCCCTCCGTTCTGCACCGGATTTCATCCTGCTCCGTCCGGCTGCATGCCGCACGGCCCTCCTGGTTCATGTGCATTGCCCTGCGCACCGCCATCAGACGTACGTTCGGGCATCAATTAAGTATAGCACATTCTGCCGTTTCTGTGAAGCAGTGTTCTCATTATTCAGACACGCATTCTGTGATCACTGTTCAGTCACATCTTCGGAAAGAACAGCAGAAATATATGAGGCCACTTCGTCCATGCAGATCTCCCGCTCTGCATTATTCTGAAAACGTCTCCCGATCCCGGCCTCCGCAATACGTTCCTCTGAAAAATCCTTCTGATCCGCAAGATATCTGCGGCACACTTCATCAAAATTCGGCACAGCCTGTTTCTTTTCACGTTTGATGGATCGCTCCAGGCGCATTCCATCCTCCACTTCTATATAGATCGGCACAACTTTTTCTGCGCCGTAATAAGCTCTGATCTTTTTATAAGATTCCAGCGTACCGAGCGCCAGATAATTACAGTGATCCATATCCACAGTATCGCCGTCCGCCGTAAAATAATACCACGGTCCGTAGACAGTATCGTAGACCCGCAGCTCGATCACCTTTCCCGTCTCCTGCATTCTGTGCAGTTCCTCCACGGTCACAAAATGATACTGCACTCCATCCGTCTCCTTTGCCCGGATCGGCCGGGTCGTATACATAATGAACGGCTGAAGATTCAGCTCTTTTCTCGCGAGCACTTCCTCATAAATGGTATCCTTGCCGGAAGAGCTCTTTCCCATAATATAAAATAATTTTCCCATACTTTTCCCCTTTATTCTGCAGCCGGTTCTTTTACTACCTGAATGCTTCTGCCAGTGTAATCCGCCAGTCCCTGTACAGAAAGACCGATCTCTCTGTCGTAATTCATCAGCTCCTGCAGTCCCTTCGGAATCCGCTCTCCCGGAACGAGAATCGGGATGCCGGGCGGATACAGATAGACAAATTCTGCTGATATCCTTCCGGCACTTTCTGAAACCGGAATCTGCTCCTGTGGTGCGTCATCTGCTTCTGTTATTGTAAGAACGGCCTCGCTGCGATGCGAAGGCAGCTCCGCCGCCAACTGTTCTGTCTTTTCATCCGCCGGATCAAGCTTCGCATCAATCTCCAGCAGTGCCGCTGCCAGCCGCTCAAATCCTTCTTCCGTATCGGCCACTGTCATGATCGCCGTCACATACTGCTGCGCCGCCATCTCCACTTCCAGGTGATACTGTTCCCGAAGAATCCGGGCCAGCTCCGGTCCGTTGATACTGCTTTTCTCCGTTGAGATCAGTACCTTTGACCGGTCAAACTCATATGCCGACAGTTCCGACTCCTTCCCGTCCACCAGATGAAGTACCTTCATCTGCTCCAATGCCGTCCGCAGGCGCTCCAGCCGCTGCCGGAACACCCCATACAGTACTCCCCGTTCCTTTTGCATCATGCAGATGCACGCATCAATTCCGGCCATCAACACATAACTGGGACTGCTGCTCTGATAGACTCCCAGATATTTTTTCAGCCGATCCCGATCCACGAACGGTCCCTGCACATGCAGCAATGCCGTCTGTGTCATACTGGGAAGTGTCTTATGCACACTGTTGATCACAATATCCGCACCGCATGCCAGAGCTGATTCCGGAAAACTGGAATCCATGGCAAAATGCGCACCATGTGCTTCGTCCACAATGAGGACGGCACCGGCACGATGCACCACTTCAGCTATTCCGCGAATATCCGATACGACTCCGTCATAGGTCGGCGATGTGATCAGAACAGCTTCTGTCTCCCGATTTGTCCCGCTGCTTTTTCCCGAATCTGATCTTCTCTGACCCGGTCTGTCTTCATTCAGATTTTTGCAGAGATCAGACTCCGCAGAACATGTATCCGTTCCACCGTGCTCTTCCAGCATCCTGCGCACCATTTCCACAGATATGCTTCCGTTAATTCCGCGCATCATATCCGCCGGCGGATACAGATACCGGGCATGCAGTCCGTTCAGAAGCACAGCATGATAGGCAGCCTTGTGACAGTTGCGCGCCATCAGGATCTGTCCACCCCGGTGTACAGCAGCCGACACTGCTGCCAGAATTCCGCACGTGCTTCCATTGACAAGATAAAACGTCTCCTCCGCTCCGTACAGCCCGGCCGCACGCTGCTGTGCTTCAAGCAGCACCTCTTCCGCATGAAACAGATTATCAAATCCGTCTATCTCTGTAATATCAAGCTCAAAGGGTTGCTCAAAATAACTGATCTGCCGCTTATGCCCCGGCATATGAAGCGGATAAAAATCCGATTTTCCGTATTTCTTAAGTTTTTCAGGCAGATTCTCTTCCATTGTGTGCGCCTCCCTCCTGCAATATGAGTTTTACATTGCTCAATCCGGTTAATTATAACGAATCAGCTCCGGTTCTGCAACCGGTTCTGCCGTTCTTTCCGCTGTTCCGGCTGCCTTCTCCCATTGACAAGCCCTCTGTCCTTGATGTAACATTACAAAATGAAATGCAAAGCAATTTCATATGATATAAACCTGTGAAAAACAAAAAGTCCCTGGAGAGGGACTCTAAACACTACTACTATATTGAATGAGGAAGTGTTCATTATGAAACTTGGTTTTATCGGATGCGGCAACATGGCAAAGGCTATCCTCGGAGGAATCCTGAAAAAACAGCTTGTTTCCCCGGACGAGATCATCGCCTCTGCCCTTCACCAGTCAACTCTTGACGCGGTCTCTTCTGCCTGCGGAATACATACAACGCTTGATAACAGAGAAGCGGCAAAAGCAGATATCGTCTTTCTGGCAGTAAAGCCGCAGTTTTATGAAGAAGTAATAAAGGAAATCCGGGACGTGGTCACTGACACACAGATCATCGTTTCCATTGCGCCGGGAAAATCCATTGAAACGATCACCGGCTGGTTCGGCAAAAATATCCGGCTGATCCGTACCATGCCGAATACTCCGGCCATGGTCGGAGAAGGTGTGACTGCAGTCTGCCCGGCTTCTATCGTAACGGATGAGGAACTGGCACAGGTTCTCACGCTCCTGGAATCCTGCGGTATCGCAGAAGTCATGCCGGAACGTCTCCTTGACGCAGTTGTCGCAGTCAGCGGAAGCTCACCGGCCTACATTTTCATGCTCATCGAAGCCATGGCAGACGGAGCCGTTCGCGACGGTATCCCGCGCAGTCAGGCATACAGACTTGCAGCACAGTCCGTTCTCGGCAGTGCCAAAATGGTTCTCGAGACCGGCAGCCACCCGGGCGAACTGAAGGATATGGTCTGCTCACCGGCCGGCACAACGATCGAAGCGGTTGCTGCTCTGGAAAAAGCCGGATTCCGCAATGCAATTCTCGCCGGAATGGAAGCGTGCTCCAATAAAACAAAAAGTATGCGATAATATCTGCTTGAGATCAGATTCATTTCAACTGATTAAATTATCTGAACTGTTCAGGCAATTCAAACGATTCAATCTATTCGGGCTGTCCCGCCGTCAGGTCGGACAGCCTTCCGAATGTATACCCCATCTCCTCCCATTTCGTCAGCAGTTCATCAAGAATTGCACCGTTCGTCGAAGACGTATTATGTAAAAGGACGATCGCGCCTGGATGAATCCTGCCGAGCAGCTTTTCAAATGCCTCTTCCTTCGTCGGCTGATCATTCTCATACCAGTCCACATACGCAAGACTCCAGAAAAAAGTCTGATATCCCAGCTCCTTGGCCATCTGAAGATTGCTTTCGCTGTATTTGCCCTGAGGCGGACGATAGAATTTGGAAATTTCCTGTCCCGTCGCATCTGTAAACAGCTGTTCCAGCTCCTGAATCTCCTTCTTAAATGAAGCCATATCTGAAATCTGCGACATATCCGGGTGATGACGCGTATGGTTGCCTACCGTATGCCCTTCCTCCAGCATCTGATTGACCAGATCCGGATTATCTGAAACAAAGTTGCCGACTACAAAAAACGTCGCCGGAACATTATGTTTTTTCAAGGCTGACAGTATTGCCGGTGTATTTCCATTCTCATATCCGCAGTCAAAGGTCAGATAAATAATTTTCTCCTCTGTATCAGATGAATACCATGCGTTGTACTGTGCCAGTTCCTCCCGCGTTGCATTGGCCACCGGCGGTTTTCCTTCCTCCTGAAAACTCAGGCCCCAGTTGCCCTCCGCCGCAAACTGAAGCGCGAACTGTTTTGACACAGTTTTATCCAGAAGTGTACTGCTCTGCTCGGAAACAGCAGCAGTCGGGGCTGCGGTATACTGCTCCCGGATTCCGGCAGCAGATCTGCCCGCAAAAAAGGCGGCCGCAAACATCAGTGGCAGCGCCGCCTTTTTCCATGGAATTTTGAATCTGAGTTTAAAAATATTCCGGATCATCAAATTACTCCGAATGCTTTTATCACAGTATATTCAATACCTGCAGAGTTCATGCTCCAACCCTATCGTATATTCGCACTTATCACATCCCATACAAAGTCCTGTTCACTTCCAAGCACCCATGCCGCAATTCCGGCCAGTCCATACTCCCGGACCATAGACGCGCGCACTGTCACAGACTCCTCATCCTCCAGCCAGATCTGGCAGAGAGTTCCGTCTGCCTCCGTCCACTGAGCATACTGCTGTCCGGTACTCTCATCGTAGGATGAACTCACACCATTCTCTGTAAGAATCTGCTCCGCTCTGCTCATGGATACTGCCTCACTGGTCACCTGAGTCGTGCCGTCCGCCAGCGTGGTCGTATACCACAGTCTGGAATAGAACGGAATTGCACTGACCAGCTTCTCTCTCGGAACTTCAGTCAGCATGTTCTCAATTCCATTGATCTCGAAATCCATAGAAGCCACGCTGCCCACAATGTCCGAACCGGCATAGTGCTCATCGTATCCCATAACGATCACATAATCACAGACAACGCCCAGCTCTTCTCTGTTATAGTGCCTGCTGAACTCCATCGGAACCGGCACATCAACGGAGAGGATAATGCCATTCTTCCGGCACAGGATAGACAGCTCACGCATGAACTGCACGTAATCGTATCCTGCCTCCTGAGCAATTCCCTCAAAATCAATATTGATACCGTCAAATCCAAGCTCCAGTGCCTGATCCACAAGATAATTCTGCACCTTTTGCCGGGCTGTTCTCGAAGAAAGCAGCGTCGTCGTGCTGACATCCGGACTGAAATTACTGATCAGTGCCCACACCTGCAGTCCGGCCGCATGTGCCCGCTCCACATAGGAGGCATCTGCATAGGACAGGATCTCTCCCGTATTATCACTGAGATAATACCAGGTCGGAGAGATCACATTAACACCTGTCATATTCGCAATGTCATCCTCCAGATTCGCGTTCATCTCCGGATAATTGATCTGATGCCATACAAGATTCACAGGATCTTCACTGCGTATGCTCGTATATTCCACGCCCGCATAATATGTCTCCCTCACTGTCTCCTGCACTTCCTTAAGGCGCCGGTTCTTCACGTATCCGATATATCCGTCCGGTGTGCGGATCTTCGACCAGTTCTCCATCTGCTCCAGCACAGTCACGGTCGTGCCTTCTGTCACTTCGGTCAGAATCAGACTCTTGATTCCTCCGCGATACCTTACCACACTGTCCCGTCTCATAACTGCCGTCGTAACTGTCTCACTTCCGAACGTCACTACCACACGCCTCGGTGAGTCATAGATCTCACACTTGAGATCAGAGTACTGCTGCATAAAATTCGCTGACAGGAACATACCGGAAGATGTCGTCTTCAGGATCTCGTACCCTGCATCAAAAGTCTCTCCGGAAACAGAATATATGGTGGAATTCGGTGAAATCTCAAAAATCTGATCTGCAGTTGTAAACAGAAGCAGTCCGGCAGAAGCATCCCAGTGAAATCTGGAATTCAGTTCACTCTGTACGAGTGTATAATCAATATAGGCACTGCCGTCAAAGATCAGCGCCCGCTCCTGTGCAATGTGATCTTCCAGAACAACTACCGCCTCGTTCTCACCCAGTGCTGTGGATGTCCCTTCTCCATCCGTCACCGTATCGCTGACCACACCGTATGAAGTAAAATACTCTTCAGCATTCATACGTTTCGAAGTCGGTATAAATTTAATCAAACAGACTGCCACGATCGCGATTATGCCGATGCATGCGATTGTGGTCGCAAGCAGTCTGTAAAAATTCCGTTTTTTTCGCATTACTGTACTTCCCCTTTCATTTGTTCAGACACCTGGAGTATACCATGCTCTCACACACAGCGTCAGCAATTTTAGATATCGTTAATAAAAAAATAAGAAAATGCATAAGGGAAATCTGCAAAGCAGGCTGCTTTTCCTTTCTTTATTTTATCGGGTATTTTATCAGGTTCTGTCTTTGAATCTGCCTCTGCTCCGCCAATACCCAGACACTGCCAGAATCGTCTGCGTGCTGTCTGAACATAATCTGTAATAGTGCTGTAATTCAGTCCTGATGCAGAAACAGAATCAGATTGCACGGGTTCATTTACCGGAAGATCTCCGCCGTCTTTCTGATTCCCGTTTTGCCTGTCCTGCACGGCTGAACCGAATCCGAATGCAGCAGCCGCCCGGAGATGCTGTATGTGATATATTCCGCGGTCTGCCATAAGGATTCGTGACCTGAATGAGTACGGTCCAGGTTTATTTTCTTTTCATAATTTCTTTCTGCCTTTTGCTTGCGTAAAAAAAAGAAATTGATTATAATGCGTAAAAGAAGTAGGGAAAGGATATATGGAGTTGTGTATAGAGCTGTTCCGGGAAGTACAGCAATGCAGGTAAGCGACACTCTCCTTTCTGCGAAGAATATCCACATAACCTTTCTGTTATCAATTATATACAATATGTGCATGTTTTGCAAGTGGATTTTGCTCATTTTTATCCACTTTACATTTTTGCACCCCTGCGTATATAATGTAATATATGAAAAGTTTTATTAATCGGGTAAGGATGTGATTGAATGAAAATTGAAAAAATCAATGACAGGCAAATTCGCTGTACCCTGACGAAAGAAGATCTGGCTAACAGAGAAATCAAGATCAGTGAACTGGCATACGGCTCTGAAAAGGCAAAGGCCCTGTTTCAGGATATGATGCAGATGGCAGCTCAGGATTTCGGTTTTGATGCGGAAAATATGCCGCTTGTAATAGAAGCAATTCCCATTTCCATGGATACTCTCATTCTGATCATTACGAAGGTAGAGGATCCGGAGGAACTCGACACACGGTTTGCACGGTTTTCACCGGAGGATGCCGAACACGACACCGGTTCTTCTTTTGCCGATCTGAAGGATCGGATCGAAGGTGCAGACGATATCCTCGGACTGATCAAAAAAATATCCGAGGCGAAGAAACGTGCCGCTGCCAAAGCGGAGGGAACTGCTCCCGCTGCCGACGGGACAGCTGCCCTGCAGTCATCTGACATTGCCGAGGATGAAGAAGTCCTCAATCTGACACGCTTCTATCTGTTCCATTCGCTGGACGATGCGATCCGTGCCGGCAGTATTATCGGTTCCATTTATGACGGACCAAACACCCTTTACAAAAATCCGGAGAACGGTCATTACTATCTTCTCCTGAAGAAAGCTTCCAGTCCCGCAGAGGAGTTCAACAAGGTCTGCAACGTGCTTTCCGAGTATGCGCTTTCCTGTAAGTTCGCTCCCGGTATGGAGGCACACTTTGCAGAGCATATGGAGACTGTTCTTGCCGATCGGGCTCTGCAGGATCTGTATCAGCTTGGATAACCGACGGAACACAGCGAAAACGTAATATGCGCCGTCAGGCGTACTGTATAAAACTGCGGCCGGAAGAGCTTTCATTACTGAAGTGCTCTTCCGGCCGCAGTTTTGATATTTTCCTTCTTTAACATTATTTACTCACATTTTTGTATAACATTCTTTACATCAGCGGTGCCAGCAGCTTCAGGATCCGGCCGCACACCTTGCGCGTCCACTTGTCATGCCGTATATCAAAAGGCGTGATCAGCTGGCATTTCGGAAGCGTTGTCCGTATATCCTGTTCAATCCGGTGAATCTCATCCACATCATACAGGAATGCCGCACACTCAAAATTCAGATACAGACTGCGGTAATCCAGATTGATCGCACCTACCACTGCACGGATGTCATCGCTGACGAACACTTTTGAATGCACAAATCCCGGTGTATACTCATAGATCCGGATACCTGCCTTTATCAGCTTTTTATAATAGGAATGTGCAAGTGCAAACGCATATTTTTTATCCGGAATATGCGGAAGAATAATCTTCACATCAATGCCGCGGCGCGCAGCATAGATCAGTGCCTGCATCATTTCGTATCCCGGCACCAGATACGGTGTCATAATATGTACATATCTCTCTGCATTGTTCAGAATATCAATGTAAATCCGCTCTGCTGTACGTTCCCTGCCAAACGGATTCGCCGGATACGGCATTACATAGCCGCTGCATTGCTCTGATCCCGTCACACTTTCCTTCAGATAAACTGCCATATTCTCCACTTTCTCAGTAATATCCCACATCCGCAGGAACATTACCGTAAAGCTCTTTACCGCCTCTCCCTGCAGCATGATGGCGGCATCCTTCCAGTGGCCGAACCGCTGCCTGCGGTTGATATATTCATCCGCAAGATTCACTCCGCCGGTAAAGGCTGTATGTCCGTCTATGACAACAATCTTTCTATGATCGCGGTTATTATAATGTGTGGAAATCACAGGATATACCTGGGAGAAAACCTTGCAGCGTATCCCTTTTCCTTTCAGTTTGTCCGGAAGATCATGAGGCAGATTGTACAGTTCGTTCATTCCGTCATACAGAACACGAACCTCGACCCCTTCCTTTACCTTCGCCTCCAGGATTTCGAGAATGCTGTCCCACATATAGCCTTCGGCAATAATAAAGTACTCCAGAAAAATAAATTTTTTCGCCGCCAGCAGCTGTTTTTTCAGTTCCACGAACTTTTCCTCTCCGCCGGAAAAATAGGTCACTTCCGTATTCCGGTACACCGGATATTTCTCTGTTTCCCATATATACCGGGCCAGCTGTGCCGTGCGTCTGTCCTGCTGCATCAGCTGCTCCATGACCCGGCAGTCCTGCTGCAGACAGCCTTCTGTCTGACGATCTATTTCCCTGATCCGCCCACTCATCACTCTTGTGCCGGGCTGCAGCTCCACGTACAGATACAGCAGTCCTCCGAAGACCGGAAACAGCAGTACCAGTGCCGCCCACGTCACCTGAAAAGCCGGATTATCCATACGGTTCAGGATAATGATCAGCATCAGCAGTCCGAACAACAGATATCCTCCAAAGAACAGATATACGTACTGTGCAAGAAACCGCAGTGCAAGTCCCAGCAGAAGAATCTGGATCAGCAGACATGCAATCAGAATGCCGGTCCGTCCGAAGACCACCCGCATAATGCCTCGTTTCCCTTTATTAATCGACAGGTCTTTTACTTTCTGAAGCTGATAATCCATGATGTCCTCCTGTATTTTTCCACGCACTGTTTCTATGCTGCTTTATTCCTGTCCGCCGGACAGTTCCGGAATTTCCCCGGTATATCAGCTGGCAGCCGCACTTCATGCAGCGCATCCGGATTATACTGAATCTATGCATATCTATTCCGAAACATAGAAAAAGTATACCAACTTTTTCAGGTAAGTAAAGGGGGCAGAAAAAGGATTGCCGCAAATTTACGGCAATCCTTTGCGTCTGATCTTATTTTATCTGATGCTGACTCAGGTGTCTGATGGTATTCTGTATGCCACCTGATGCTGTCTGATGTTCCCAAGCACTGTCTGGGGTCATCTGATGCCGTCCGGTGTTATGCCAGACGCACCTGACTCTTTCTGCTGTCCACAAAACGTTTGATATTGGATGCATTGACGTATTTCTCAGTCTGTCCTTCATGAAGTACGATCAGAGTCGGAGCCTGCATAATGCCGTACCGGCTGACCAGCTCTGTATTCTGCTCTGCGTCAATAACTTCGTATGCCTCACCCTGCAGCATCTGCTTTGCGATCCGGCAGTTCGGACATGTCTGAGTCGTAAAGAGAAGCAGTGTCTCTGCTGTATCTGTCTGTGCCGGACCGGATCCTGCATCTGCGTTTCCGGCTGTCTTCGCCGCTGCTTCTGTCCCGGCTCCTACGGTACACGCAGCACCTGCACGGTACATCGGCTGCTCCTCTTTGCGTTTCAGGCGGGAATTTGCAATATCGTAAAGCTTGCGGTTCTTGTATTCCTGTGTCTTGCCGTCATTCCAGTTCTGCACCGGTCTGTAGTAGCCTGTGATACGGCTGTAAACCTCTGTCGGCTCACCGCAGATCGGACACACCTTCTGCTCACCGTCCAGATATCCGTGTGATCGGCAGATAGAATACGTCGGTGACATGGTATAGTACGGAAGCCTGTAGTTTTCTGCGATCTTGCGCACCAGTGTGGCTGCTGACTTCCAGTCCGGAAGACGCTCTCCGAGGAACGCATGGAACACGGTTCCTGATGTATACAGCGTCTGCAGCTCATCCTGAATATCAAGTGCATCAAAAATATCGGATGTATAATCAACCGGAAGATGAGAACTGTTCGTATAATACGGAGTGTCACCTTCTTTGCCGGCTGTAATGATCTCCGGCCAGCGTGCACGGTCATGCTTTGCCAGACGGTATGTGGTAGACTCTGCCGGTGTAGCCTCAAGGTTGTACAGATCGCCGTATTCTTCCTGGTAATCCACCAGACGTTCTCTCATATGGTTCAGGACATCCTTCGCGAATTTCTGAGTCTCTTCATGAGTCAGATCCTTGCGCAGCCAGTTCGCATTCAGGCCGACTTCATTCATACCAATCAGGCCGATCGTGGAAAAGTGACTGTCAAAGGAGCCCAAATAACGCTTCGTATACGGATAAAGTCCTTCATCAAGGAGTTTGGAGATCACATCACGCTTAATCTTCAGGGAACGTGCGGAAATATCCATCATACGATCCAGTCTGCGATAAAAATCCTTCTCGTTTGATGCCAGATAAGCGATTCTCGGCAGGTTGATCGTAACTACACCGACGCTTCCCGTGCTCTCGCCGGAACCGAAGAATCCGCCTGTCTTCTTGCGAAGCTCACGCAGGTCCAGACGCAGACGGCAGCACATACTGCGCACATCACTCGGCTCCATGTCACTGTTGATATAATTGGAAAAATAAGGGGTGCCGTATTTTGCGGTCATTGTGAAGAGAAGTCTGTTGTTCTCTGTCTCCGACCAGTCAAAATCGCTCGTTATGGAGTAAGTCGGAATCGGATACTGGAAGCCTCTTCCGTCGGCATCTCCCTCGATCATTGTCTCAATGAATGCCTTATTGATCATATCCATTTCTTTTTTACAGTCTTTGTAGCAGAAATCCATTTCCTTTCCGCCCACAATAGCCGGCAGTTCCGCCAGATCGTTCGGAACGGTCCAGTCAAGTGTGATATTGGAAAACGGAGCCTGCGTACCCCAGCGGCTCGGTGTATTAACACCGTAGACAAATGCCTCAATGCACTTCTTTACCTCACGATATGACAGGTTATCCACTTTGACAAACGGAGCCAGGTATGTATCAAAGGAAGAAAATGCCTGTGCACCGGCCCATTCATTCTGCATGATGCCGAGGAAGTTCACCATCTGGTTGCAAAGAACGGAAAGATGCTTCGCCGGCGCTGATGTGATCTTGCCGTTGATGCCGCCCAGTCCTTCCTGAATCAGCTGCTTCAGAGACCATCCTGCACAGTATCCGGTCAGCATGGACAGATCATGAATGTGGATATCGGCATTGCGGTGCGCCTCCGCGATTTCCTGATCGTAAATCTCGGAGAGCCAGTAATTTGCTGTCACCGCACCGGAGTTGCTGAGGATCAGTCCTCCCACGGAATACGTCACTGTCGAGTTCTCCTTTACACGCCAGTCCTCCACTTTTACGTAGCTGTTGACAATCTCTTTATAATCAAGGATCGTGGACTTCATATTGCGGATCTTCTCACGCTGCTTGCGGTAAAGGATATATGCCTTCGCCACATCCGCATAACCTGCCTGAATCAGCACCTGTTCAACACTGTCCTGCACACTCTCCACATCGATCAGCCCGTCTCTGATCTTTTTCTGGAAATCAGCTGTAACACGCAGTCCCAGCAGATCTACCATATCACTGTTGTATTCCATCTGCGTCGCCTCAAATGCCTTTGCAATCGCGTCGCTTATCTTCTGCAGATTAAATTCTGCTATCTCACCATCTCGTTTTACTACTCTGAACACTACAAAATCCTCCCAAACTCCTGCTTGCGCACACCTTACTGCTCCCGCGGCATGATACACATATCCTGCTCTCACAAAGTACCGGAACTTACAGTCCTTCAAACCTTTTCAAAAGGCCTCTTCTCTGCACTGCCCGGGTTTCCATAATAAAAGAAGCCGATACGGTCTTCTCCCGTACGCAGCCTCTCCGCACCGTACGCAGTATGCCGCTGTGGAATCAAGTATAGCACCGTGATATAGGGAAGTCAACGAAAAAAACACTACATATATGTGTCATTTTTATTAACGACACCATATGTAGTGCACTGATTATTCCATATATAGTCTGAATATTTATTTCTGCTTGACAAAAGAGCCTTTGTGTGGGCTGCTGTAATCTATGCGCTTTCTGTCATTTTCTGTCAGCCTTTTGTCAAAAGTGTTTGAGATAATTAACTGAATTATCAGATTTTTTCTTTACACACTTCCATAAATCTCCTTTGTCACATACGCGCGGACAAAAATTCCTTCTGCCTGATACTCCTCTTCCAGAAGCTCACCCTTGCGCCGGATCAGCTGAATCACACCTGCCTTATCATACGGATACAGGCGCTCAATATAAATCTTCTGTTCACGCAGGATCTTCTCAATATCACTGCGGATCTCCTCCATGCCTTCTCCCGTACGCGCTGAAGACATCACACTGTAATCTGCCCGGAAATCACGGAAATTCCGTCTCTCGGTCAGCAGATCCTGTTTATTGAACACGGTGATGACCGGTTTGTCATCGGCTCCCAGCTCATGCAGTGTTTCATAGACCACATGCATCTGTGCCTCCATCTGCGGGCTGGCCGAATCCACCACATGAATCAGAATATCCGCACAACAGACTTCCTCCAGCGTACTTTTGAATGCCTCAACCAGATGATGTGGCAGCTTGCGGATGAATCCGACTGTGTCCGTCAGCAGTACCTCCTGTTTGCCGGACAGGCGGATTGCGCGTGTTGTCGTATCCAGCGTTGCAAAAAGCTTTGCGTCCTCCAGAACATCCGCACCGGTCAGATCCCGGAAAATGGCTGATTTGCCGACGGATGTATATCCTACCAGAGACGCAATCTTCTGCTCTGATTTCTTCCTCTGTGCACGGATCAGTTCACGGTGCCGGATGACCTCCTCCAGTTCGGCCTTCAGATGGATGATTCTCGTTCGTATCACACGGCGGTCCATCTCCAGCTTTTTCTCTCCCGGTCCTCTTGTACCGATTCCTCCGCCCAGTCTCGACAGCGAATTGCCAAGACCCGTCAGTCTGGCCGCACGGTAACGCAGCTGTGCCAGCTCTACCTGAATCTTGCCTTCCCTGGTTGTGGCATGCCGCGCAAAAATATCAAGGATCAGAAGTGTCCGGTCCATGACCTTGCAGTCCAGCTCATACTGAAGATTATTCAGCTGTGCCGGCGAAAGCTCATCATCGCAGATGATCCCCGTCGCATCCGTCTCCCACAGAAGCTGCCGGACCTCGTCGATCTTTCCTTTTCCGATATAAGTCCCCGGATGAATATTTTCCCTGCGCTGGATCACCGTACCTGCCACCTCGGCTCCCGCCGTAAATGCCAGTTCCCCCAGCTCCCGTACCGAGTCTTCTGTATCATCACCGGCCATGCTCTGTACACCGACCAGTATTACTTTTTCCTGCACTTCATTGAATTCGTAAAATTCCATCGTCCCCGTTTCCTCATACATTTACTTGATTTCAGGAATACCCGCCGAACTTCTCCTCAGGACCTGCACCATGCGGAACATGACCTGTCTGCGAGTATGACTCACCGGTCCCGCCGGCGACTGCATCGGCCGAGGGTATCATCTTGTACTCAAAAATGTCAGTTCCCTGCTTCCGTTCGCATCCCCCGGATACCGGTCCACATATTCCTGCGCCTTTACTTGCGCCGTATCAAAGTCCAGTTTTCGCTCATAGGCAATAATCTCATTGAAATACAATTCCTGCTTGCCTGCCGTTCCGTCCAGTGCAAGTCCCTGCCCGATATAGCCAAGAGCTGCATCATAATTCTCATTCTTCATCTCACACAGCGCAAATCCGTTATACACACTGGTGCTTTCCCCGGATTCTTTCTGAATTTCTTCGTATACAGCCCATGCATGTTCCGCATCGTCCTGCTCCAGATACACACGCGCGATGAGGTACATGGCCGGCTCATACTTTGCCTCCACCGGCCCGATCAGCTGCTTCTGCGCCTCCTCATAATTTCCCAGATAATAATAAATCCTTCCGCGATTGTAATAGTGTTCCGTATCATCACCCTGAATATTCAGCGCACTCTGCAGATATTCTCCTCCGATTCCGGAAAGATTCTGTTCGCGATAGCATTCGTAAATATTCAGATAGAGATCATAATCCTCTGAAGCAAGCTTTACTGCAGCATCAAAATCCTGTTTTGCCTCATCCTGCAGTCCCTCATTGAGGGTGCTGGCAGCGCGCAGGAAATATGCCTGTGCATCGCCCTCTTCGTTTTCCTCCAGAATACGGGTACATGTATCCACTACTTCTTCATAATCGCCCAGACGATACTGTGCCGTAGCGAGATACAGGCTGATATCTTTTGTATTCTCAGCCATCTTCTCATCTGTATTTTCCAGAGCCTCCTCAAATGCTGCCGCTGCATCCTCGTACTGTCCCAGTCCCATATAGGCCATGCCGAGACCGCGATATGCAAGCACCGGCTGCTCCCCGTCTCTGACCGCATCCGAGAAAAGCTGTCCCGCCAGCTGATAATCCTCATCCTCCAGAGCTGCAATTCCCTGGGTCGTCTTATCTCCCGTAGCACCGCCCATCGCACAGCCGCCCAGCATCAGTGCTGCCGCCGTCAGAAGTGCACACGGTATATATCTGAATTTACGTCTCATCTTTCCAAATTTCATTCTGCAATTCCTTTCTTTATCGGATCCTCTGCAGATCCGCCCCTTATCCTGTTCCTCTGCCGCCATCTGCCTTCCTGATACAGTCCACGGCTGCACCTGCTGAGGCTGTCCACGGCTGACCGCCCGTATCTTTCAGACCGGCCGGACTCCATAGTTCCACTATCATAACACGAAAATAAAAATTAGTAAATTCTTAGAAATTTCCACAGCTGATTTGTGGTAAAATCAGACCATATTATACATGTAATTCTGGAGGGTTTATGAAAAATTATTGCCGCGCCGTGATCGGCGCTCTGTTTGCCTGCACTGCCCTTTTCGGAACCGCTCTGACTGCCGGTGCCGCAGATGCAGAACAGGGGTTGTATGAGATCGCCTGTGCAGTCGATTCCGGTTTTGTCCTGGATACCCGTTACTGCACAGTGAATGAAGCGGACACGCATGAGCTTCAGATGTACCGTTCACTGGATGTGAACCAGCAGAAATTTTACCTGGAGGAACTTCCCGGTGTCAGTCCGATCTATCGCATCAGCGTACTTCACTCCGGCGATGCGCTTACAGCCGATGAAGATTCAGAAGATGCCACTGCACTGTCTGTTCCGGTCTGCACCGATACACTTCAGCGTACAGGCGGACGGGCTGTAGAGAAATCACAGACCTGGATCCTGGAAGATGCCGGAGACGGCAGTTACTACATCCGATCCCGTCTGGGCAAATACCTGACACTGGATGCCTCGAGTCCGTATAATGGCGCATCCGTTGTTCTCCGCAACTTCACCGGAAAACTGACTCAGAAATGGATCCTTGAGAAGACCTGGATCAGCCCGGTAGATAATGCTGATACAGATCTGATCAATCCCTATGCTGAAGACGGCGCATACAGCCGTATGCAGCTCTCAGTCAGATTCGACGACCAGGTAGAGACACTGACCGCAGCAGAGCTTGCCGAACAGATTTCAGAGACGGAGGACCATCAGCTTACCATCGGCGATGCCCTCACCAAATGGGCGCAGGAGCTGGCCGATCAGTATGATACTCAGGGGTATCCGCGTATCTTCCGGTCCACCGGGGGCAGCGAATTTACGCTTTACAAAGGTACCTACGGCTACAAGCTCAATGTGGACAAAACTGCCGCCGCCATGAGCGAGGCGATACAGACCAACGGCAGTGTGGAGGTTGAACCGGTGTGGTCCAGCAAAGGGCAGTCGTTCAACCGCGGTGACGATATTGGTGACAGCTACGTGGAGATCGATCTAACGAACCAGAAAGTCTGGCTGTACAAGGACGGGGAGCAGCTCCTTGAATCCGACTGTGTTACCGGTACATACGGTACAGACCGTCAGACACCGGGCGGTGTCTACAGCATCTACTACAAACAGTCACCCGATGTTCTGGAAGGCGAAGGCTACAGCTCCTGGGTACAGTACTGGATGCCGTTCAACGGCGGAATCGGCCTGCATGATGCAAACTGGAGAAGCTCCTTCGGCGGCAACATCTACCGCTCCAATGGTTCGCATGGCTGCATCAACCTGCCGACCTGGGCGGCAGCGACAATCTATGAAGTGACCTATATCGGATATCCTGTCGTATGTTATAATTAGACTCAGCATTTCAGAGTGACATTTACACGTTTTCTGAAAGCTGCTGCAGCCTTTGGCTGCACACAGAATATTATTTCCGGACTATCTCACGAAAACGGCCCCGCCTTTATGCGGGGCCATTTTTACTGCCTTATTTTCGTTTCTTTATCTCTGCTTCTTTATCTCTGTTTCTTATCTCTGTTCTTCGGTAACACTTACTCTCAGTCACGCACGTTGTGTCTGCGTCTGCGCTCACCCTCGAACAGGATCGCTGCCATTGCCACAAAGAGAATCAGGTACATCAGGATCGGAGTATCATCACCGGTCTTGACTGCTGTAGTCTCTGTCTCGGTTTCCTTCTCCGTCTTTCTCTCAGTTTCTGTCTCTGTTTCTGTCCCCGTTTCTGTCTCCGTTTCTGTCTCAGTCTGGCTTTCTGTCTCCGTTTCGGTTTCCGTTTCTGTCTCAGTTTCTGTTTCTGTTTCCTCTTCTTCCTGCTCCTGGTTGATGATGGTTACGTATGCGTCTGTGTTGTCCTCGTCAATCAATATCTCCGCTGCATCCACAGTCACCACGTATTCAAATCCCTCTGCGCCGTCAACCGGATTGCCGTCTGCATCCACCTCAGTCACATAAAGCTTCGTTGCCTCTGCGCCTGGAGTAAATGCCACGTAAACGGTCTCGCTGGCTTCGGATTCGCCGTTCAGGGCCAGCTCCACGATCTGAGCCGATACCTGATCAGAAAGTGTTGTGTACTCCGGATCTGCAAAGATTCCTGCATAGAATACTTCATCACTTTCCTTTGCGCTGCCGTCTGCACCGAGGAGTTTCTTTGTGACAGTCAGTGTGCCTTCCTTGTAAAAGCCACCCGGAACGGTATAGAACTCGTTCTCGAAAATGATTACCTCTCTGCCTTCACTGTCAGTCACTACAGCGCTGCTGCCATCTGCAAAATTCGCCGCATATACGGTTCCGTCTGCAAGGACTCCGCCGTTTGCAGAGATTCCGTTTTCATCACACTCGCCAACATAGTAGGTTCTTCCGATCTCAAGTCCGGTGAACTCTGTCGTCGATGCAGAAGCGTTCTTAAATACGATCGGCTTCACTTCCGTTGCCGGCTGTGTACATTCCTCATCGTAATAGAGAGCCACATAGAACACTGCGTCAACTGCCTTGATCTCTTCACCGCCATATACCAGCTTCTTGGTAACTGCGATGGAGGCTTTCTCGCCGACTGTTCTTGCATCTTCCATAATGATCGGATCTGTGACACCGTCTGCACTTACTGTAAAGGTAATCGGCTCTGCGATCTCATAGTTCTCCGGAGCTTCCGCCTCGACCAGAGTGTAGGTTCCGCCTGCCGCCAGTTCACCGGTGATCACATGCGGTGTGCCGTCACTCACCCATTCATCCACTACGTTTCCGTCTGTATCCTGTACCTGCAGAACTGCGCCCGGAAGTTCCCCGCCGGTAACTGCATCAACCTTGCTGATACTTACCTCTGTCGTTCCGTTGACAAACCGGATCGTCTCGTCTGTATAGGCTTCGCCGTCAACAGTCGTAGCTGTTCCCAGCGTTCCGTCACCGTTATCTGTTACAGTGACTTCCACGTTATAAACCGTTGTGTCATAGATGTACGCATCTGCTGTTTCCGGAACCTTTTCGCTCACAGTATACCGGAATGTCTTTCCCGCGTCATCCTGCGTATAAGCGACTGCACCGAACAGGATCATTCCGTCCTCATCATTCTGCACGCTCTGCAGAACCTCACCATTCTCATCCTTCAGTTCGAATGTAAATGTTCCCAGCTCAACCGCTTCCGATTCCATCGCTTTTACAGCTTTCAGTTCCAGCGCTGTTTGCGCCTTATATTCATTGGTGAATACGATTCCGGAACTGTCCGCCTGCTGTACACCGTCCCTGCTGATCACAGCGACACCGGTAACCAGATTGCCTTCTTTGTCATCCACAGCTGTTACAGTCACATCGTAAACGCTTCCGTCACAGGTGTATCCTGCCTTTTCTGCCTCGTTCTCTGCAATTCTGTAGTAATAGGTTCCCGCTTCGGTATACTCGATTGCCGGGAATATCACATTGCCATTCGCATCATTTGTTACCTGGGCAGTAACTCCGTCTGCCAGAATCTCTCCGTCTGCATTTGTCTCAACCAGGCTGAATGTGAACTGTCCGTCCTCAAGAGTTCTTCCCTCAAGTTTCTTCTCTGCACTCAGTGTGATCGTTCCGTATGCTTTGTAAAGATCGTTCGTAAATGCTGCAGTCGGGATATCAGCCTCGTTGTCTGCCTTCACTTCCACCACAATATTATTGTCACTGATCAGACGCATGTTTTCCGGTGTGCGGGTGGTATCCTCTGTCACGATATAGATGCCCGGCTCCAGATTGTCGATCTGTACTGTCGTGCTCTGACCATTGTGGATGTGAATCTCACGTGTCGCTTTCTCCATTCTGTTGCGATCGTAGATACGGAATGTATAGATTCCGTCTGCCTCTGTGCCGTTTGGTTCCTCTCCCATTACGGTTACGTTTTTTGTGATCTTCAGGCTGCCCACTGCAGTCAGATTGTTCGTGAACTCTGCCACTGGAGGTTCCGCCGTATTATCAGCAGTGACCTGAATGCGGATTCCGTTCTGTCCCACGAGCGTCATGCCCGCCGGATTGTCCTCCACATGCTCTGTTACGGTATAGATGCCCGGCTCCAGATTGTCAACAGTCACTGTACTGCTCTGTCCGTTCTTAACAGAAATGATCGGTCTTGCCTTTTCCACACCATTGCTGTCGTATACACTGAAGCCGTAAATACCATCTGCTTCCGTTCCCTCAGTTGCCTCACCGTTTACAGTCACATTTTTTCTGATTACGAGGCTGCCCACCTGAGTCAGATTGTTCGTGAATTCTGCAGTCGGAATTGATTCTGTATTGTTTGCCTCTACTTTTACTTCAATCTCGTTCCTGCCCACCAGTGTCATACCGGCCGGATTGTCTGTAATACGTTCCACTACGGTGTAGTAGCCCGGTTCCAGATTATCGACTGTCACGGTCACGCTCTTGCCGTTGAAAATATGGATCTGACGTCTCGCCTTTTCAACACCATTGCTGTCATAGACGCGGAAGGTATAGGTACCGTCTGCTTCTGTTCCTGTAGTTGCCCTGCCGTTTACAGTCACATGCTTTGTGATCTTCAGGCTGCCGACTGCAGTCAGGTTGTTAGTAAATTCTGCCACCGGAATTTCTTCCGTTCCTGCTTCCTTCACTTCCACCATGATCTCATTTTTGCCCGTCAGAGTCATGCCTGCCGGGTTGTCTGAGATACGCTCCGCCACCTTGTAGATGCCAGGCTCCAGATTGTCAATCTGCACGGTATTGCTCTGGCCGTTTGTGATCGTAATCGTACGAACTGCCTTTTCAATGCCGTCACTGTCAAATACACGGAAAGTATAGGTGCCGTCTGCTTCCGTTCCGGTCGTCGCTTTGCCGTTTACGGTCACATGCTTCGTGATCTTCAGGCTGCCCACTACAGTCTTGTTGTTGGTGAACTCTGCCACCGGAATATCGTTCTCATTGTCTGCCTTCACTTCCAGCCAGATCTCATTCTCACCTACCAGCGCCATGCCTTCCGGGTTACCGGAAATATATTCTGCCACCTTGTAGATACCCGGCTCCAGATCATCCAGCTGTGCCGTATTGCTCTGACCATTCGTGATCGTGATCTCGAGACTGTCCACGAATGTGCCGGTCTTTGTATATACATTGAAGATATAGGTACCGTCTGCGTCAGTCTCAGTCGTAGGTTCTCCGTTTACGGTCACATTCTTCTTCACCTTCAGACTTCCCACCATGGTCCTGTCGTTGGTGAACTCTGCTGCAGGAATATCCGCCGTGTTGTTTGCCTCGACTTCAACTTCAATGTCGTTTTCACTGACAAGTACCATGTTTGACGGATTGCTTGCAGTCAGCTCGCGGACTGTGTAGGTATCCGGTATCAGGTTTCCGATCTCCACTGTTGTGCTTCTTCCGTTGCTGATAACGATTCTGCGCTCTCTTACCACCGTACCTTCACTGTCAAGGATCTGGAAGATATAGGAACCGTCCGCATCGGTCGTTTCAGTCGGGCGGCCGTTTACAGTTACGTTCTTTGTAATCTTCAGGCTGCCCACTGCAGTCAGATTGTTGGTAAATTCTGCAGTCTCGATGCCGCTCTCATTATCAGCTGTTACCTCTACCCATACCTCATTGCTGCCGACCAGCGTCATGCCTGTCGGATTGTTTGCTACACGCTCCATAATGCGGTATCTGCCCGGAACGAGATTGTCTACCTGCTCGGTGACACTCACACCATTGCGGATCGTGATCGTACGGATTGCCTTTTCCACACCGTTTTCATCAAAGATACTGAATTCGTATGTGCCGTCCGCCTCTGTTCCGGCGGTCGATTCTCCGTTCACCGTTACATTCTTTTTGATCTTCAGGCTGCCGACTACAGTCTTGTTGTTCGTAAATGTCACGGTCGGAATATTGGAAATATTATTGCCTGCTACGTATACCGGAATCTCATTTTCACCGACCAGAGTCATACCTTCCGGATTCGTTCCGATATGCTCGGTAACTGTGTAAGTGCCCGGTTCAAGGTTATCCACCTGTACTGTCGTGCTCTGTCCGTTTCTGATCGTGATATCTCTTCTGGCCTTCTCCGCACCATTCTCATCGTATATGTAGAAGGTATAGGTACCGTCGGCCTCTGTTCCCGTTGTAGCCTCACCGTTTACCGTTACGTTTTTCGTGATCTTCAGGCTGCCGACTATAGTCCTGTTGTTTGTAAATTTCGCAACCGGAATATTCGCTGTATTATTTGCTTCTACCAGAACCTCAATGTCATTCTTTCCCACGAGGTTCATTCCGTACGGATTTCCGGAGAGATACTCACTCACCTTGTAGTAGCCCGGTTCCAGATTGTCGATCTGAATTGTGCTGCTCTTGCCGTTTTTAATCGTGATCTTCTTTACTGCCTTTTCCACATTGCTGCTGTCTCTCACGATAAAGGTATAGGAGCCGTCCGCCTCTGTTCCGGTAGTGGATTTTCCGTTTACAGTCACATACTTGGTGATCTTCAGGCTGCCGACCTCGACCTTGTTGTTCACGAAGTCAACAGTCGGTATGTCTTCTTCATTATCTGCTGTCACTGTAACCTGAATGTCATTGCTGCCCACCAGGCTCATTCCCGTCGGATTCTTTGTGATATCCTCACTTACATAATAGCTGCCGGGTGCCAGACCTTCCACTGTGACTTCCGCTGCAGCGCCGTTTTTGATCGTCAGTTCCTTCGTAGCCACTATATTGGCATGCGAATCCTTTACATAGAAGGTATAGGTGCCGTCTGCCGTTTTTCCGGTTGTTGCCTTGCCGTTCACAGTCACACTCTTTGTAATCTTCAGGTTTCCTGTCTTCGTCGTATTGTTGAAGGTCAGAATATCTGATGTGCTCTGGCTGTCAGAAAGTGTCAGCTGCGTGATCTTTGTGCTGTCTACCACACCGCCGCTGAGCAGCTGATCTTTTGCTGCTGTGTCGTTCGCTTTATAATAAGAAACTGTCTTATTATAGGAAGTATTATTATCGGAGGCAGACTTTGTAATCGTTACCCTGATCAGATACACCGCTGTGTCCATCTCGTACTCATCGGAACCTGCATTTTTTTCATAAATGCGATACCAGTGATCACCTACAGAACCGTCGCCTGTATAGGAAATCTCATCAAATGCAATCGTTCCGAGAGAATTCTGCTTCGTCTGCTTCTCTGTCCATGTACCGTTTACAAGCTCATCCAGAGCAAATGTAAACTTCTGACCCGTCGGAGCTGCTCCATCCACGGTCTTGGAGGCGATGAATCCATGTGAAGCCGGTGTGATAATACTTCCGTTGTACGGCCACATATGGCTCTCTGTACCTGGAATATTTACAGAATATGCCACCCAGCATCCGTTTGCATCGCCATTTACATTTGTAACTGTCGCATTTGGTGCAACCACGTGTCCGATATGACGCTCAAATGCCTTGGAGTCATCTACCACAGTTGCATTCGGGAGCAGGAATACAACACCGCATCCGCTTCCGACTTCCTTATCAGAATCGATGCCCGGAAGCTTCGGCTCTCCGTTGAAATGGATCTGCGGAGTCTGAACTGTACCGCCGGCCTTGCAGACAATATTTACATTTCCGTAATTATCACCTGCCGAGTATACGATATTAATCACACTGATTCCGTCGAAACTCGTAAATTCATATCCGTATCCGGCCTTGACCGTAACGGTACTGCCATCCACGGAATAGTAATCGGATACTTTGCCCAGATCCACCTTGATATTACTGCTGCTGTTCGCATAGATATTTGTTTCGCTCTGAATCGCCGCAAATGCCGCATTAAAATCAATATATGGTGCGTTCTCCTCGGCATTGTTGATCCGGATATCATACGAATCATATGCCCAGGAATAAATGGTTTCATCATATCCTTTGATGAAAATAACATTACTTCCCAGATAACTGTTAAATCCGCCTGCTGCAAATTTGTTTGCAAAATAGCTCGGTGTGGTATGTGTGTAGCCGTTTCTTCCGATACCATTTTTAAAAGACGGAGTTCCGCCGACTGCTACCGCACCGATGGTGTGTCCGCATGTTGCATCTCCCTTTGTGAACACGTTATAATTGTTCAGAATATAATACAGGGAATAGCTGCCTCCAAAATCGGATATTGTCTCATCCGTAATCGGAATTTTGCTCCACTCTGTCAGCGGATAGTAACCGATAATAGAGAAGCTGTCCGTCGTCAGCTCCACTGTCTCCACTGCACCTGCCGCATTTGTCTCGATATTGTCGGTAACATCGATCACCTGCTCACCGCGTGCCGTTTCCCGAATGTGGATTGCCGCATATTCTGCTTCTGCATCTTCTTTGACAAATATATAATCATCGCTCTCGCTGATCTCTTCTGTCTCCGGCATTACCGGTGTCCTGTTCTCGATGCTAACGGAAATCTCCGCGCCCTCCGGCTCAATCTCCGCTCCCTGATAGAGGAAATGCATATCATAAAGAACGAGGCCCTTCATCACCTGCTCCGCATATGCAGTTCTCTCCTCCGGTGTTGCTCCCGCATCCGTATCATGTGCATACAGTTGCTCAATGATCATATTCTTGTACGCTTCGTACTCTTCTTCCGTTAAGTCTTCCACTTCAAATTCAGCACCGATTGGAAGTGCTTTCGCATCTGACAGAGTAGCTGTCACGATCTTTTCGCTGTCCTCCCATACGAACTGCTGCGGTCCTACCATCCGGTTGACTGCCTTTGCGGCTACCGCGATACGCACCGCATCACTCATGGAAAAACTGAATACGTTCACAAGCGCTTCTGTCGCTATGACAGACGCATCCGCCGCCCCGTCTTTTGTCAGGTCATAAACAACCACTTCTGTCACGGAGCTTTCCACTGTCGGCTCGGTAGAAGGTGTACCGTTGCCGGCCTGCTCTTTCCAGGAACTGTCTGAAAGTGCCAGACCATCTTTGTAGGAAACAGTAACTGTCGCCGTGGCTCCGTTCAATGATACACGTGAGCCGTCTGCTTCGAAATAAACATCATATGCACGATATCCGAGCAGTTCCTCCTGAACGGATAAATCCTCTGAAGAATTGTTCAGAATACCCGTCCGCAGAGCGGCCTTTACCGCCTCATCTTCCACTGTCTCCGCCTTCAGGACTGCACCTGCCGGAAGTGCCGCTGCATCGGAGATGACTGCTGTAACGACCATCATCTCATTCTCATATGTAAACTCAGTCGGAAGAATCTCTGTCTCGCGCTCGGATTCGCTTTCCGTTTCTGATTCACTCTCCGTTTCCGGTGTGTCCGCAGATTCTGTAGCAGACTCTGTACCGCCTTCTGACTCTGCCTCACCTTCTGTTTCCGTTTCTGCAGCATTCTCTGTCACTGCCGTTTCACTTTCAGAGGAAGCTTCTGACTCGCTCTCAGCTGCCGCTTCTGTTGCCTGTTCTGTCACAGATTCTGTGTCAGCTGTCGGCTGATCCTGCACTGCTGCTTCGCTCTCCGTTGCCTGCGCTGCTGCTTCACTCTCTGCTGCTTTTACCGCCGCCTCGCTCTCGGCCGCCTGCGCTGCCGCTTCACTTTCTGCTGCTTTTGCTGCTGCCTCGCTCTCGGCTGCCTGCGCTGCTGCTTTTGCTGCTGCCTCACTCTCAGCTGCCTGCGCTGCCGCTTTTGCTGCTGCCTCGCTCTCAGCTGCCTGCGCTGCTGCTTCTGCTGCTGCCTCACTCTCGGCTGCCTGCGCTGCCGCTTTTGCTGCTGCCTCGCTCTCAGCTGCCTGCGCTGCCGCTTTTGCCGCTGCCTCACTCTCGGCCGCCGCCTGCACGGCTACCTCTTTTGTCTCAGTCTGTTCTTCTGTCGTCACCGTTTCCACACCGGCATCCTCTGCCAGTACCTGGAATCCGGTTGATGTCAACATCATAGACATTGCAAGAACTACTGCCAGCGTTCTCAACCATGGTGATTTTCGTACTGAACCCTTTTTCATATCGTTCCTCCTGCCTGCTTTATTTAAAACCAGAATCTGATAAGATCCTGTGGTTTTACAAAAATGCGTGTGATAATATAGTGATAATATATATTTGTCAGTCTTACTAATTTAATTATATCTGTTTTTTCAGAAAATGCATTGACTGTTCATGTCATTTTCAGGACTTTTCATGCCACTTTTTTAACAGATACAACGGTTTTATCCATATTATTCCAGCAGTGATGATTCAATCGGGTAGGAGGTAAATAATTATTTTATTTACCGTCCTCCCAGTCGAGTAAGTAAGAGGAATCCCACCTCAAACTTCTCACAGAACCGTACGTGAAAGTCTCCTTTCATACGGCTCCTATCATTCAACAATACGAATACAGATTGCTCCAATGGGCAAACAGCTTTGGCTCTCGCT
>JBGVDJ010000018.1:0-6267 GCA_045119335.1 Candidatus Choladousia sp. | reverse complement strand
TTGTTGTCAGCAGCCCGTTTCACGGTCTGCGTGTAGTTCCTTGTAAACTGACCTAAATTACATGCTAAAATACAAAATGAGCGTACAGGAAGTCATCTTTTTCAAGTAAGAAGGTAAGCGATGAATAAGACACCGTATTGCGCACGTTCCCCTTGGGGATACCTGCGATGATTAGATCGGCAGGGGGTCGTGTTTTTCCGGTGTGATATTTTCAACGTCAATTAACCCTGAGCAGTGTTCTTTGATAAAATCACTCCATGGCAGCAGCATTTCTATGCCTGCGGACTCATTTTTGTAGTCCGGCATATACAGCAGTACCATGTAGAGATACTGGAACACGTTCAGGTTGTTGGATTTCGCAGTTTCGATGATGCTGTACATGACAGCGCTGGCTCCGGCCCCGGCTTCCGATGTATGGAACAGGAATGCTTTCCGTCCGATAGCATAGCTCTTTGCACGGCGCTCTGCTGCATTATTGGAGATCTCACATCTTCCGTCAAGCAGGTAGTTACACAGCGTCTCCCGGTGATTCCGGGCATAGTTTACTGCTTTTTCCAGCTTGCTTCCTCCGGCGGGCGTTATGCCTTCCAGCCATTTCCAGAAATTGTCCCAGACGGGTGTTTCCTTTTCCAGACGCTTTTCCTTTCTTGCATCGGCAGGGAGATCTTTCAGTTCCCGTTCGATAAAGAACAGCTTATTGCAATACGACAGTCCGACCTCGGCAGGAATCATCTTTGGAAGCTCTGCTTCTTCCGGAATCACCGGTTCCTGGATTGTCTCGGCAGACCAGATGTCCAGAAGCTTCAGTTTTTTCCGGCGTTCTGCGGGAACCGCTTCATAAAACTTTCTCCGGCAGTGGGCAAGGCAGCATACCAGGATTACATCCTCAACCTTGTTGTAACCCTGGTATCCGTCACACTGGAGCAGGCCGGTGAAGCCTTCCAGGAAGTTTTTCGCGTATGTTCCGCCCCGTCCGGGCTGGTAATCATACAGCACGATCGGCGGCAGTCCATCGCTTCCGGACAGATAGATCCACATGTACGAGGTTGATTCCGCTGCCTTTCCTTTTTCACGAAGTACCTGACAGGTGGTTTCGTCTCCGTGAATAATATCACGTTTCAGCAGCAGTTCATGCATCCGTTCATAGATAGGATAAAAGTATTCCTCCGCACAATAGATGTACCAGTTGGCCATCGTTTCACGCGGCAGTTTTAAGCCCATTTGGAACATCGCTGCCTCCTGACGGTAATACGGGGTTCCGATGAATGTTTTGTGGTACATAACATAGGCAACCGCGGAAGGAGACGCCGGGCTGTGCGCCATCAGTGCCATCGGGACAGTGGACTTCACAAATGTCCCATCCCCGTCCTTTCTGCATTCCGGGCAAATGGCTACTTCCTGTAAATATTTGATTCGTTCCACCACCGCAGGGGTAATGCGCAGTTCTTCCCTGACCTCTGTGTAACCGATCACAGACATTTCTGCATTACAGTATTCACAGATTTTCTGCTCATCGGTCAAAGGGATGACTACTTCCTTTACCGGAAGGTCTGCATAGATATCTTTACGGCGGGATTTCGTTTTCCGTTCACGGGTATGGCTTTTTACCTCGATCCGTTTCGGCTCTTCTTCGAGAGCTTCACCGGAAGAAGGGGCAGTACTTTTACTGGCCGAAGTCTTTTCGCTGGAGATGCCAAAGAACTGACGGCGGAATTCCTTCAGTGTTTCTTCCAGGTTTGCTTTTAAAGACTGGAGCTCATCTACCAGCTTCCTGAGATCCGCAATTGTGGCATCTTTTTCCGCCATGCGTGCTTCCTGCATCTGAATATATGCCTTCTGCTGTTCGATCATGGCCTGCAGCAGCCGGATCTGTTCGTTTGAACCCATCCACAATCCCTCCTCCCTGTTTCTGATATACATCATTATACAGGAAACAAAGGAAGCTGACAAATCAGCTGGACCATCCGGGCCGTCATTTTGACGAACCGGAAGCATGTGGAAAACCTTTGAAAAAACAGGATATTTCCCGTTTTTCCAAAAGTTTTCCACAGCATTTTCAGAACCATGTATGCAGTGCACGGATAACTTTTTGAGCCCACCGGAAACTGTGGATATCTCCGTTCGGAGCCATCGTGATCCTCGAAAAAGTTTTTTAATTTTCTCTGTTTTTCACAAAGGATCAGAACTCTTTTTTCTGCGGGGATGTACGGATCGCTTTGGGCTGGTCTATGGACAGCCCTTCCATCAGCCAGCGGAATTCCTGTCGGGTGAGGAGCCTTGCCTCAGAAGCATTGCGTGGCCACTGAAACCGTCCGTTTCCATCCAAACGTTTCTGGTAAAGAACAAATCCATCTTTGTCAAAGTGGAGCGCTTTCAATTTCCGGCTGTCCCTTCCGCAGAACAGGAACAACGCATTTGCATACGGATCCAGCTGATAGTTATCTCGGATAATCGCCATTAATCCATCGAAACTCTTCCTCATATCGGTGCGTCCGGTGATCACGAAGATTTTTGATACACCGGAAAGTTCGCCTAACATATCTGCTGAAGTGCAGCGATGGTATTCCGGATCGTTTCCCCGGCTGCACCATTAAGGATCTCCATGGAGAATCCGGGAAAAGCCAGACGGATCGCAGGTATATCCCTGTTTTCGTTGCTCCCCTCCCTGGAGGCATTCTTCTCTGGAAAAGATTCCGGTATCGAGAAATCAATGGCTACTACCTCATGATGTTCCTGACAGGATGATACCGGATTATCCGGGATTTCACAGGCTTTCTTCCGCAGCCGTCTGATCTGATAATAAAAGTTGCTGCGCTGGATATGCTGCTGTTCACACCATGCTTTATCTGTCAGGCCGCTGGTACGGCATTCCTGTATCAGGTCCAGCCATTCCTGATCGGTGCGTCTTATACGTTTTTGAACCATTCGTGACCAACTCCTTCTATGTAATAAGAGTGATTGGGACAGGTACAAAAGCAGATATGAACCAAACTTGTCCAATGTCCTGAATCCGGAAGGGATAGATATCACTCTGGATAGAATGATTATCTCACAGATTCAGCGTAAACGCTCCAACGCAAGTACCTTTTATCGATAGCCTCCATTTGAGATAATAGTCTCATACTATACGTAGTCAAAAAAGTTCAGTACTTCACTTTTTTGACCAGGTCAGGAGGTTAGACTATGAATACTCAAACAAGTTTAGTTGCAGAGCAGGTGCGTTTGCAGCAGTGGGCAGAACAGATAAAGGAATGCCAGAATCGCCCTTCCGATATGAAGGTTGATGCATGGTGCTCTGCGCATGGAATCACAAAGGCTAATTATTATTATCGCTTACGGCGTGTCCGCGAAGCCTGCCTGGAAGTCTGTGAACCGGCCCCTTCTTTTGTGGAACTTGCCAAACCGACAGCGCCGGTTTCCGGCGAAGTCCAGAGCCAGCGAACTGCTGCGGTGTTGCGGTGTCCGGGTGGGGTTACCGTTGAAATCTATAACAATGCTTCAACTGAACTTATCAGAAGCATTGTAGGAGCCATCGCTTATGCTCAATGATGCAACCGGTTTCAAAAAGGTCTATCTGGCTGCAGGTTATACGGATTTGCGCAGAGGAATGGAAGGCCTGGCTACCATTGTACGCTTCCGTTTTCATCTGGATCCGTATGATAAAAATACACTTTTTCTGTTCTGCGGTAAGAGAACCGATCGTATCAAAGGGCTTCTGTGGGAAGGAGATGGTTTCCTGCTTCTTTATAAGCGTCTGGATAACGGTGCCTTTCGCTGGCCGCGTACTGTGGGAGAAGCTATGGAAATCACACCGGAACAGTACGCAATGCTCATGCAGGGGCTGGAGATCATTGCCAGACATCCCATCGAGCAGGTGACTAATCCCAGGCGCCTTATGTGATATTTGTGCATTACGTAGAAATTTTTTCGGGATATATCATTTGTGCAGCTGGGGGGCAGATACATATCTTGTGTTTATCCACAGTTCTTGTAATCTGTGAGGATTACGGAGTCGTTTCGGATGAAATGTATTCCTGACCTGTGGATAGCAGTACTGAAAACCCGAGATTTCAGCAAAATATTTCGGATTTTCAGTACTGTTATCCACCGTCAAAATGACGGAAGGAAAACAGCCGCCAACTGGCGGAAATACGCTGTGTCTGCTATAATGGACTCATTAAAAAAAGGAGTTCCTGTTATGGCAGTCAGATATACAGAAGAACAACTGAATACAATCGACAAGTCACTTCTGATACAGATGTTTCTGAACCAACAGGAGCAGCTGGAGACCCTTACCACAGAGGCCCGGTCTCTCAATGAGAAGATGCAGCTGGTGATGGAGCAGCTGGTTCTGGCGAATAAAAACCGCTTCGGACGTTCTTCCGAAAAGATGACAGACCTGCAGCAGATCAGCTTCATGGAAGTAGATGGCAACATTGTTTTTTTCAATGAAGCAGAGGCTGTATGTGATCTGGATGCTCCGGAAGCCGAAGATCTGGATGCCGCCCATGTCCGTCAGAAGAAAACGAAGGGCAAAAAGGAACAGGATATGGCGGGCCTTCCGACGAAAAGGATTGACCACTACATGACGGTGGACGAGCTGACTGCGGAGTTCGGTGAAAACGGCTGGAAACAGCTTCCGGATGCCATTTCACGCAGATACCGTTTTGTACCCGCGAAAGTGGAAGTAGAGGAACACCACATCGGTGTATATGCAGGCAAAGCAGATGGGCACATGGTCAAAGCAAAGCATCCTAGGGGACTGCTGCATGGAAGTCCGGTGTCACCTACGCTTGCTGCCGCTATCATGAACGGAAAGTATGTCAATGCAATTCCGTTGTACCGTCTGGAACAGGAATTTCTGCGGTATGGCCTTGCCATTACAAGACAGAACATGGCAAACTGGATGATCCGTCTTGGAGAAGAATATCTCTCCGTGCTGTATGATTATCTCCACAGGAAGCTGTACGAGTATCATGTCATACAGGCAGATGAAACTCCTGTGCTGGTAAACCGGGACGGAAGGAAGGCGGGATCCAAAAGCTATATGTGGGTGTATCGTTCCGGCCATATGTATCCGGAGAAACAGGTTGTCCTTTATGAATACCAGAGGACAAGGAATGCATCCCATCCCAGGGAATTCCTGAAGGATTATTCCGGGATCTGTGTGACGGACGGCTATCAGGTCTACCACACGTTGGAAAAAGAGCGTGAAGATCTGACGATTGCCGGATGCTGGGTACATGGCAGAAGACGGTTTGATGAAGCACTCGCTGCCGTACCGGCGGAAGGGAAAAAAGAATCCGCCGCCTGGCTGATTATGAAACAGATTCAGGCGATATACCGTGAGGAAAAGAAACTGAAGGAGTTGTCTTCCTCAGAACGACTTGTGCAGCGCCAGCTGGTCATCCGGCCTCTGGTAGATGCTTTATTTGTGTACCTGAAACAGCATAAGGACGAAGTTGCCAACAAAGGAAAACTTGCCGATGCATTCGGATATATGCTGAACCAGGAGAAATACCTGCGAGTATTTCTTAGCGACGGAGATGTTCCCATGGACAACAATGCCTCGGAACGTGCCATTCGCGGATTCTGCGTTGGTAAGAAGAACTGGCAAGTCATCGACACCATAAACGGAGCGAAGACATCTGCCATCATCTATAGTATTGCTGAAACAGCAAAGGCTAACAACTTAAAACCATATGAGTACTTTGAATATCTTCTGACCGAGATACCGAAACACATGGATGACACAGACCAGAGATTTTTAGAAGATCTGCTACCATGGTCACCGGAGTTGCCGGCAAACATACGAAAATAGAAAAAACTACAGCGAGCCGCGAAAGCGGCTTTCAGCTGTCAAGGTACTTGCTTTGGAACGTTTACGCTAGATTTTTCAACCAAGTTCAGTATATCACAAAAAGGAGCCACAGTACACACTGCAACTCCCCTGTCAAGTAAAAAAGAGGGTTCTCTTTTTATATACTTTTGCCAATAGATTTCCTGCCTGATTCATGCTATTCTATTTCCACAATTATTTTACACCTCACTTCTTGAGGTTCTTTGCCCGGTCTTCGGGTGTCTGTGGTATCTGAAATTCGAATCTTTATTTCTGAATTCAACTTCGCTAGCGTAAAATTTTATTAGGAAATAAAAAGAAGAGAACACCACTTTATGATAAAGTATTAGGTGACTAAACCGAAAACTGTCATAAAGGAAGGTGTTCTCTATGCTTAAGAGTATAAAGTATTTTGAGGAAAATTGCAT
>JBGVDJ010000017.1:0-88959 GCA_045119335.1 Candidatus Choladousia sp. | reverse complement strand
ATTTTCAGCTATCATAGTTTTCATCATACAGACTCCTTATGTTTTTTCTCGACAACTAAACAATAAGATAAATCTGTATGATTTGGAAGAGGTTTCGGCCTCTTCCTTTTATTTTTGCCAACTATAATTTTACTCTAAGTTTCGAAACAGTTTTCGAAAACAAAAATGCTTTTACCGAGTCCCCTTGCGCAGCTCGGTAAAAGCATTTTCTCAGATAAGTGCTCAATAACGTTTGATCTTTTTAGACGGTGTTTTCTCAAATTCTGTTTCGCGCACACTCAGACGGTACACTCTTTTGTATGCCGGAGCACCAAGATTGTACTCATCTATAATTGCCTGCAGTGCTCCCTGAATATCAGCGATTCCCATTTTAGCCGCGTATTCCAGATCCGGGAAAATCTCGGCTTCAATTACGCCATCCTTTTCGCGGATCAGGATTTCCTGTACCAGCCGCTGCTCACCGATTTTGTTCTCAAGTTCTTCCGGTGAAACATTTTCTCCGTTCTTTGTAATGATCAGGTTCTTCTTTCTTCCCGTCAGATATACGAATCCCTCTTCATCCACATAGCCCAGGTCACCAGTGCGCAGCCATCCGTCCACCAGCGTTTCTTCTGTCTCTTTCGGCATCCTGTAATAGCCCTGCATCACACTGCTGCCGCGCACCCAGAGTTCTTCGTCCACCACTTTCGCCTCGCAGTTCGGAAGCAGCTGACCCACACTGCCTTTGCGGATATTCCAGCTGACGGTTGTACTGATTACCGGAGAACACTCTGTCATACCGTATCCCTGCAGGATATCAATGTCATACTTTTTGAACAGATCCAGCATTGCCGGAGGCAGATATGCGCCTCCGCTGCAGATCGTGTGGAACTGTTCGCCGAATACTTCCTTTTTCACAATCTCCGCCGGCAGTCCTGCCGCATCCTCCAGTTTCTTTGCCATAGTCTCAATCATCAGCGGCACCATCAGGATCACGTTCGGCTGAAACAGTTTTATGTTTTTTGCCATACGTATCAGGGAGTCATTCAGACAGATCACGCTTCCGTCAGCAAGTCCCTTTATAATATCCATGGCAAGGCAGTATGCGTGATGGATCGGAAGCACGGACAGAAGCACCGTACGTCCCGGAAATTTCATATCAAGACATGTCGCATTTTCGGCCAGATTGCGATGTGTAAGCATAACTCCCTTGCTTTTTCCGGTAGTTCCGGAGGTGAACATGATCGTTGCCAGCTGTTCAGGCTGCGGTTCGTACTCCAACCCCGTTTCCTGTTCCCGGATCAGCTGCCACAGTGAAAGGATATCATCTGTATGCGCTTCCTTCTGCATGGAGATCAGATACTTTACTTTCGGACAGCGATCCCTTACGATTGCGATCACATCCGCCCGAATCTCATCCGCCACGAACACGGTCGCATCCGCCCGATCGATCAGCTCGCACATTTCCTCTGCCGGAAGAGATACATCCAGCGGAACTGCCACACTTCCGCTGTTGGTAATTCCCAGATATGCCACGATCCACTCATAGGATGTGGCTCCGGTCAGCGCAATATGACCACCCAGCTCCCCCAGCGCCTTCAGTACGGCAGAAAATCCTTCGCTGTCCTGTTTCAGATCTCCATACGTCTTTGCTTCAATCTCTTTTTTTCCCTTTTTATATCGAATGGCATCTTCCGCTCCATACTGTTCGGCTGACCGCACTACAATTTCCCGAATGGTACTGCATAACATACCCATTCCTCCTCTCCCAAAACTCTATTCATTTTCCTCAGCCAGTTTTTCCAGATAAGCCGCCGCTTCCCCTACCGTACGGATATTTGCCGCTTCTTTCTGCTCCACTTCTACATCGAATTCATCTTCCAGTTCCCCAAGCATGCTCATAAAATCAAAAGAGGTAAATCCCAGATCCTCCATAAAACGGGAATCCGCAGCGACATTCTCCGGCTCCACTTCCACATAATTACAGATAATTTCCACTAATTTTTCAAACATACGATTTTCTCCTTCCAATTAATTGAGTCAGATGATATCAGGTACAGAAAAATTTCTTCTGATATCTGTCAGATTAAGTTAATGATATCGCCGATCGACAGTTCCGGATTCTCAGCTCCCTTGAACATGATCTTGCAAAGATAATAATAGAGGTATTCCAGCTGTTCTCTGGTCACGGCCGCAGTCTGGTGCTCAAAGCTGAAATCCAGACCGTTGTCGTCCGGACGGTGCATAACCGTCAGATACATGGCCTGTGTGGTAGCTCCGTTCGGATACCATTTCGTTCTGTAACGAATGTCTCCGATGTCCTCCAGTCCCTTTTCTTTTAAAGTCATAGGCTGGTAGGTCAGTGACATTGGCTCATAGGTCTGTCCCGGTGCATGCGGATATTTCTGACTGCGGTATGCAAAATATGCGGTCGGATCATAGTTTGCATGACGGAAGTATTCATTCTGCAGATCTCTGATCTCATAAATGCCTTCCAGGAATGTCTTCTCCCTCGGAATAATGGTTCGGAATGGGAAAGAATGGATTCTCGTTCCTCCTGATTTCTTTTCTTTCAGAGTCGCTCTTCGCGCAATTGCCGTATTAATGGACACATCATCATTTCCGTTCATCTTCTGAAAATAAGTACGCAGTCCCATAAGCAGCAGGCATACCAGAGATACATGATATTTCTCACAGAAATCCATCAGACGTTTCGTAGGTTCCTCCTCCAGATGGAAGATGTCAAGCGCAGAATCCACACATCTCGAAGCATTCACTGCCGCCCGAAGCTCCGGATCCTTGCAGCGCTCACGCTCTGCCGCAAGCTGTCCCGCCCCGCTGATTCCGTTATAGATCGGTTCCGATTCGTCAATCAGTTTTTTAAAGAAGGCTTCATCCCTGTCTTTGGCTCTGCATCCGGCCTCGTATGCCAGGTCCTTCTGAAGCTGCTCCACATAGGATGCCATTTCTTTCGGATACGGCACACCTTCGAACATGGTGCTGCAATACAGCTCGATCACATCCCGCAGAAAGCAGATCAGAGACTGCGCATCCATGGTCATATGATCTACCAGCAGATAAACACCCTGAAAACCGTCCGGCGTTCTGATCATGACCACCCGGTTCATCGGAGAATCCTGCCGTTCAAACGGTACCTGCGTCCAGCCGGTCATGATTTCGTTCGCCTCTTCCATGGTCATTCCCGAAAAGTCCACATACTCGATATCACGTTCTTCCTTATCCACAATATACTGATACCAGGTTCCGTCCTCATCCGCTGCAAAACGCAGGCGCATGGAATCGCAGCGCTCGTATGCCTTATAAATGGACTCTTTCAGAACCTTCAGATCCAGCTCTGTTTCAATGGTAAGACTTGTACCTATATTCAGGACCTCTTTCTTTGGGCAAAAACTCTGATAATAAGTATGAAATTTCTGTGCAACCGTTAATGGATATACCGGAAATCCTTTTCTTGTTCTCATCATTTTACAATTCCTCCAATAAAATTGTTCAGCGCTTTTTCATACGTTTCTGTATCTTTGTAATAACTCTCCGCGTGGGCTGCGCCTTCTATGATCAGTTTCTGTTTCGGAGCAGTACAGTTCTTATAGATCGTTTCACACATACTGCATGGGACAAATGTATCTGCCGATCCATGGATCAGCAGAACCGGCACCCTGACTTTCCGAACCTCCCGTGCCGCGTTGCATTCATCCAGGCCATAGCCTGCAAGTCTGCGGTTCAGAAAATCGGAAATCTGTATCATTGGAAAAGCCGGTAAATGCATCATATGTTTTAATACATGTGTAAACACTTCCTTCGCTGAAGTAAATGCACAGTCAGAGATAATTCCCCTCACCTGAGACGGCAATTCCAGACCGCCTGTCATCAGTACCGTCGCACCTCCCATGGAAGTTCCGTGAAGCAGAATCTGTACATCCTCTCCGCAGGTCCGGATCACCCATTCGATCCACTTCAATGCATCCCTGCGGTCCAGACATCCGAATCCGATGTATGTACCTTCACTCGCACCATGTGCACGTTCATCCACCAGAAGCATGGAATAGCCTTTTTTCATGTAATAACCGGAAAGACCGATATAATCGCTCATGCCCTGACTGGTGTATCCGTGAAAACAGATCACTACCTTTTTTCTGCTCTCCCGCGGAAACCAGGTCGCGTGAAGCTTCAGTCCGTCCTCCGACCTGGTCCAGCAATCCTCATGATACTGGTCCAGCATATATTCCTTCCGTTTTTGAATCATCGGCATATGCTGATTCCAGTCTGTTCCGGCCATTTTTATCGTCCGTTCTTTTTTCGCATTACTGCGTATCATCGTTCTGCGGTAAAAATATACCGAAGCACCAAGTTCCGCCAGTCCTGCTCCGGCCAGAAGAGCAGCTCCTCCTGCAATATATTTTCCTGTCATTCTTTTTCTCCTTACTTTCGTTTGATCAGCTCTGAAAGTTTTAATGCCTTGTCAAAATTGCCTTCTACTTTCAGTTTCTGAAGTGTAAAGGCCAGCACCGGATCCATCTTTCCTTTCAGAATTGCTGCAAATGTATCTGCCGAAGCAGTAAACATGACATCACGGTCATAGTATTCGTACGGCTCTATATATAAGTTTCCATCCTTTACCTCAACATAGAAAATACCGGAACCCTCACCTGTAATATTAAACTGGTATGCCAGATGCTCCGCAATATCGCTCACGTCCGCTCCCATGAACTCTGTCTTCACTGCTGAAAAAAATTCTGAATAAGTCATTTTTAACTCCTCCGTTTTTTATGGCTAAATTCGACCGCCGGTCGAATCCGTATCAATATGTTACCACTTTTTTCGACCATCGGTCAATTTGCATTTCTTACAATTTTTCCCGAATTTATCCCCGATATTTTCAATTGCATTATGGGGTACAGACATGATATACTGATAAACGTTGCCATTATTTAACGCATTTTCAATGCTGAATTTCGTTCAGAAAGATGGTTCCTATGAAAAATCCTACAAAAAACAGTGCCAAGTATCACCAGATTTTAGATGCGCTTCAGGAGTTGCTCGAAAATTCTGATATTCAGTACATTTCGGTAAGCGATATTGCACAAAAAGCAGGCATCGGCAAAGGCAGCATCTATTATTATTTCCCATCCAAAGATGCTATTGTGGATGCCCTGATCGTACGCAGCTATGAAAAACCGATTGAAACGGCCAAAAATCTGTCAAACCGGACAGATATTTCCCCGTTCACACGCATGTCCATGATCTTTCAGGCCTGCCGCAGCTCTTCTTCCGAATTTCTGAAGCACGGAAGAAAGACCGTCTCTGACGATGCTGCCGCTGAGAATGTTTATGAAAAAGCATATATCCACCAGAAATATCTGAAACATGTCATTTCCGAACTGAAACCGGTATTGGCGGAGATCATCCAGCAGGGAATCGACAATGGTGAGATTCAGTTTGACTATCCTGCCCAACTGGCGGAGATTGCTCTGATCGTTCTGACCGTGAAACTGGATAATACACTGACCCCCGCCCCGGCACAGGATATCGAACAGACACTTCGCGCACTGGTCACTCTGCTGGAAAAGGGGACAGATAATCCGAGCGGTTCTCTGGATTTTCTGACGGAATTTTCTGACCGGATTTAAAACATTTCCGCAAATAATCAGCCCGCCGGATCATGGTGCAATACCACTGATTCATCCGGCGGGCTTTCCTTTTGTGTTTTCTGTTTCTTTTTATTTCTTTTTGCTTCTATAATTTTATTTCTGTTGTTATTTTTGTTCTTATTTCTATCTTTTTCTATTTTTCTTACTTCTGTTTTTCTTATTTCTGTTTTTCTATTTCTGTTCCTTAATTATCAATTACCTTTTTATTCCTGCGTCTGTCCCTGTTTCTGTATCAGTCTTATCCAGCCTGCTTATCTCTGTATCCTTATATCCCTCTGCAACTTCGGTTGAGTATTTCTCCGGCAAAAAACAGGTCATGCTCTTTTCATTCACTGCCCGTTCAGGACCTCATGAACGTATTGATCACATGCAGAATTCCATCCTCATCGTTTGACTTCGTGATAAAATCTGCCGTCTCCTTCACGATCGGCTGCGCATTCGCCATAGCCACACCCAGGCCGGCATATTCGATCATGGAAATATCATTAAATCCATCTCCGCAGCAGATCATTGAGTCCGCTGTCAGTCCCAGACTGCTGAGCAGTTTCTGGAGGGAATATGCCTTATCAATATTCTGCGGCATGATTTCCAGGAAGAACGGCTCCGAACGGTAGATATTCAGCAGCTTGTGGAACTTTCTCTGCAATACCGGCATCAGCTCCTCGATCACGTGCGCATCACCAGGCACCAGAATCTTGTTGACCGGAAAATTCAGTCGCTCCACAAAATCATCGACCGGAACAATCTCCATTTTATTGATAAATGCCTCTTTCTCCGTATATTCGTTCACCTTCAGACCGGAAATGATACGCTCCTCATCATACGATACGATATCTACGCCTGGATAGGATTTTACGATCTCATAGATTGGCCGGATAACCTCCTGCGGAAGCATGCGGTTGTAGACAATTTTCCCGGTTGAACACTGCGTGATTCTGGCACCGTTGAATGACAGCATGTATCCGCCGAAGCGTTCCAGCTCCAGCTTTTTCGCCAGAGGAACAATCCCGTTAATGGGACGGCCGCTGGCAAGCACCACTTTCTTGCCTGCCTCCTGGATCTCAATCAGGGCCTTTCGTGTCGGTTCTGTAATTTCTTTCCTGGAATTGGTCAGGGTTCCGTCCAGATCCAGGACCAGCATCTGATAGTTCATTGAATAGCTCCTTTTGTCTCTCTGATAAGCTTCTTGTTCCATAAGCTCTTTTCCTGTTATCACATTATCCTTTAACAAATCATCGAAGATACTTTACCACAGGATTTTCTCAAAAGAAATATAAATATTCCATTGTTTCTGTTTTAATCCATCTGTATCGGCCTGACTGTATCTTATCTGAACTGCAGACTGTTTCCGTTTATTCCGAATCTGTTGGCTCTTATATAATTCGGCTCTTCCCGATTCCGCATGTGCCTGGATCCTTTGCACTCCGATTTCTCCCGTCTCTGCTTGCAGATTGAACCCCTTGCGCTCCGGCTTCCCCTAGTTCTGCATACGGATCTGCTGCCCCGTAATCAGCGGATAGGAAACCGGAAGGCTGCCGTCCAGATTTTCCCTGTGCATATCGACGCCTGAAATCTGACTGTTCTCATACGTCGTATAATAATAAATTCCTTTATCCGCATTGCAGCACGATGTATAAATTGTGATCTCATACATCCCCCCGCCCATATGGACACATCCCCGCTGCTGTGTTACTGACCCGAGAATATGAAAAAACTGGCTGATACTTTCTGATTCCGACTCTCCGGAAACGGAATTCATTTTCGTAAACGCTGCTTTCACGAACCGGGATGAAGATGACAGATCTCCCGGCAGTCCCATTGCTCCCATGCCGCGGCTGTATGGCTGCAGATTCAGCTTCTCCGAAAAGATATTTTCCGGCTGCTCCGTGCTCAGATGCATATAATTATTGAGATTGAACATCTGCATATCAAATGTCGGATTATTCGTCATGATACCGACCGGATTTTCATAGATCTTCAGCCCATCCTTCACAGATTCCACCGTGATGGAACCGTCTCTGTCCGCAATAATCCAGTGCAGTGGTGACAGCGGAAGCTCCTCGCTGAAATTTATATTTACCAGATTGATTCTCGCAAGGAGCGCTTCTGCCTCCTGCAGGTTCGCACACTGCCCCAATATCCACGGGATAAACTCAAACGGCGATATGTTATCCACATGATCCGCCACGTTTTTATAATCCGCATTTCCCGGAAAGTTCAGACCTGCCATACTGAGTCCCTTTTCATTCGTCGCATCATAATAAAGCGGATAATCATCCACCACATATGCCATTCCTATCATCGCATAATGATGCTCCAGGCTGCCTGCCTTCCTGAAGTGAAACGGATAATTGCGCGGTGTGACCGTCACTGTCTCATGATACGAAAATTCATAGTCCAGTGTCCTTCCGAAATAGTGATCCTTTGTTCTGTAAGTTGCTGCTGTACACATATACGATGCCTCCATTCCATGGTTTTATTCTGCTTTGCTCCGTCTTTATTCTGCCTTTATTCTGGTCTGCTCCGTCTTTATTCTGCCTTTATTCTGGTCTGCTCCGTTTTTATTCTGCCTTTATTCTGGTCTGCTCCGTCTTTATTCTGCTTTTATTCTGGTCTGCTCCGTCTTTATTCTGCTTTTATTCTGGTCTTGCTCCGTCTTTATTCTGCCTTTATTCAGTTTCCGTTCCGGTCCCGCATTTCTGCATCAGGAAGGAACTTTCCCGCTTCAGCATGACAGATTGTTCCAAGCACCAGTAAATTGAAGAAAGAAAAAAATACAATAACGCAGATAATTGACAAATACCCAAAATACAATAATGCAAAAATGCAGAAGCCGTCGTCAGCCTCTGCATATAGTGTACCACTCTGTTCCTTTTTTACAAATAAAATAAATCTAAACTGACCTGGCTGATGTCCCTGCTGCTACTTCATCAGTTTCTGAATCGTTGCACAGAGCTCATCCACAGCCTTCTCATCTCCTGCCCGGATATCCTGAACGACACACGATTTAATGTGATTCGACAGCAGCGCCTTATTAAAACTGTTCAGCGCCGACTGTACCGCCGATACCTGCATCAGAATATCCACACAGTACCGCTCTTCCTCCAGCATTCCCTGGATCCCGCGCACCTGTCCCTCAATGCGCTTCAGCCGATTCACCAGATCCCGGTATTCCTTATCCTCACGATGTTTCTTCCGACAGCATTCCGGAAGTCTGCTTTCTTCCTGCACTTCTCCCATTTCCTGTTTTTCTGCTGCATTCTGTTTTCCTGTCATTTCATTCGGTTCTGTCTTCATTTATTTTTCCACTCTTCCAATGTTTTTCGCCCCGGCTGCACTGTCTTCTCATGCGCCTGTGATTTTCTGCATGGATCTGCATGTTTCGCCGGATCCGCTTTCTTCCTTATATTTATATAAGGATAATACTTTTTCAGAGTATATCACACCTCCGGTTCCCTCCGCAACCATGAGACAGGAGAAAGCATGCCCGGCTGTACATCCGGCTTTCCCCCGTGCTCTCACTGTTTCCGGTCCGCACTCCGGCCTCTCACCCTTTACATCTCCTCCCGTTTCGTTTATACTGGCAATAACGTCAGCGGTTCTGAAAGAATACACCACTGACAATGGATTACCAATATTTTCCCGTGCACCATGGCCTGATCGTCATGCCTGCACCGACAAAGGAGCACACTCAAATGAAGCTGATAGACCTTCACGTCCATTCCACGCAATCCGACGGCACTCTGGCTCCCGCCGATCTGGTCCGCCACGCTGCAGCCTGCGGTCTGACTGCATTCGCACTGACTGACCATGATACCACTGACGGTCTTGCAGAAGCACTTCCTGCTGCCGTAGAGTGCGGCATTGAAGTCATTCCGGGCATTGAGTTCTCTACAGAATATCTGGGACGTGATATACACATTGTTGCGCTGGATCCTGACTGGACTCAACCGGAATTTCAGCAGAAGCTGGAATATTACCGCGCCGAACGTCTCCGACGCAACCGGAAAATAATCGACCTGATGGCTGCCGACGGAATTGACATCTCCTACGACAAGATGCTTGCTGCATTCCCGCGCATGCCCTGGACCAGAACCCATTTCGGAAGATATCTGGCAGACCACGGATACGTCAGGAACATGTGGGATGCTTTTGAGACACACATCGGTATCGGCTGCCCCTACTACGTTCCGCGTGAAAAGATCAGTCCCATGGAAGCTGTCAGCCTGATCCGCCGTTTTCACGGCATTCCTGTTCTGGCACATCCGTTCCAGTACGGATTTGCCGAAGCCGAGCTCTGCACTCTGCTGGAGATGCTGCGTGCCATTGGCCTGATGGGAATGGAAGTATATTACTCCACACATACACCGGAACAGACAGAATACCTGCTTGCGCTGGCAGAACGCTATGATCTGCTGCCCAGCGGCGGCTCTGATTTCCACGGAGCAAACAAACCTGATATCGAACTTGGCACCGGCAGGAACAATCTGAAGATCCCATACCGGATTCTGGATGATCTGAGACAAAAACGAAAAGATGAGGAATAGAACTATGAAATTTCGCGAGCGTTTTATGAAAAAAGAAACTGATTTTGAAGAAATTTTTGAACTGACCGACAAATGGAACTTCAGTGATGAGACCTGTACACTCCGTGAATACCTCGGTCTGACTGCCGAGGAGGAAGATATCTGGATCAGCGAAAGTGACGATGCACTGGAAGCATTTATGACGCAGGAACGCGACGGCGCACAGCAGGGAGACTGATCTTTATGAACACACGAATCCTCTTTACTGACCTGGACGGCACTCTGCTGAACGACCAGAAGGAAATCACCCCGGGCAATCAGGCTGCAATCAATGCTGCTCTGGCCCAGGGGCATAAGATCGTCATCGCCACCGGCCGCCCCCTGCCCAGCGCCCGAATTCAGGCTGAACGGCTCGGTCTGACCTCAAAAGGGTGCTATGCCATCACCTACAATGGCGGACAGATCTATGATCTGTACAATCAGAAAACAATCTACGGAAGAACACTCCCTTCCTGTCTGGTCGCTCCGCTTTTCGAAAAGGCATTTCAAAGCGGTATTCATATTCAGACCTATTCTTCCACTCATATTCTGTCTGAGCATGACACACCGGAGCTGCGCAGAAATTCCGGGAGCAACGGACTGCCGGTCCGCATCGTTGCGAACATCAGCGATGCACTGGAAGGCGATCCGTACAAGCTGTTCGCTATCGCTTTCAACAGACGGCAGCAGCTGGAAGACTTCCAGCGCAATGTATTGTCAGCATACACCGGGACACTGGACAGTTTCTTCTCCAATGACGATTATCTGGAAATTGTTCCTTCCGGTATTTCCAAAGGCTTTGCCGTATGCTGGCTGTGCGACTATCTCGGAATCCCCATTGAAAATTCCGTGGCTGCCGGTGATGCGCAGAATGATATCCCGATGCTCGAAGCGGCGCACATTGGTGCCGTGATGCGCAATGCATTTCCGGGTATCGCCGAACACGGCAATTATGTGACCGAAGCAGACAATAATCAGGATGGGGTAGCGGAAATCATACACCGCTTCATCCTCGGAACCGCTCCGAACTGAAGCCTGCCCTGCTCAGAAATGGCGATATTTCTGCTGCATAGTACGTATATACAAAGCATGCCCTGCTCTGTCCGAACGTATGCCTGCTCTATCCGAACCCATGCCCTGCTCTGTCCGAACGCATTCCCGCTCTGTCCAAACGCATTCCTGCTCTGTCCGAACGCATTCCTGCTCTGTCCGAACGCATATCCTGCTCTGCCTGAACGTGCCAGCACTCCTGACTTACAGCTTTATGACCAATGCCGGTATGGGCGGATTGTTCGGACGATTGTAATACTGAGTGATCAGCACAAGGTATTTTCCGAAATCCAGCTGGCGCAGCCATTCCAGAACTGCATCCTTCTCCTCGAATCCGCTGTCACCGCCGCTGTAAATGCAGATACTCAGCAGCCCGTTCTTCTTCAGAAGCATCAGACTCTGTTCCAGCGCCTCTATGGTCGTTGCCGCCTTTGTGGCGATCTGATGATCACCGCCCGGAAGATATCCGAGATTAAAAGCAATGCAGTCCGCACAATTCGGACCGGCATACTGAGCCATACGGCTGTGCGAATCAAGAATCAGTTCATAATTACAGAATTCAAATGCGCTCTCCAGGCGCATTTTTGTATGTTCCAGCGCGTCCTGCTGGACGTCAAATGCAAGCACACGGCCGGATTCCCCCGCCAGCCTGCACAGATATTCCGTATCATTTCCGTTTCCCATCGTGGCATCGATACACATGGAACCCTCCTGTACATGTTCCCGCATCATGCGTCGACACCATGTGGTAATCTGATAATCTCTTTTCTCCATTTTCGCCCCTGCTCTTCTCTTTCAGATTATTGTTCACGCTTTCCCTAATATCAGTATCCCAGTGCACGGTTCACAACGCATCTCAGTCCTTCTCCGGCCAGATATCGTCTCAGATTTTCTGCACAGATGTCTGCAATAATGTCCAGTGTCACCGGAATATGGAAACCACCGGTCACATGCGGTGTAAGATACAGATTCTTCGCCCCCCACAGACGGTCATCCGCCGGAAGCGGTTCAACCTCCGTAACATCCAGCATCGCTCCTGCAATCTCTCCATTCTCAAGTGCCTCATACAATGCATCCTGATCCACGGCATTGCCTCGTCCCACATTCAGAAAATATGCAGTCTTTTTCATCGCCGCAAACTGTTCTTTCCCCATCAGATGCGCGGTTTCCGGTGTGCCCGGAAGAACCGCTGCCACAAGGTCGGCACGCTTCAGACACTCTTCCAGATGCTCCATTGTATACAGCTCGTCCACACCCTCCGGAGCAGCTCCGGCGTGTCGTTTCACACCGATAATATAGCTTCCCATCGCCTTCATTTTCCGCGCATAGGACAGACCGATATTGCCAAGGCCCAGCACCACTACACAGGCACCGTATGCGGACTGCATCATACCCTCATCCCGCCACACATTCTGTTTCTGATTGTCATAATAGCAGTACAGTTTCCGGAACATTGCCATTGTACCGGCCACCATACCCTCCGATACAGAAATATCATACGCACCGGATACATTTGTCAGGATGGTTTCCTCTTTCAGAACACCCGGCTGACAGTAAATATCCGCACCGGCGCTGTTCAGCTGCAGCCATTTCAGGCTGCCCGCCGACCGGATCAGCTGCGGTGAAAGATTTCCTATTATAATGTCAGCATCTGCGGTATCCTTAGCTGTCACGGTTTCCGTATCCTGAAAAACAACAGCAGCACCAGCTGCAGCTGCCATAATTTTTGTTCTCTGCTTTTCATTGAATGGAACGGTTACAAGTATTTTCATGTGCTTCCTCCATACCTTCTGAATTTTACTCTGTTCCCATTATAACGCAGAATATCTGCAAAAAGAAAGCTAAAAACGGCACAGCAAAGCTATACCGTTCCCTTTTTTATCATTCGCGCCTTTTCATAGATCGTAAACAGAATTCCTGTCCATATGATCAGAAATGCCGCCAGCTTGTCCTGATTCATCGGTTCGCGGAAATAGAACAGACCCATCACGAACTGCAGCGTCGGATTGATATACATCAGAATCCCGGAAATATAATACGGAATCTGCTTTACACCGATATTGAACAGCAAAAGCGGTACGGATGTCACAATGCCGCAGGCCGGCAGCAGCAGAAACTGTGCTCCTTCAAGCACACCGATACTTCCTGTCCCATGCATTTCCGCATACGCAACAAACAGCAGTGCGAACGGTGTCATGCACAGCGTCTCCATGAACAGGGAGGTCTGCGGTGTGATCCGAAGTGCCTTCTTTACCGCTCCATACACGGCAAAGGAACCGCCGATCAGCAGCGCCATCACCGGTATTACTCCGGTCCTGACGATCAGATACATCACACCGACAGCTGCAAGAGCAAACGTGATCTTCTCAAACACACTCAGTTTTTCCCGGAAGATCAAAACTCCGATCACTCCCACCAGCACAGGTTCAATAAAATATCCCAGGCTGGCATCCAGCACGTGTCCGCTGTTCACCGCAAAAATATAGACACCCCAGTTGATCGTGATCAGGATACCGCACACGAAACAGAGTCCGAGCTTTTTCATATCCCGGAAAACCGGGGCAATCTCTTTCCATGTCCCTGTCACCGCCGCATAGATTCCCATGAACACCATGGACCAGATGATCCGCTGCGCAAGTATATAAAGGGAGTTCACCTCCCCAAGCAGATTCCAGAAAACAGTCAGCACACCCCAGCAGACGTATGTAAATGCAACGCAGAGCGAGCCTTTTGTTGTTGTATTTCTCATAATCTCCTCCCGGACAGGCAATATGCCGGCGAAACAGTCTCCTGTCTCTCCGGCATACCCCGTCGCATTTCCACTTTATTCCCTATATAGATCAGCTGTTTTTTCATGGAATATCATAGAATATTCTTCTGTTTTATGCAGCCTCCTTACAGGCAGTTATTAAAGATTGGTATATCCCATCAGGTATTCGTCAACTTCGCGTGCCGCTTCGCGTCCTTCGCGGATCGCCCATACTACGAGAGACTGACCTCTGTGCATATCGCCTGCCGTAAATACCTTCGGCACACTTGTCGCATACTTTCCTTCTTTTGTCTGGACATTCGTACGCGGACTCAGTTCTACCTTGAACGCATCCGTCACATACTTCTGTGCTCCGAGGAAACCTGCTGCGATCAGGACCAGGTCTGCCTTGACCGTCTGCTCGCTGCCCTCTACCGGTACCATCATCATGCGGCCGGTCGCCTCATCCTTTTTTCTTTCCAGTTTCACAAGGACAGCCTTCACGACCTCGCCCTTCTTGTTCTGGATAAACTCTTTGACTGTCGTTGTATAGATACGCGGATCATTTCCAAATACTGCGATCGCTTCCTGCTGACCATAGTCGGTCTTGCAGACTCTCGGCCACTGCGGCCACGGGTTGCTGGCCATACGTGTATCCGGAAGCTTCGGCATCATCTCAAGCTGTGTTACAGAAGCCGCGCCGAGGCGAATCGAAGTACCTACGCAGTCATTACCGGTATCACCGCCGCCGATAACGATCACATGCTTGCCCTTCGCTGAAATGAATTTCTTATCCTCAAAATTAGAATCCAGAAGACTCTTTGTAGTCGCTTTCAGGAAATCAACAGCAAAATAAATACCTTTTGCATCGCGTCCCGGTACATTGATATCACGCGGATTCGAAGCCCCGCAGGCAAGTACGACTGCATCATACTGTTTCATCAGGTCATCCGCACTTACATTGTCGCCGATATTTGCATTTGTGACAAACTCAATGCCCTCTGCCTCCATCAGTGCCACGCGGCGGTCAATGACCTTCTTATCGAGCTTCATGTTCGGGATACCGTAACGAAGCAGTCCGCCGATGCGGTCATTACGCTCATATACGGTCACCTTGTGTCCGCGCTTGTTCAGCTGCAGCGCAGTCGCCAGTCCGGACGGACCACTGCCGACTACCGCCACTTTCTTGCCGGTTCTGACCTCCGGCGGGCACGGCTGCACCATTCCTGTTGCAAATGCATTTTCAATGATCGCACGCTCATTTGCCTTTGATGCCACCGGCTCGCTGTCCAGGTTGCAGGTACATGCTGCCTCACACAGAGCCGGGCAGACACGGGAGGTAAATTCCGGGAAACAGTTCGTCTTTGTCAGACGCTTGTAAGCCTCCTCCCAGTTGCCGAGATACACCAGATCGTTCCACTCAGGAACCAGGTTGTTCAGCGGACAGCCGGAGACCATGCCTCCGATCATCATGCCCGCCTGACAGAACGGTACTCCGCAGGACATACATCTTGCGCCCTGAATCCGCTGCTTCTCCAGCGGAAGCGGAATATGAAATTCGTTAAAGTTCTGGATACGCTCCTTCGGTGCGATCTCCTGGCTGTTTTCACGTTTATAATCTAAAAATCCGGTTGGTTTTCCCACGATTCACACCTCCTATTCTGCGTTATCTGCTGTATTTGCATAAAATGCCTCAATCTGTGCCTGTTCGCTGCTGAGACCCTTCTCTTCCATCTGTACGATCGTCATCAGCATCTTGTTGTACTCATGCGGAATGATCTTCTTGAACTTCGGCAGATATTCGCCAAAGTCAGCCAGTATTTTCTTTCCTTTTTCAGAGTTTGTATAATTCACATGTGCCTCGATCAGTTCTTTCAGCTCAAGCACATCGTATTTGGACGTAATCTTCTCGATGGAAACCATGTTTTTGTTCACCTTTGTATAAAGGTCACTGTCCTCATCGAGTACATATGCGATACCGCCGCTCATACCTGCCGCAAAGTTCTTGCCGACTCTGCCGAGCACGACTGCACGGCCGCCTGTCATATACTCACATCCGTGATCACCGCAGCCTTCTACTACTGTGACTGCTCCTGAGTTACGCACACAGAAACGTTCGCCTGCCACACCATTGATGTAAGCACTTCCGCTGGTCGCTCCGTAGAGAGCCACGTTACCGATGATGATGTTCTCATCCTGCGCAAATTTCACACCTGCCGGCGGGTAAACGATCAGTTTTCCGCCGGAAAGACCTTTACCGAAATAGTCATTGCTGTCGCCGACCAGTTCGAGTGTCAGTCCCTTCGGAATAAATGCACCGAAACTCTGTCCGCCTGCTCCGTGGCACTTGATGGTGTAAGTATCTTCCTCCAGCCCTTCCGGATAGCGTCTTGTGATCTCGGAACCGAAGATCGTACCGAAGGAACGGTCCACATTGGTGACATCCAGTTCCACACTTCTCTTCTGTCCGTTCTCCAATGCACTTCCCAGTTTGTTGAGCAGCACTGTCACGTCCTTTGTCTTCTCAAGGCCAAAATCATATACCTGCTGCGGATCAAAGGTCACCTTATATTCCTTGCCTGCATACGGGTTGGTCAGGATATTGCTCAGATCGATCAGTTCCCCCCGCGCATTGTCACAATGCTCTTTCTTTTTGAGCAGATCACTTCTTCCGACCATCTCATCCAGTGTACGGAAACCGAGTTTTGCCATATATTCACGCAGATCTTCTGCGATAAATCTCATAAAGTTTACAACGTATTCCGGTTTGCCGCGGAAACGCTTGCGAAGCTCCGGATTCTGTGTAGCCACACCGACCGGACATGTATCGAGATTGCAGACTCTCATCATGACGCATCCCATTGTTACGAGCGGTCCTGTTGCAAATCCGAACTCCTCTGCTCCAAGCAGCGCTGCAATAGCCACGTCACGTCCGCTCATCAGCTTGCCGTCTGTCTCGATACGGACCTTGTTTCTCAGCCCGTTCATGATCAGCGTCTGATGTGTCTCAGCCAGACCAAGCTCCCACGGAAGGCCGGCATGATGAATGGAGCTTCTCGGTGCTGCACCGGTACCTCCGTCATAACCGGAGATCAGAATTACCTGCGCACCTGCCTTTGCAACACCGGCTGCAACTGTTCCGACTCCTGCTTCGGATACCAGCTTTACAGAAATATCTGCCTGACGGTTCGCGTTCTTCAGGTCGTAGATCAGCTGTGCCAGATCTTCGATAGAATAAATATCATGATGCGGCGGCGGAGAAATCAGGCTGACTCCCGGTGTTGAGTGTCTCGTCTTTGCGATCCACGGATATACCTTCTTGCCCGGAAGATGTCCGCCTTCACCCGGCTTTGCCCCCTGTGCCATCTTGATCTGGATCTCTTTTGCGCTGACCAGATATCTGGAAGTCACACCGAAACGTCCTGACGCCACCTGCTTGATTGCGGAACAGCGGTTCTTGCCGTCCGGTCCGATTACGAGACGGTCAAGGCTCTCACCACCTTCACCGGTGTTGGACTTTCCGTGCAGGATGTTCATCGCGATCGCCAATGTCTCATGTGCCTCCTGAGAAATGGAACCATAGGACATGGCACCTGTCTTGAATCTCTTTACAATGGAATCCACACTCTCAACTTCTTCGAGCGGTACACCCTGTGCCGGGAAATTGAAATCCATTGTACTCCGGATATAACCGGATTCCTCCTGATTTACGAGTTCCGTATATTCCTTGAACATCTGATAGTTGCCTGTCTTTGCAGACTCCTGCAGCAGATGAATGGTGCACGGATTATAACGGTGATGCTCACCGGCACTTCTGGACTTGTGCCATCCCTGGCTGTCCAGTGTCAGATCTTCCTTCAGTCCGAGCGGATCAAAGGCCTTTGTATGTCTTGCATCCACATCGCGTTCGATATCCTCAATGGTGATACCGCCGATGCGGCTGACTGTATTGGTAAAGTATTTGTCGATTACTTCGCCGCTGATACCGATTGCCTCGAAGATCTTTGATCCCTGATAGGACTGGATCGTGGAAATACCCATCTTGGAAGCAATCTTTACGATACCGTTGATGATCGCATGATTATAATCATCCACAGCCGCATAGTAATCCTTCTCCAGCATACCGGTGTCAATCAGCTGATGAATTGTATCGAGTGCCAGATACGGATTGACTGCACTCGCACCGTAACCGAGCAGTGTTGCGAAATGGTGTACATCGCGCGGTTCACCGGTCTCCAGGATCAGAGCCAGAGAAGTTCTTCTCTTTGTCTTTACGAGATACTGGTTGACTGCAGAAGTGGCAAGCAGTGACGGAATCGGCACGCGGAACTCATCAATTCCCTTATCCGTCAGGATCAGGATATTCGCCCCTTCACGGAACGCACGGTCCACTTCGAGGTACAGGTGATCGATCGCCTTTTCCAGACCCGTACTCTTGTAGAATGTGATCGGAATTTCTGCAACCTTAAGTCCTTTCACCTTCATATTCTTGATCTTCAGCATATCAGTATTCGTCAGGATCGGATTATCGATCTTAAGTACCTGACAGTTGTCCGGCTGTTCCTCCAGCAGATTGCCTTCCACACCCACATACATTGTCGTGGAGGTAACGATCTTCTCACGGATCGCATCAATTGGCGGATTCGTTACCTGTGCGAACAGCTGCTTGAAATAATTGAACAGCGGCTGGCTGCGATCGGAAAGAACGGCCAGCGGAGTATCAATACCCATTGCGCTGATTCCTTCACTTCCTGTTGTCGCCATCGCAAGGATGGAAGTACGGTAATCCTCATAGCTGTAACCGAAAGCCTTCATCAGACGCATTCTCATTTCCGGTGAATATGTCTCGACACGCTTGTTCGGAATCTTCAGATCTTTCAGTTTCACGAGATACTGGTCCAGCCACTCACCGTACGGCTGACGGGATGCATAGCGGCTCTTCAGCTCCGCGTCATCGATCACTTCACCTTTCACGGTATCTACGAGAAGCATCTTGCCCGGATGGAGACGTTCCTTCAGAACGATCTTTGCCGGGTCGATATCAAGTACACCAACCTCAGAAGAAAGGATCATGTTTCCATCGTCCGTAATATAATATCTCGACGGTCTCAGACCGTTGCGGTCAAGCACTGCTCCCATGATATCACCATCAGAGAACAGAATGGATGCCGGGCCGTCCCACGGTTCCATCATAGTCGCATAATACTGATAAAAGTCCTTGTTCTTCTGGCTCATCACATGATTGTTCGCCCACGGCTCCGGAATTGTGATCATGACCGCCAGCGGAAGCTCCATGCCGTTCATGGTCATAAACTCCAGCGCATTGTCGAGCATTGCTGAGTCAGAACCCTTTGCATTGATGACCGGAAGCACCTTATGCATATCCGCTTCCATCAGCTCAGATGTCATAGTCTCCTCACGTGCCAGCATTTTGTCGACATTGCCGCGGATGGTATTAATCTCACCATTATGTACGATAAAGCGGTACGGATGTGCACGCTCCCAGCTCGGATTCGTATTTGTACTGAAACGGGAATGCACGATTGCGATCGCTGACTCATAATCCGGACTCTGCAGATCCTTGAAGAAGGTACGCAGCTGTCCGACCAGGAACATTCCCTTATAAATGATCGTTCTGCTGGAAAGAGATACCACGTAAGTGCTGTCGTTGGACTGTTCAAATATACGACGGATAATGTACAGCCTGCGGTCAAATGACAGTCCCTGCTCCACATCCTTCGGACGCTCTACAAATCCCTGTTCAATACACGGCATTTTTTCCAGTGCCTTATGTCCCAGCACCTCCGGTACAGTCGGCACCTGTCTCCAGCCAAGGAACTTCAGTCCCTCTCTCCTTACGATGCTCTCGAACATTTTCTTCGCCTGGTTCCGTTTCAGGACATCCTGCGGGAAGAAAAACATACCGACACCGTAATCTCGCTCTGAACCTAAAAAGATGCCAAGGTCTGAACAGGTCTTCTGGAAGAATCTGTGCGAAATCTGCAGCATGATTCCAACTCCATCACCTGTTTTTCCCTCGGCATCTTTGCCTGCTCTGTGTTCTAAGTTTTCTACAATACTAAGTGCATCTGCTACTGTCTGATGAGATTTGATTCCTTTGATATTTACGACTGCGCCGATACCGCAGTTGTCATGTTCAAATTCCGGACGGTAAAGTCCCGGTCTCTCACAGACAGATTCTGAATTTCTTCTTGAATCCATCCTGTTTCCTCCTGTAATGAGTTAGTGGAATAAAGTGTTTTCAATACTATACACCCGTTTTCCAAATCTGTAAATAGGTTTTTTTATCCAAATTGTCAGATTATTTGTCAATTCGCTTATTCAATCCCGTATTTTCTATTTGTAATCAACAAATCTTTTTATTTAACAGTGTTTTCAAGGCAATTCAAGTCCCGAAAACACCTTGATTCAAATAAAAAAATTTAAAAAAACAGCGGTCAAATTGGCTCCCATATGAAATAGTAGCGGAAAAACAAACAATTTACCGTGTTCAAAAGCGGCTGCCAGAGCCAGTGCCATCGGAAATGCAAAGATCATCTGGATCGGATTTCCATGATATACAGCAAACAGAAGTGCCGAGAAAAAGACAGCCTGTTTCACTGTCATGAAACGCTTCATTCTGGTATAGATCAGCGCACGAAATACCAGCTCTTCCGCCAGCGGCACCAGTACACCGAGGCCAATGATCTGTATCAGGATCCGGCTGGCAAGCAGTGTTTCCTGTGTCTCATTCGAAAACACCTCCTGAATATGGAACAGATCCAGAATACCGCTCCATACCAGATTCAGAATACCTCCGGATACAAAACAGAACAGGCCGAAAGGCACACCAGAATGCACGGTAACTTTTCCGCTTTCAGCCTTATATTTTTTTCTGCAGTCACAGCGATACATCCATGCCGCTATCGGAATCACGATCACCGAAGTGACTGCTGTGATCGCAGTGGCATCCATCTTCCCCTGCAGCAGCACTGCAGTTATTTCCGAAGTCACCATATGCAGCAGCAATGGCCATAACACAGATACTATTCCTTTCATTTGTTTTCCGCCTTTCCTCTGAATCTGACACCTCTATTCCGGGATGACCGGAAGCTCCATAGCTGCGATATGCCATTCCTCTTCATAGAAAGCCATCTCAAATTCTGCTGTCGCATCGCCTGATTTTTCCTGTGTTTCGGTTACCGACCCGGCAGTTCCATCCTCCGGATACTCACCAGTCTCATACGTAACATCCTCACGAACCACATAATGATAAGAGAGTTCCATCGCAGCCGTAATTGCACCGTTCTCATCGTTGGTAAAGACCGGTTCATCAAACTGTACCGCAAAATCAGAAATTGCCACATGTCTGAACACTGCATCTGAATCCGCAAATGCGGATGCCTGATCGGACACGAACTGTTCCGCTGTTTCCATACAGTCGGCAAACAGCGCTTCCGATTCTTTCAGGTTATCGGAAACGGCAGCCGAAAATAATGCCTTCAGCGCCCTGACACCCAGTTCCTCGCACTCATTCTGTGCTGATTTTTTCAGATTCATTTTTCCACTGTAATCAGATTCCGTGTCAGTCACATCAAGAACTGCTGTCACAGCCTCAAATATCGGATGGCGGATCGTTACACTGATATCTCCCGGCACAACAGTCGGAATCACATAGCTGTCATAGGACAGCTCGGTCTCCTTTTTCACCAGCCAGGCTGTATCAATCGCCACATTGTCCAGATAGACCTCCGATCCGGCCGGAACCGTAATCTGATAATCCTTCACCATGCAGTGATCTGCCATCACTTTCCAGCTGTCAAATATGCCAAATACCGGCTCTGTCTGCTTCTTCAGCGTAAGATCATCTTCCTGCTTCACCTCATCTGCCGCATTCAGGAATTTCACGTGGCATTCCACATATTCATTGCCGCTGTCATCTCTGCGTGTTTCTCCGGCTTTTACTTCAAATCCGGAATACAGACTGTATTTCTGAGCCTCAAGAGCCCCCTGATACTCCTCTGCTGTCATTACCGTATTCTCCGACTGATCCAACAGTGCATATGCCTGTCCGACATCATTTTCGATCAGACAGGTAAGATACTGTTTCACCTGATATTCCGGTGTACTCTGCTGATATGCGCCCCACGCAATTCTGCCTCCTCCTGCCATGGCAATAACGGCTGCGAGGATCAGCACTTTTGTCAAAATTCTCCTCAGTACTTTCATGTTCCTTACCTCCCCTTAATATCCCGCAAGCGCGTCTTCATAATCAAGAATCACCTGAAGATTTGCTTCTTCATAGTCGTTCAGATAATAGAACATGTTCGCATCAAATTCCTCCGGGCTGTAGAGCGGTGTATACCATGACTTCTGGCTGAAATAATCGATCAGATCCTGTGACTGGAAAATACGTCCGTTAAGCGCCAGGATCTCATTACGGATCAGGCGAAGCTGACCTGCGCTGTAGTTATATAGTTCACTCTCACTGATATACCGGCTGCTGATTCCCCAGAGAACCACATCATCCGGTGTCCATGCCGTCTCTCCGCTCTCCTGGCTGCTTCCGTTACTGCTGCTGCCGCCCGTACTTCCGCCAGTACTGCTGTTACCTGTACTGCTGCCACCCGCACTTCCGCCAGTACTGCTGTTACCTGTACTGCTGCCACCCGTGCTTCCGCCAGTACTGCTGTTACCTGTGCTGCTGTCACCTGTGCTTCCGCCGCCGGAACCACTTCCTGTATCGTTATAATAATAATCGCCGTTTCCCGGATCCTGAATAATAATATTCTGACCGCCATCGCTGCCTGTGTTTCCACCTGATGTACTGCTGCCGCCACCGGTACTGCTGTTTCCGCCCGTACTGCTGTTTCCTGTGCTGTTTCCACTGCCTGCACTGCTGCTTCCTGCGCTGCTTCCACTGCCTGCACTGCCGCTTCCTGTACTGCTTCCACCGCCTGCACTGCTGCTCACACTGTCTCCAACGGTAGTATCATCACTGTTATCGTTCGCACTACTGCCACCGGTCACACCGCTTTCATTCCTAAAATCATTGTCTGAACGTTCCGCATCTGAGTCAGACACAGGATCCACTTCCTGCTCTGAACCGACAGCTGATGCCTCATCTGTATCTGTCTCGTTCTCCTGTGCATCTGTTTCTTCTGTTTCCCGACCGGTCACTGCCCGTTCAGATTCCACTCCTTTAATCACGGAACCGGACGCAGTTACCGTAAAAGCATCCGTTTCATAAGTACGATCCTCACTTTTCTCAGGAGTCAGAACAGCTTCCGTTGTATCCTGTATGATTTCTACTGACTTCGGAATCAATGCAGGATTCTGCGACATCATAACATCTGCCGCAAAGAAAGATGCTCCTGCTGTAACAAAACAGCTGACAACAAAGCCACTGTTTCTTTTGATTATATTCCGTTTCCTTTTCATTACTTATCTTTCACCCCTTCAAGGGGGTATCATATCACAGAAGAATTTAAAAGTCCACGAAAAGTCAGCGTTTCCTTTTGCTCCCAGTCAGTATAAACCCTGCGATAGTCAGCATAAACACTGCTGTTCCGAACGGCCAGAGATATTTCATCAAAGAATGACCGTGAACAGCTTCCAGGACACCAGCGGAGCGTGAATCATCATCATATCGTATGATCGGAATATCATTTTGTCCGCTCTCTTCCGTCATATCCTCAGAACTGTTCCGGCAGCTCTCATCTGTTCCCAGGCTGGCCGTCTGCATTGCCTTTTTCTGCAATTCCTCCTGTTCCCTGATCTGCTCTGATTCTCTGGCACTGACTCTTATCTTCTGATAAGGCGGAATCTCTTCACCTGCACTGCTTATATAAAATGGTATCTCCTCACTCCAGTATTCATTGCCGGCCAGATCACTCACGTATACCTGAAGTGTCTGCCATTCCTCTGCCACCTCCAAAGGCACACGGATTGTCTGCTCCATCTCTATATGCTCTGTTTTCTCCAGGAGCAGCCGGCTGTCGTGATAAATTCTGACTGTCTCCAACCCTGTATTATCCCATGGTGTAGCACACACGACTATTGAATCTGTTTCATATACCGCGCCGCTGTCGATACCGGATAAAATACAGGTCGGTGCAGTACGGTCCAGCACAAACACTACCCGTTTCTGCTGCATCCCCGTATCGCTGGCATTCAACGCAGCATCTCCTGATGTCAGCAGAAGCTCATAAACCCCTTCTTTCCTGAAAAAAGATGCGGGTACCGTATAGCGATACTGTTTCCATGAATCCTTCCCTCCCCGCATTTCTACCCGGTAATCCGTCCCGGATTCCAGTCTGGACAAAATACCATCGCATCTGCAGAAAATTCCGGACTCTCCGACATAATCAATATTTGTTTCGCAGAAGATGATATCACACGGTTCCGCCAGATAATACTGTCTCAGCTTTTCCTTTGTATCGGTATCGAGATCATATACAGAACCATACCGGTTCACTGAAAATGCCAGTTCTATATCCGTGCGGTTGCCTGCTCTGTCTTCTGCTGAAATACTCAGGCAATACATATCATCATATTTCTTCTCCTGCGGGAAATCATAATAATAAACAGCCGCACCATCTGCCAGTTCCTCCTCCGACTGTATTCTCGGCGACATTCCCTGATTAAGTCCGGTAACAGCCGCATTGAAAGAACCGGGTCTGTAATTATCATCTCTGCACTCCACGCTGATCTGAACCGCACCGCTGTTCGCAGTCTGATCCGCCACACCACTGACTGTAATCTCCGGTGCAGTACGATCTACATACACAGGAACACTGCCGGAAAAAGCGAGATTTCCAACCTGATCCTCTGTTCTCACATAGATCTGAAATATTCCCTCTTCCTGTATCGTTACAGTCTGCCCCCCGGTACAGCTTTGCCATACACATTCATCCGGTCTCGTTATCCATGCGCCATCCACGCTGCACGGAATAATGCAGTAAGCGGCAGACTTCAGCCCGCTTCTGGTATCCGGTTCAATCTGAAACCGGATTTCCGCTTCCATAGCTGCATAAGAGATTCCATTCTCCATATTTCCGCTCACCGCAATCGACGCTTTGGGCGCTTCCGTATCAATAAAATATTCCTCTCTGGCATATCCAGATTCCTTCACCGGTTTTCCGTTCGAATCCGTCTTCCGCAGACAGAATTCCAAAACTCCGTCCTCCTGCAGACCCGATGCCTGCATTCCCTGATCATAACCGCTGCCGACAATCGGTTCAACATACAGCCCGGTTCCGCTGCGAATCCACAGCCGTCCATTCACGTCACGAAAAAAGGCATTCGCATCTCCTGTTATTTCGTAGTGAATTCCCCGGCAGATTTCCTGTGAAACCAGGCCCGTTTCGTGTTCCGTCGCTGTTTCCGCTTTCAGGTTCCTGTCAGCTTCCGTTATCGGTTCTGCTGCAGATTCCGTATCAGCTTTCGTTTCCGGTTCTGCGACAGGTTCTTCCGTTGCAGACTCTGCTGTTTTCTCCGTTACCGGCGCTGTTTCGGGTTCCGCATTCGTTTCTGTCACATACTCTGTCTCCGGCTCTGTTTCAGACTCTGCATCCGTTTCCGCCTTGCACTCTGTCTCCAGATCCAATTCAGACTCCACAGCTGTTTCTGCTACGTACTCTGTCTCCGGCTCTGTTTCAGGCTCTGCATCCGTTCCTGATATGTACTCTGTCTCTGCATCCGTTTCAGACTCTGCATCTGTTCCTGATATGTACTCTGTCTCCGCATCCGCTTCAGACTCTGCATCCGTTCCTTCTGCAGACTCCGTCCCAGGCTTCGGCAGTACCTCAGACACTTCCCCGGTCATCCATTCTGTACCCAGTTCAGACTCCCATTCCATCCATGCAAGCTCTGCAGCGGTACGCCGAACAGTTCCTGCTGCTGCCCCGCCTCCCAGCAGACAAACCGTTACAATCAATACCGCCGCCAGAACATGTATAGCATGCTGTTTCCCGCACTCCTTTTTCATTCCTCTCATTACCATCCTCCTTCACTCCATCACAGCACCGTTTTCTTTCCTCTCACTCCCTGACCATATTCCCCCTCATCCCGGCTGACACTTCCGTCCAACCTTCTTTACATTTCCTTCTGTCCATATGCCCGGTCTATCGCTTCCCGGGCATCCACACACTGCAGATACAATTCTGCATCTTCTTCTTTTGCAAATTTCCGAATGGAAGCCAGCATACGCTTCACATTTTTCTGCTCCACACCTCCGCTTTCCAGATCGTGTGCATCCAGGATTATTCCGGCCAGCAGCTCCTCTGCCACCTGTCTGCGGATCGCCAGCGGTTCAGCCTCAAACCCGGACAGCTGCCACAGTGCACTCAGGTCTTCCCAATATGCTGCATACTCCACCTGATACATTCCATTCTCATCTTTACGTCCGATTTTTTCATAATAGCTTCCGATTTTTGCATGCAGCTTCGCTGATGTATACCAGTCAGGAAGCTGTGAATCCTGTATTTCCCGGCCGGGATCCGCTTCTGTTTGTACCGCCATCCCTGTATCCCCGGCACACTGTGATTCCATCGCCCGGCAGAACCAGCGTACAGCCGCACTTTTCCCGCCATTCTGCTCATAGAAATACCAGTATGCCAGACCTGTCTGATAAGCAAACTGACCGTACAGATCCGCATCTGCCTCCAGACCTTCCATATTTGTCCGGTCAGTTCCCGGCCCTACTGAATACATCAGATCCTTCAGTATCGTCTCCTCCTCCGCCTCAAAACAATAGTCTTCTGTGATCCTTCCCAGCAGGTGCAGGCACCAGGAATAATCATCCGGACACAGTCGTGCGGCATTTTCATAGCAGCGTACAGCCTGTTCCAGCCCCAGTCCTTCCGCTATATGCAGCTGCTGTTCATAGCTTTGGCGTGCACTCGATGTTTCCTGCCGTCTTTCCCGCGTTATTGTTCCTGCTGCAAACAGAATTGCAATACTCAAAAGCACACATGCCCCGGAAGCCTGTTTTACTTTCTGCCAGCATCTGTACCGCCTCCTGCCCTTCCGAAGAGCATGCAGCAGCGCACCGGCATCTGAAAAACGCTGTTCTTTTTCCGCCTTCAGACAGCGCTGTATGATGTGAACTGCAATTCGCTGCCAGCTGCAGACAGATCCCCGAATGAAACTCCATCTTCTCCGCCCCTGCCGTACACCTCCAAGATACCAGCGCAGCACTGCACCGCAGCCATAAATATCCGTCCTGCCGTCCACACTCGCTGTTCTGCACATCTGCTCTGGTGCCGCAAAACCCGGAGTTCCCATACAGGGATTCTCTCCGTATCCGGGAATTTGCCGGATAGCAGCGCCAAAATCAATCATTACCAGCCGACCAGTGCTGTCAATCAGAAGATTGGAAGGCTTGATGTCCAGATGCAGCACCGGAGGTGTCCTTGTGTGAAGGTACCGGAGTACCTCCGCCAGCTGTACTCCAATCTGGAAAAAAGTTTCAGCTCGAACCTCCGTCCTATCACTGCATCCGAGACTCCGGCCATCTATATATTCCATGACCAGCCAGCATTCTCCTTCCCCCTCAAGGATATCAAAAACCTGCGGAAGCGATGGATGATGCAGATGACGCAATGCCTGCAGTTCCCTCAGACGGCTTCCTTCGGATTCTGACCGAAACCCTTTGGCTGCCCTGAGCTGCCCCGTGGGAATATGCCGCACCAGATAAACGGTACCGTCTCCCCCGCTTCCCAGACATTTCAGGAACTGATAACTGCTTCCAAGTATACTGTTTTCCACTTCTTTCAGTCTGCATCCCTCCATTGCAGCAATTTTCTTTTACACATTCTGAATAATACGGCGATTCGCCTGAAATGAAAGGCAGAAATAATCCTACCTTGAAATGATTCTATCTTTCTCCCCCCCCGGAGATGATATGAGTAGATATAATAAGTGATGTAATTATTGCGCTTTTTACCCGAAATGTCAAGCATTATTTTCAGAACCATATACAGCTATATATTCGCCAAGAAACGACGTTCCTGTGAAAAAAGGAAAAGAATCCTTTATTCGGCCGCAGTGCGATCCCCCGGAGCATTTATTTCATAGAAGACGAAGTTTCTCCGCAAACTGAAAAACGACCGATGAGCTCACACCGGTCGTCTTTCTTCTATTCACTCAAACTGTATTCATTCAGCAGCCACAAATTGAAATGCAGCTTCTCTGCTTCCTCATACTCGTCCGGAATGCAGGGCGCATAATCCCGGATCACCTCCCGGTATTCCACATCTGCACTGCCGCCGGTCAATGTCACCGTACAATCAGAATGAACAGTGATGCCATAAGTACCTTCTTCATCTGTATTCTCCGCAAAAGAATATTCTCTGGTGGTTGTTCCATCAGCGATCGTGAAAGACTCTGCACTTATATTTTTAAAAGTCAGATAGACAAGAGCTTTCTCATCCGCTTTCCGAATCGTCATTGTATCCTGTTCTGCTGATGACAGAATAGATACCTCCACATCAATTGCTTCACCCTCTCCTGCATAACAGGAATCCCCGGTATACTCCATTTCCGGAGCGTATTTTTTCAGAGCACTGTATGCGTTCAGATCGTAAACACGGTACTCTGCCGCGCCTTCTTTCCCTTCATCCACCGCATAGACCAGTGCATCATCATATGCCAGTTTTGCAATATTCTGTTTACCCTGAAGATTTACATGCGCATTCGGCTCTGCCATGCTGACAGCAAGGAAAACCACACCTCCGGCAGCTAAAATGAGCATCGTCTTTTTTACCTTAAAATACGGCGCTATATATATTCCTGCATCAAAAACAGTGAGTGCAAAGATCAGTCCGAATACGTAAGCCATCGTCAGTCCCAGCGCAGAAGTTGCCAGGACAAGTACCGGCATTACGATTGGAAGATACAGAGCTGAAGCCAGCAGTTCTCCGTGGTACTGTGAAGCATCCGTTTTTTTCACAAGTGTGATCAGAAGCTCATTGATCAGCAGCATAAGTCCGCTGAAAACAAAGAGATAGCTTGCATCTGCCAGAACAAAGGAGAGAACGATTCCAAGTACTCCATGGATGTACGCAAATGCTCTCGTCAGATCACGGCCTTCGATTTTAAACAGTTTACAGGCTGCACGACTGACCCCGGCCGTCACTGCCAGCGCAACCAGACCGATTCCGATCACGATCGCTGTATTGGAATATGTGATGGTTCCTACCATATGAATATCAATCGTTCCGAATAAAACGGCAATATACTGGAACAGGTAGTAGCACACATATGTGACAGCTGCAGTAAGTACCAGACCAAAGACAATACTTCCGGCTGCAATAGCCGTTTTCTTCACGCCGCGTTCTTTTCTGTAAAAGGCACGGAACAGAATATTCGCCGTCAGCAGAATAATTGCAAGAACAGCCAGAATAACAGCCGCCGTGTGGTTGTACACGACTGTTTTAAGATTCAGATAAGAAAAGAAAACTGCAGACTCATCCGCATCATATAACTCAGACAGATCGTAGTCTGCCAGCCTGTCGATAATGGCATCGACCACCTGCGCCTGTTGGGACAGATGAGCTGTTCCGACTGCATTTGACAGATTATCATTCTGTGTATGATAGTCTTCTCCACCGGAAATATTTGCAAAATTGAGTCCCTGATAAGCCTCTTTGAAATTGGAAAAATCTGTTCCGTTCGGCATCATATCGTAGATCATAGTGGCAATAGAACAGGTAAAAACATTCTCATTGATCTCGGAAAAAAGCTGAATCGTATTATAATTGTTCTTAGCGGTTTCAAACATGATCAGTGTACCGTCTGTCCCTCTGGATTCCAGATTCGTACCGAATCGGATGCGGTCAACAACATGATCAAATCCGTCAAATTCTTCCATAAATGCTTCAGAACCATACAATCCGTATTCTTCTCCGTTTACAAAACAGAATACAAGATCATTGGAGAAGGTATAACCGTTCTCCATTTGTGTCAGATAATAGTTGATTGCTTCCAGCATGACCGCGCATGCAATACCGTCATCGGAAGCACCGTCCCCCATCGGCACAGAGTCCGTATGCCCCATGAACATAACCGCTTCATTTGTCGGCGTATCCGAATTTGCAGGAATATGTACAATAATATTCTTCAGATACCAGTTCTGATAGTCCGGATCCTCTGCCACAAAATCCTGTACCAGATATGCCGGTGCATCTGCAGTGTCCTCATTTACCACACCGTAACTTTCCAGTGTCTCCATGATATAGTTCAGTGCGTTCTGATTCTCTTCCCTGTCTGCAATAGAGCGCGGTCCGTTTGCAGTCAGATTCTCAATATGCGTTTCGATCTGATCCTGGTCGAAATCGGTGTCATAGTTTTTCTCCTGTGTATCTCTGATCGATATCCCGATAAACAGACAAAAAATAACAATAAAACTGATCGGCAGCCATGTCCTAATTTTTCTCATAAATACCTCCATCCTGTTTTTTCTTTGCAATCGTAGCAGGGTGCAGTTTTTTTGTCAAGCTTTTGGAATAGAAATATTTGACAATCAAACTATTTGTCTATAAAAATGGATGCTGCCAAATGCGCAGCATCCTGTCCATCTATTAGCGCGCCTCATAAACCAGCTGTGAAATGTTTGCAATCCTCGCAACTGCAGCTGCATTATCATTCAGACTGCCGCTCATCACACAGAGTATATATGCAGAATCACCGTCTTCCACAATTGCAATATCGTTTTCCACAACATCTCCATACTCGCCATACAGTTCTCCCGTCTTGTTGGCCACCACCGCTGATGTTCCGGAAAGACCCGCCGGAATCTTGCCGGTCCTTGTCTGGTTCTTCAGATACTCATACATTTTTGCAGAAGCCTCCGCATTCACGCAGGTTCCCTCATAGATACTCTGCAGCAGTCGGCAGCAATCATTCACAGACGTATAATTATCTCCGGTTGGATTTGATTCCAGGAATTTACGTCCCACCTTCGTAGCAGTATAACCATTTTTTTCGCAGAACTGATTGACTACATCCATGCCGGCCTGCGCATCCCCCTGCCCAAGTGCTTCAAGCAGTGTATTGGAGGCAGTATTGTCACTCACCGTGATCATGTCGGTAATCAGTTGTTTGAGTTCTCCCTCATACGTTTCCGGTATCGGTATATATTCGGCCTCTGAGGAAGGATAGCAGACACGGTCATAGATAGCTGCCATGATGAATACTTTGATAATGCTGGCTGACTTCATCGGGACATCACCATTGATATTTCCGGCTGCTCCAGTATCCAGATCTGCAATGCTGACCGCCCACTGTTCGCCCGCATCCATGGCCGGATACAGATAATCCTCACCAACCCGCTCCAGTACGGCATCCATTTGTGCAGATGCTTCCTCAGAAACAGTCTGACCTGATTCAGCAGCATCCGAAACAGCTCCATCGGAACTGGTTTCTTCTGAATCTGTTTTTTCAGAATCCGCTTCCCGCTTCATCCCCTTCTGTTCAAAATAGCGGTCAATTCCATCGGCGATTCCTTCCGCCATTTTTTCCTGCACCTGAACATCTGCCATACGAAGATCATCGGATTCATTCGTCATAAATCCCATTTCCAGGATCATGACCGGCAGTTTGCTCCAATTGATTCCTGTCATATTGTCGTAATACTGAATGCCCAGCGATTCAAACTGCGCAGCTTCACAGTACCCCTTCAGAATACAGTCTGCCAACAGATAAGAATCCTCCGCCAGATAACCGACATACGGATTGGAGGACGATGGCACCATTGCCAGTGCTCCGCTCACACTGGAATCATCGGAGCCGTTTGCATGGATCCGCACATAAATATCACCGCCCTCATCATATGCCATAAGCGCACGCTCCGAATTGCTGATCGCCGTATCATGATCCTCCCGTGTCATTATAACCTCATATCCGCGCGCTTCCAGTTCATCACGCAGAAGCAGTGACACTTCCAGATTCAGCTCATACTCGGCTTTCCCGCTGAATCTGCCCTGTGTACCGGTCGTCGCCTTCGCCTTCATCTCCGAAGATCCCGGTGCATTCGGCTCCTGTTCGCTCATGTCCACCCAACTTCCCTGATGCCCCGGGTCAATAGCAACTACCAGTTTTTCAGTCTCTGTCTGAGACTTTGCAACATATTCCGATTCATTTTCACTCTCACGGTCAGTCATATCCTCCGTGATCAGCACTTCTGATTCAGACTCTTTTCCACTTTCTTCCATAGTCCCGTTCTCAGTCTGCTGCGTCTCCTCTTTATTGTCGAACCCGGATTCCCCGTACTTTCGCTCTTCCGTTTCCGGCTTCGATAAATCTGAGTTCTGACCGTTCTCTGCTGTTTCATTCAACGCATCCTGATTCCCGTCCCTTTTCGACTCTGCCTCAGTTCCGGCCATCTGTCCCGTTCCGTTTTCCACCTGCTGTGTTTTCCCTGCACCCTGCTGTGCACTGTCTAACCTGCGTTCCATGCCAAAGACCATCCAGCCCAGTATCACAACACAGACTGCCAATACCAGAACGGCTCCGATCAGAATACCTGTTACCGGCACATCCCTTTTCTTTTTGTTCCTGTTACCCGTTTTATCCATATTCCCCTTCACCTCACAGGCTGTATTTTACCCTTAATATCATCTGCATGCCTCTGCAATTCTGCCGGAAATCCTGTCAGACAGCAGATCATGCCTTCAGCTGCTCCATTGCCTGATTCACCTGTGCTTCACAGGCGCGCATGGCCTGGATCGTCCGCTCCAGCAGCTCGTCCAGCGTCCATCCAAGACGTTCGGCACCTGTCCTGATCACATCTCTTGAACATCCTGCTGCAAATTTCTTATCCTTGAACTTTTTCTTCAGGCTGGACAGTTCCATATCCATTACGCTCCTGGACGGACGCATCCGCGCTGCTGCACCGATCAGGCCGGTCAGCTCATCCACCGCAAACAGGACCTTCTCCATCTCATGCTTCGGTTCCACATCACAACACAATTCGTATCCGTGGCTGCATACGGAATAAATCATTTCCTCATTCACTCCGCCCTTTCTCAGCAATTCCGGTGCTTTCAGGCAATGTTCCTGCGGATACAGTTCAAAATCAATGTCATGCAGCAGGCCTGTAATAGCCCAATAATCAGCATCCTCACCGTATCCCAGCTCCCTGGCATACCAGCGCATAACACTTTCCACAGTTATCGCATGCTGAATATGAAACGGCTCTTTATTGTATTCCACAAGAAGTGCATATGCTTCCTCTCTTGTAACTGAACTTACCATCTTTCATCGCTCCTTTGTTTTTAAGTATTCCCAGTATACCACACTGTCTCCCATGCATCAAACCCTCACTCCGAAACCTTTTCTTAATTTACTTTCCGCTGGCTGTGACCTGTATCCTCTTTCGGCATTTACTTTCCGCCGACTGTGACCCGGATCCTCTTTCGGCATTTACTTTCCGCTGACTGTGACCCGGATCTTCTTTCCGCATTTACTTTCCGCTGGCTGTGACCCGGATCTTCTTTCGGCGTTCCCGCGCGGAAGGGTCTTTCCGCTGCAGCATGACTATTTTCTCTTCACAGAGCAAAAATGAGCTCCGCGCCCCCTGTATCGTATGCGACGAAAAGAACAGGACCCCTTTCGGAGTCCTGCCCTCATGATATTATTTAGAATGCTATAGGAAAAGAACAATTTAACCTAGAAGAAATCCTCGCCCTGAAGCGCTTCAAATCCTTCTTCACCGGTACGAACCTTGATTACGTTTGCAACATTGTATACAAAGATCTTACCATCACCGATGTGTCCTGTATACAGTGCCTTCTTAGCTGCACTGACAACTGCATCCGGAGCCACCTTGCTGACTACTACATCTACCTGAATCTTCGGCAGCAGGTTCAGATCCATCTGAACACCACGATAATATTCTGCTTTACCCTTCTGTACACCGCATCCAAGTACATTTGTTACAGTCATACCTGTTACACCAATCTCATTCAGTGCCTCTTTCAGGTCATCAAATTTACTCTGCTTTGCAATGATCGTAATCTTTGTGATATTGGAATCACTTGCAATTGTCTCAGTCGGTGTCTTCACCTGTACCGGAACTGCGTCATCCACAGATACCGGCTTCTCTGCCAGGATCGGAGCCGGCGCGAACTGAGCACCGCCGAAGTTGTTGATGCTGGAAGTCTGTGCGAAATCTGCATAAGCAGATGCAAGACCGTGCTCATGGATATCAAGACCATCCACCTCTTCTGTTACAGAAGCACGAAGACCAACTGTCTTTTTCAGTACCGTGAAAATGATTGTCATCGTTACAACTACCCATACAATAACAGCCACAACACCGATGATCTGTGTTCCTAAAAATTTAAATCCGCCGCCGTAGAATACACCGAGCTTCTCGCCGCCACCAAAATCATAGTAAGCGAACAGACCTGTCAGAAGTGTTCCGAGTGCACCACATACACCATGTACACCTACCGCACCTACCGGATCATCAACCTTCAGTTTCTGATCAATAAATTCAATTCCAAGGACTACTGCAAAACCTGCGATGATACCAATGAGAGCTGCGCCTGCCGGTGTAACTGTATCACATCCTGCTGTAATTGCTACAAGACCTGCGAGAGAACCGTTCAGTGTCATGGAAACATCCGGCTTCTTATAACGAACCCATGTAAAGATCATTACTGTTACAGTAGCCATAGCTGCTGCAAGGTTTGTGGTATAGAAAATTCTTGCTGCATTTGCTGCGCCGTCTCCGGAAGTACCCAGAGTCGAACATCCGTTGAATCCGAACCAGCAGAACCAGAGAATAAATACACCAAGCGCTGCCAGTGTCATACTGTGTCCGAGAATTGCATTCGGCTTTCCGTTCTTGTCATACTTTCCGATACGCGGTCCGAGGATTGCCGCACCGATCAGTGCTGATACACCACCGACCATATGTACTGCTGTGGAACCTGCGAAATCATGGAATCCCATTTCTGCAAGCCAGCCGCCGCCCCAGATCCAGTGTCCGGAAATCGGATAAACGAAAAGGCTGATCAATGCACTGTAGATACAATATGCTGAGAATTTAGTACGCTCAGCCATTGCTCCTGATACGATTGTTGCTGCTGTTGCACAGAATACTGTCTGGAAGATCAGTGTTGCAAAATCATCTGTGCTCATACAGAACAGATCGATCTTACCGAAAAACGGTGCTGTGCTGCCAAACATGATTCCGTATCCGATGAACCAGTAGATCGGAGTACCGATACAGAAATCCATGAGGTTCTTCATGATAATATTACCTGCGTTCTTTGCTCTCGTCAGACCGGTCTCTACCATTGCAAAACCTGCCTGCATAAAGAATACGAGTGCCGCACCAATTAATACCCACGTAGTATCAAGGCTCGATGCCAATGATTTCAATTCTTCCATAATTTTTTCCTCCTCTTGAAAAAGATTTATAGAATATGCCTCGGCCGGAAGCTTTGTTCTGTTATAGGAAATTCAGTCAATTTCCTACAACGCGGAAAGGGCACCGTGGTCATACCACAGCGCCCTTGCTTGTTGGAATGTAGTCTACACCCAAGTACCATTATATGTCAATCTAAAATCTAAAATTTTTCTAAATTTGTCCAGAGTGCAGAAATTGAACTGTTTTTTTCTATGCATTTGTAAAATTTAAACAATTTTTACGTTTTCCCTCCGCAATAGTGTATTTTTACAGATAACAGTACCGAAAACAGAGTGAATCACAAATGATACAATACCCAAATCCGCTGCACACATCTGTCGTACACTATCTCCGCATCAGCAATGCTCTTACTTCGTTCACATTTGCTGCAATCTGTTCCGGAACTGCACCATGCTCTATCAGAAACTCGCGGCTGCGAAATCCCCAGCTCACTGCAATGCACGGCATCTGCGCATTCACCGCAGTCTGAATATCCACATCAGAATCTCCTACATATACAGCTCTGGATGGTTCAACTTCCAGTTCCTTCAGCGCCTGCAGTACCGAATCCGGTGCCGGTTTCCTGCGGCATCCCTCGTGCTCACCGATTGCCACTTGCACAAGTTCTCCGAAATAAACATCCCGCAGCTTCTTCACCGCAAAGTCTGCTTTGTTCGAAACAATTGCTATGCGATACCCTTCCTGCTGCAGCCATCCAAGCAACGCCGGTATTCCCGGATACGGCTCCGTCTCGTCCATACAGTGAGCATTATAATATTCACGAAAGCTCCTGTGTATCTCTTCAAATTCCGGATTCAAATCTCCTCCGGGTACAGACCGCTGTATCAGTCTGCGAATACCATTCCCGACAAAGCTCCTTATCTCTTCCTGCGAGAACTGCGGCATCCCGTGCTGTGCCAGCACAGCATTCACGCTGTTTGTCAGATCTGCAAGCGTATCCAGCAGTGTTCCGTCAAGATCAAAAATTACTGCGTCATATCTTCTGTCCTTCTTATTCTCTCCCATACTGTCGCCTCTTTCTATACAGGCAGCACTGCTTCACCAAGGCTGCCGTTCTGATTCAGACAGTATATCATGCCGGAACCTGATTCTCAAGAAGCTTTCTTCCACGCAGCAGCTGCACAGTCATTTCCCGCCGTATATGCCGCTGATGCTGTCGGAAACTCAGCGTATACCGCTTCACTCCGAACTCCATATGCCGCTGCGGCTCTGATGTCACGAAATGCCGCAGCACCTGCAAGAAGTCCGGAAGTCATAATACCGAATGCTGCCCACAGAACCAGAAATACCGGAACCGGTGTCTGCATCAGCTCAATTCCGAGAGCCAAAAGCACGGTCAGCTCCTCAAGCAGACCTGCCGCTGCACAGGCAATCCAGCCGGCCGGTGTCAGCTCGTAATCATGTACTCCGGCGCTTCGTATATTTCCGTATGCCTTCCTCTTCGCAGCAGTCCCTTCCTTTACGGCACTGCGGCTCTGGCTGCTTCTGACTGCAGCCACCCTGCCCATGACTGTTCCGTACGTGAACATTCTGTTTCCGATCACACCGCTCCTGACTGTGCTGTCCTTAACTGCTCTATCCTTAATCGTTCTGTTCGCAATCATTCTGTTCTCAAGCGCTCTGCTTTCAATCACTCTGTTCTCAAGCGCTCTGCTTTTAACCACTCTGTTCTCAAGCGCTCTGCTCTCAATCACTCTGTTCTCAAGTGTTCTGCTCTCAATCACTTTACTCTCAATCATTCCATTCTCAATCGCTCTGTTTTCAATTATTGCTCCCATAATCCAGTCCCCTCATGTATCCCCGTAATGCGCTCTCGTTCGAACCTTTGTCCCCGAACATTCGTTCTGTCTTGTATTTTAATACACTTTTTTCCATTTGGCAAGAACTTTTTCGAACTTTTGTTCGGTTTTCTTTCGGGTCTCCACCTAAAGCCAGAATTCTGAATTTAATTACACTAGAATGCTGAATTTAATTCCGCATTGCAGGAATCTCCTCCAGAAGCCTTCGTGCACTTTCTTAAGTATCTTCGCGCACCCAAGCGGAACATTTTTATCACACAGGATGATCTTTGAAGCAAAAAAAATCCTGCAGGCATTCACCTGCAGGAAACTGATTAGCGTGCGTTAGAAGATTCGAACTCCCGACCTTTTGGTCCGTAGCCAAACGCTCTATCCAGCTGAGCTAAACGCACACGTCGTTTTCAGCATCACCAATTATATACGCATCAACTTTGTTTGTCAATAGCTTTTTTCAATTTTTTAAAATTTTTCTGATCTTATCTGTCGGCCCTGTATACCTGCTGCGGATACTTACAGAATGCTCTCCCATATTACTGATAATGCTGTCGTGCAGAAGCACGACAGCACTGTTTTTCTGATCCGCAATCATTAATATCCGTTAACGACCGTAGCATACAATGCACCGCTGGAGAGTGTCCTGGAATAATCCACGGATGCCACGATATACACACCGGCATAGATACCTTCACCGGAATCCACTGATGCGTCCGTATAGTTCAGTGTATACGTATTTCCGTCATCTCCGAGGACGGTAATCGTATCCGCACTCAGATTCTGAACTGTACCGCTGATAATACCGGTACTGCTGGTCTGACCGCTGCCATCTGAAGATCCTCCTGTGCTGGTTGAACCGGTAGTGCCCGTATCACCGGACGGCTCGTTCACAGTCAGATAAGATTTGGATATGTAACCGGTCGTGCCGTTTACCGATACAACGAACCAGTTCGCTGTCTCGCCGATCACCGCAACAGACGCACCGCCGTCCACTTCGCTGACGACACTGCTCTCAGTGCCCGGCTGAGAACGCAGATTCACTACCGCCGTCGTATAATACGTATAAGATGTACCATAATCCACGTAACTGTTCAGCTCGGCCGACACTTTTGTCGAATCGGAAACCTCCTGAGAATTGCTTGCACTTGTTTCCTCAGTCTGCTCCGTTGTCTGCGGTGTGTTCACAAGAAATGCCTTGCTGATATAGCCGATATTCCCGTAAATATTTACTTTGAACCACTGGGAAGTTTCACCGACCACCGTGACCTCCTGACCCTTGCTCAGCGTTCCGATCTTGTCCGCTTCTGTACTCGGCTCCAGACGAATATTGACATCATCCGAAGCATACAGCGTGGCTGATGTACCGTAATCGACCAGCGTACCCAGCTCGCCTTCTGCATCTTTTTCGCTCTCAGATTCTGTCTCGGACTCGGTCATATTGACCACCGTACCAGGAATTGAGCTGAATGTCGCGTTCCGCAGAACGGTAAAACTCTCTACAGACTTCTTGACTGCTTCCATCAGCACCTTGTTATCATCCGTGACCGTACCGGAAATCACATATGCCTCATCCTCTGCCATGATTCCGTACGTGATGGAATATACCCACATGCTTGTCTTGTTATATTTTACCACATATTCATACGTATCCAGTGTTGCCGAACTCAGCTTTTCAAACTCCACTACCTCAAAGGAGTTCTCCTCCGAATACTGTTTCGTGAGACCTGCCTTCAGGGCATCCTCCGATTCATACACGGTAATGTTCTTCAGTGCAGCGGCATTGCCTGCATGAACGATACTGATCATCGCATCTGATCCGGAAGAGAATACCCGCATCTCATCTGCATCCTGTTTTACCTTCCAGGTACTGTCCGGCAGCGTGATCTTGATACTCATATCCTGTGATGTATATGCGATATCCGTCTGAAACTCCGTCTCAGTTTCCGTCTCTGTCTCCGTCTCGCTCTCAGTCTCTGTTTCCGTCTCTGTCTCTGTCTGAAGCTCAGTCTCTGTAGCATCCTTTTTTTTCAGAAGTGCGCATCCTGATGTAAGGCTCGTTACGGCCAGTGACAGCGCCAGAGAAACAAGAATGACTTTCACTCTTCTGTTCAACATGTCACATCCTCCATTCCTTCTGCTCTGTATTGTATGCAGAGCAATGTTGAATCTGTTTTCCCCTTATTACAGAACAAAACACAAAAAACTGGTATTGAAACAATACCATTATGAACATAATACCACGCAAACGCGAGTTCTGCAAGCCACATACCGGCAATTCCCAATTCACGCGCGCAATATTAATATTTTCGTAATCTTTTTCGCCGCGGCAGGCAGCGAATCCGCATTTTCATCTGCGCCGGCTGCACGCACTGTTTTGTATCATACGATATCCCGGATATGTAAAACCGTTCCCTGCTGACAATCAGAAAACCGGGATCACAGGATTCCGTTCAGTTCCTGATACAGGCACTTTGCATAGCTGTCTGTCATACCGCAGATATAGTCTGTCACCAGCAGCAAACGCAGATACAGGCGCTCCTCCTCGCTTTTTCCCGCCGAATACGCATGGTAGGCCCGCTTGTAATTCTCTGAGATCAGAGACATCAGTTTCTCCTCCACATCCCGCTGGGGTACCTCCGTATCGTAATAGAGCGCCGCCGCCACGAACCGGTCAAGAAGTGAATTCAGCACAGTATCGGCGGCAATCTCCAGTTTGAAGATCGGATTGGACACAAATGCATAACGATATGCTATATCCTTCAGCAGCTTTATCAGCCCCCGACCGTACGTAAACTCGAACAGCTCACTCACATATGTCCCTGCCATGATCGCCTCGTAATTATTCAGAAAGCCGTATGTAGCGCAGGAGATCAGAAATCCCTGCACGCGCACAAGGAAATTCTGAACTGCAAACTCCTCGCAGTCACTGATATGCCTTTTCTGTGCCGCCGCATATTTGTCCCGCAGAATCTGTGCCGGATTGAAGTACTCTTTTTCCCGCTGCGACGCCTTCTGCTCGTATCTTTCCAGTTCCATCAGCAGTGCAGTATAGGAAATACAGCCCTTTTTGAATGCATCCTCAATATCGGCCGTGCTGTACGCAATGTCATCCGCCGCCTCCAGAATGAACGTCAGGGGATGCCGCATTCCCCCGGTCCCTGCAGATGCAGCAATTTTGCGGTAAATGTCCTGCTCGGCATAAAAATATCCCATTTTTTTGTACCGGATATCACCGCTGTGCGGGCGGATCTGTGTGGACATCACCGGATATTTGACGATCGTATTCAGCAGTCCGCAGGTCAGATTCATTCCGTTCTCATCCACCAGAAAATGCAGCTTCGTCAGAAGGCGCAGTGCCTGCGCATTGCCTTCAAAATTATAAAAATCTGCCAGCATCTGTTTGGTCAGCAGCTGTGTTACAGGTTTTCCCTGATAGGACAGTTTCGGCAGATTCCAGGTGAACCACTCCCGAATAGCTGACTCGCCAAAATGACCGAACGGCGGATTGCCGATGTCATGGATCAGGCCGGCGCACATCAGGATATTGCAGATATCCTCTTTCATCTGCCAGTCAAACTCCGGATCCTTCCCGCTCTGCAGAATATCCTGCGCAATATTCTGCCCCAGTGACTTCGCCAGCGATGATACCTCCAGCGAATGCGTCAGCCGTGTCCTGATAAAATCGCTTTTGTCCAGTGGAAATACCTGGGTCTTGTCCTGCAGCCGCCGAAAAGACGCGCTCCCGATAATTCTGTGATAGTCCTTCTCAAATTCACTTCTCAGATCTCTGCCTCCGGATGCCCGCGATACCGTTCCACGCGCCCGTTCCGGGCAGAGCAGTGTTCTCCACTCCATTTCGTCCCCCTCCGGCCGGATCTGCTCCGGCTTCTTACAACTGTTTTCCGCTTCACTCTCTATCCTCTGTTCCCCGAAAACCGCTGCGCGATCTCAGTTTCCGCCCGCGCAAGCCTGTCCTCGCATTCCTGCACATTTCCCGGAAACAGCCTTTCAAGTTCCCGATATTCATCGTAGATGCCCTGTCCATGCATGACACGGTATGCTCCTGCATCACTTCCGGCTGCAATCTGTATGCCCAGCTCAAAACCGCGGCGGATCATCGCTCCCTGATGTTCCCGGAGATTGTACAGCACGGAATCCTCAAATCGTCCGCATCCGATCAGATTGGTGATCGTCACATACGTCGGCACCCAGACGGCATGGCTGCCCGCCATTGCCTGCAGACACTCCTCGTCCAGGAAATTACCGTGTTCTACTGAATCCACACCAGCCTCCACTGCTGCCTGCACCGCACGCGCACCGTTTACATGCGCCATCACGGCAAACCCCTCCTCGTGGGCTATATGGATCATTTCCCGGATCTCATCTGCCGGCAGAGATTCCTCTGTCACCCTGCCGTCCTTTCCGAAATCCATGATCCCGGAGAACATGACCTTGATAAAATCTCCGCCCTGTTCACCTACACGCTTCACCAGTGCATGATACTCCTTCCAGCTGTCGAATCCATATCCGACGATCCCGCCATAATGACCGTTCCGATGAATCGCATAAAGTGGTGTCCGGTATATAATTCCGTACTCTTCTGCCAGCTGTGCAGCCCTGGCCGATACCCCCAGCACATCTCCTCCGTCCCGCAGAAAAGTGACACCTCTGTCCCTGTAAATCTCAAGCTTACTGCGGATATCTGCATCCTGTACTCCGCCACGGTGGAGTGCCACCGCTCTGCGGTAATTTTCTCCGTCCATAAACATATGCATATGGCATTCGCCCGGCATATCCATCCCTCTTTTCCAGATAATACTGCTATTATACGCAAAAGCGACTAAAAAGCAAAGCAATAATATAACTGGCATGATAAAAAAATATATTTGTGGATATGCAAAAAATACCAGATTAATGATAAGCTCTTTGGAAAAGGATAAACTGGTTTTATCATGCCCGCATGACGGTTTTTGTTTTATCGAAAGAAAGGAGTCTGTCAACTGTATGAAACGAATCTTAACTGTTCAGGATCTCTCCTGCATCGGCCGCTGCTCGCTTACCGTCGCTCTCCCGATTCTCTCAGCTATGGGGCTGGAGACTGCTGTCCTTCCGACGGCTGTCCTGTCCACACATACCCAGTTCCGGAATTTCACATTCCGCGATCTGACCTGCGATCTGGAAGGAATTTTTGCACACTGGAAGAGTGAGAACTTTACTTTTTCCACCGTATACACCGGATATCTCGGTTCAGCGGAACAGGTTGAGATCGTCCTTGCACTGTTCAACGAATATAAAAAATCGGGTTCCGTGCTGATCGCGGACCCGGCTATGGGTGACGGCGGAAAGCTTTACACCGGCTTCGATATGGAATTTGTCCGGCAGATGAAGCGTGTCTGCAGCAGCGCGGATCTGATTCTGCCAAATATGACTGAGGCATCCATGATGCTCGGCATTGATTATCGTCCTGCCGGATATGATGAGGCCTATATTCAGGATGTTCTGAAGCGGCTGTGCGATCTCGGAGCAAAGACTTCGGTTCTGACCGGAGTCACATTCCATGAATCTGAGCTGGGTGCAATGGCATATGATTCACAGACCGATACCTTCCATGCCTATTTCCATGAAAAACTACCGGTCAGCTATCACGGTACGGGAGACTGCTTCGCCAGCGCATTCTCCGGCGCGTTCACGCGCGGCCAGAGTCTCGACGATGCGCTGCAGATCGCTGCGGACTTTATTGTAGATTGTATCAGGAAGACCATGGCAGACCCGGACCGCCGGGATTATGGTGTGAATTTCGAAGAGGCACTGCCTCTGCTGATTCAGAGAAACGAGTCCTCCGACCTGAAAAACGAAACCTTCCGGGCAGACGGGCAAATCTTTTGAGTGAACTTCTGAGTAAACTTTTGAGTGAACTTCTGAGTGAACTTCTGAATGAAAAAAAGCTGATTCGCAGGATTCTGCCTTATACACAGAACCCCCGCTGTACGGTCTCTCCGTGCAGCGGGGGTTCTGTACAGACATCTGTCTGCAGTAATTCTTTTTACTGTGCCTGCCGGATATCCTGCAGGACTTTCAATGTTTCTGTAAAGGTCTCATCAAATGGGTAATATTCTTCCATCGTATATTCATAACTGAAAAACAGATTGCCCTCTCCGTTGAGAACACTGGCATACGATGCATTTTCCAGATCCCTGCAGTATGCCTCGATCAGTTCTTCCACACGGTCAGACGGGATTGCCACATATACTGACTCATTCTCATAATACCACTCATCGTAATAATACTCATCTTCATAGTACTCATCACTCATCTCCGTCTCTGCTTCAGCTCCGTCTGCCTCCAGCATGGACTTTGGAATATATGCTCCTGCATCATAGCTTCCGTTGTCGCCTTCCCACGTAAGGATCGGGAAGTATTTTTCACGGAATGCCTCATCCTTCAGCAGCTCATTCATACATTCAGTATATACATCAGCATCTACATGATAACTGCGATACTCCTCACGGCCATTCTTCAAGTGGTATTTGATGTGAACACAATATCCTTCCCAGTACTCTTCTCCGGTATTTTCCACACCATTCTGTGCCACTTTATAAATGGCATCAAAGTCTCCGGTTTCCAGATAGTCCATCACTTCCTTTGTGGGCTGTGTATCCCAGTTGTCTTCCCTGACACCATCCTGTCTGTACAGGAACTGTGTATATGGGTCCTTGATGGACATGGACTGAAGCTCCTCCTTAGCCGGAAGGAACGTATTGTATCCCGCCATATCATACCGGAATGCAAAGAAGATTGCCGCCGACACGAACAGTGTCAGGACCATATGACGCTTTCCGGACAGCACCTGCCGGATATCCCACCGGTAAATGAATTCCATGACCATACAGCCAAGTCCTCCGAACAGGAACATAAAGAATACTTCCCACACCGGATTCTCAAACACTTCAAATGCGAACACTGCCGCGATCAGCGCGGTCGGGATCGTCAGCATCAGTTTGATAATCCCCTCTGTCTTTCTGAATGCCAGAGCGCTGCCTGCCGCCTCAGTTCTGCGGATGCGGTAAAGCAGTACGGAAACTGCCGTCAGGATTGCAGCCACTGCGATCAGCTGGCATACATCTCCCATATTCGGCCACGCACCGGTCATACCGCCCGTTGCATGCTGACCATCCTCAAAATGGAACATACAGAAGGACCATGGAGAAGTGTAGCGCAGCCACGATTCCATGCCCAGATAGACATCGTCAAACAGATTCTCCAGAAATGCTACCTGCATGACATACTTCAGCAGAATGATCATCGGAAAATACAGCCCCATAACACCTATTGCACAGACTGCTGTCAGCAGTTTGCCTGTCAGCATCACTGCCAGTATGGTTCCGGAAAAGCTGCAGAGAAAATACAGGATTCCCATTGCTGTTGCCGCCAGCATTTCCAGAGCCACAGTTCCGGAAAAGCATCCATAGACTGCTCCGATGAGCAACGCCAGCACCTGACTGCATACATACGCGATCACAAAAGTCAGCGTACCGCTCAGATATTTCACTGCAAACAGCCGGTCTCGCTTTATGGGCAGGCTGTGCAGAAAATCCAGCCGCACTGAAGAATGCAGATAACTGAATACACAGAGTGCACAGAAAATACCTGCGATCAGAATCACCAGCGTGTTCTCCCAGTGTCCAAATCCCACATTTTCACAGAACCGCTCCAGGAAATTCACTTCCTGTTCGTATTTCCGGGCAGAGTTGGCTGCCTCCGCCATCATCATCAGGACGCGGAACGGAATCAGCAGTCCGAATACCAGCAGCTGCACCGCCGTCAGCCAGTTCAGTTTTTTCACCTCATCACGCACCATTTTAGAAAACGAGATTTTTGATATCATATCCGGCCACCTCCGTTTCACTGATAAAGATTTCTTCAAGAGTCAGCGGCAAAATCTCAGAGAACAGCGGCTGTTTCTCCATAATTCTGTTCTGGATCTCATCGTAGGAACCACGCACTACAATCGTCAGAAGTGATCCCCTCTTATCGTGCTGCAGAACTTCCAGCTCCGCAAGGAGCTCCTCCTCCTGCTGCGGCTCCGGAATCACACACTGGATCTTGTGAATGCCGAGTTTCATCTCATCCAGATCTTTTGCAAAAAGGATTCCTCCCTTGTGCAGCAGTCCCACGTGATCACAGATATCCTCGATCTCACGCAGACTGTGTGAGGCAATGACCGGAGTAAATTTCCGGTTCAGAATTTCCGATGCAAACAGACTCTTCACGGTCTGACGCATCACCGGATCCAGTCCGTCAAAGGTCTCGTCACAGAACAGATATTCCGTATTGGCACAGATTCCAAGCAGTACGGATACCTGTTTCTTCATTCCCTTGGAAAAAGTGGCCAGCTTCCGTTTCGGATCCAGATCAAATTTTGTGATCAGTTCATCAAATCGTGCGATGTCAAAGCACGGATACACGATCTGATAATAATCCCGCATCATATTTGCCGTTGCATTCGGAAAAAACCATGCAGTATCCGGAATAAAACAGATCTTCTCCTTCGCCTGCGGATTCTCCCATACCGGCAGATCATCAATCGTCACGCAGCCGCTCTCCGGCTTGAGCACACCTGCTGCCACACGCAGCATTGTACTCTTGCCTGCACCGTTCGTGCCGACCAGACCGAAGATACAGTTCTCATTGATCTGCGCACTGACGTGATCCAGTGCCAGGATATCGTCGAACTTCTTCGTCACATCTTCTATCCTAATCATAACTCACGCTCCCCTTCCTCATAGTACTGTTGTGCCTTCGCCAAAAATGTCTCGCATGAAATGTCCAGTTCCTTCCCCTTCATTACCAGATCCTTCAGTGACTGGAAAACACTCTCCTGCTTTTTGATCTTCAGTCCTGCATTGCCCGATACGAAATTGCCGCGTCCCTTTACCGGATAGATGTATCCCTCCTGTTCCAGCATACTGTACGCCTTCTGTATCGTATTCGGGTTGATTGAAAGCTCCATCGCAAGAGAGCGGACGGACGGCATCTGACTGTCAGGTTCCAGTATGCCGTTCACGATCAGAGTCTGAAACCGTTCCACCACCTGTTCATAGATGGGTTTTCGATTCTGTAAATCAATCCCGATCATAGCCCCTCCTGTACGTTACATGGTCCGGTGCCGCCGGCTGGTGCAGTCTTCCTGTACTGTTTCCACCTGTGATTATTCCACTTCTGCGGCTCCGCAATTCGTTTGTTTGTGTCTACTAAGTGTACTATCAGTGTTAGTACGCTTAATTTATACTACAACTGGAAGGAACTGTCAATATGCAAACCTCAAAGAAAAAACATAAAGAGCAAAAATGATTTTCGCAGAACGGGAATTTCCATCTCAAACACAAAAGGGCGGCAACCCCTCAGACAGATTGCCGCCCGCTCCTCGCGAATCATGTTTTGTTTTCTATTTTGCCTGCTATTCTGTTCTCTACTTTTTATTCTTTTCTTTTGCTGCCGCAAAAATACTCTGAAGTACAATAAAGAAGCACAGCATTGCTGCGATCGTGATTCGTGTCCACCAGGAAGACAGTGTTCCCTGGAATGTAATGAATGCCTCGATCGTACCTTTGATCAATACACCAAACAGACTTCCGAATACATTTCCGACACCACCGGTCAGAAGTGTACCGCCGATGACAGCCGATGAAATTGCATCCATTTCAAATCCCTTCGCCTGCTCTACGAAACCGGAACAGGTATTCAGACAGAACAGGAAACCGCCAAGGCTTGCAAGGAATCCTTCCAGTATGTACGCTTTCAGTTTTGTCTTTTTCACGTCAAGACCCATCATAAGTGCAGACTGCTCATTGCCGCCGATCGCGTAAATGCTGCGTCCGAATTTTGTGTATTTCAGCACTATAAAGATAATAATCAGTACGACCAGCGCTATAATCACACTCGGATAAATGTACGGCTCGATCAGTTTGCCCTTTTTATTAATATAGCCGCCGAACGGAAGATAGATCTTGCACTGTGCCCAGGAAAGAAACAGTTCGTTTTTGATACTGATCATTTCCTTACTGATGATCGCTGTCATACCTCTTGCAAAGAACATACCTGCCAGAGTTACAATGAACGGCTGAATTTTCAGATATGCGACCAGCCATCCCTGAACAAATCCGAATACGATACCGAAGGCAAGTACAAAAGCAGTTGCCTGAACTGCGCCCCATCCTGCATTTTCCATGAACCATGCCAGCATCATGCAGACCATGGCAACAACAGAACCGACGGAAATATCAATGCCTCCTGTGATCATGACGATCGTCATTCCGGCTGCAATTACAATCAGACCGGCATTAGAAATAAAGAGGTTCAGGAAATTCTGTGTCTTGGCAAATCCCTGATCCTTGAACAGAATGATTCCGATGGTATACATGATCACAAACAATGCGATGGTAATTACCAGCAGAAATGAGTTACCGTCTAATTTACGTCCCTGTTTTTTCATAATGCCGCTCCTTTCCCTGCGGAAGCAGTAGATTTTTTCTTGAGTCGGCGGATCATCCTGCCAAGCTCAGGAGACTGCAATGATACAATGATTATAACTACGATCGCCTTATAAACCGGAATCTGGTCAGCACTTACTGAAACAGCATACAATGTGGTAGTCAGGGTCTGAATTGTGTAAGCACCGATTACCGAACCAAGCAGCGAGAATTTTCCGCCGCCCAGCGAGTTTCCGCCAAGTGCAACTGCAAGAATCGCATCCAGCTCAAGGTTCAGACCGATGTTATTTGCATCTGCAGAATAAATACGTGAAGAGTTGATCAATCCTGCAATACTTGCGCAGAAACCGCTGAATGCATATGCCATGAAAATGATCATGGTAGAATTCAGGCCCACGAGACGGGCTGCCTTGGAGTTGATACCAACAGCCTCAACATACATGCCCATTGCGGTCTTCTTCAGAAGAATCACAGTCAGAATTACTACAATGATGGTCACAAATACGGAAGTGGGCACCGGAATTCCCGGGATACTGGAGCCAAGTTTTTTATAGCTCTCCACACGTACATAAGTGATCTGTCCGTTTGTAAGAAGCTGTGCAATACCACGGCCTGCAGTGAACAGAATCAGTGTAGCGACCATCGGCTGAATTTTCAGCTTCGCCACAAGGAACCCGTTAAAGCATCCGCAGAGAATACCGACGAGAATACCAAGAAGAACGCCCAGGAATGGATTGTTGACATACTCGTTCACGCTCTGCTGTCCACCTGCGACAAAGGAGCACGTAACAGCAGCCACAACTGCCATAACGGCACCTACGGAAATATCTGTACCTGCCGATGCAGCTACAACAAGCGTCATACCTACTGCCAGGATAACAACCTCACTGCCTCGGTTGACAACATCGATAATACGTCCATACAGAACACCGTTCTGAATACTGATCTTAAAGAAATCCGGGCTGACAATTACAGCAACGATCAGCATGACCGCCAGACAGAAGATCGGCATGAACAGTCTTTGAGATGTAAGTTTTTTCGCTTTTTCCATCAGTTTCCACCTCCTGCAATCGCTTTCATAATGGAACTCTGGTGGAGCTCGGATTCCTCAAGCTCGCCTACCTTTGCTCCATCACGCAATACAGCCATTCTGCTGCAGGTACGGATCATCTCTTCAATTTCAGAAGAAATGAACATGACCGTCATTCCCTGCTCTGCAAGCTGCAGCACCAGTTTCTGAATCTCTGTCTTCGTACCGATATCAATGCCTCGCGTCGGCTCATCCAGAATCAGGAAATCCGGGTTCGTCAGAAGCCATCTTCCGAGGATCACCTTCTGCTGATTGCCGCCGGAGAGCTGTTTGATCGGAGTCTCGCGATCTGCAGTCTTGATCTGCAGGATATCAATGTATTTATCGGTAAACTCCTCCTGCTCCTTACGGCTCAGCTGATGGAACATTCCGCGCTTTGCCTGAAGCGCAATGATGATATTTTCTCTGACGGAAAGATCTGCGATAATACCCTCTTCCTTCCGGTTCTCCGGGAGATATCCCATGCCTGCCTTCATCGCATCCAGCGGCACACCGATCAGAAGCTTCCTGCCTTTTACCGTCAATTCACCGGAATCCGGTTTATCTGCGCCATAAATACTTCTCGCCAGTTCGGAACGTCCCGAGCCGAGAAGACCGGTCAGACCAATGACCTCACCTTTATGAATATCAAGATTGAACGGTTTGATTGTACCTTTATGTCCCAGACCTTTTGCCGAAATAACAACTTCACCAAGTTCTTTCCTGCTGTTTCCCTCTTTCTTGATCGCTGCCAGATCATCGAAATCCTTTCCCATCATCTTGGCAACCAGCTGAACTCTCGGGAGTTCTTCTACCTTGAATTCACCTACCAAAGCACCGTTACGAAGTACGGTAATACGGTCACAGACTGCATATACCTGCTCCAGGAAATGCGTTACGAAGATGATTCCTACCCCCTGATTCTTCAGACGTCTCATCAGTGCAAACAGTTTTTCCACCTCGCCGTCATCCAGAGAGGATGTCGGCTCGTCCAGAATCAGAACCTTTGCTGAAATATCAACGGCACGCGCGATTGCCAGCATCTGCTGGATTGCGATGGAGTAGTTCTCAACTGCTATTGTTACATCAATATGTATATCAAGCCCCTCAAGGAGCTCTTTTGCCTTCTTATTCATGGTTCGCCAGTCGATCATACCGGCTTTTTTCGGTTCACGGCCAATATACAGATTTTCTGCCACAGAAAGGTTCGGGCAAAGGTTTACTTCCTGGTATACCGTGCTGATACCATTTGCCTGAGCTTCCTGCGGGGAACGGTTGATAATCGCTGTATCCTTTCCATCAATCCGGATCTCTCCAGTCTCAAATTCCTCTACACCTGTCAATACCTTGATCAGAGTAGACTTTCCTGCTCCGTTTTCTCCCATCAGTGCATGGATCTCTCCTTTCCGGAGTGTAAAATCCACATCCTGCAGCGCTTTGACACCAGGGAAATTTTTATTGATATGCCTCATTGCGAGCACAACACCCTGCTCCATAAAGCCACCTCGCTTTCCATTTACTCTCATAAAAAAGAATCCTGTGAAAAAATAAAAGTGTGGGGTGAGAGCCTTGCGGCTCTCAGGCCCCCACACCTCTATAAATTATCATCTCTGATAACCAGTACTCTGTCTCCTGAATTAGTATGCACGTGTCTCAAGGATTTCCTCAAGGTCCATGGATGTATCGAAGTAAGCTTCGTCTACGTACTGAATCTTGTCAACTTCTTCGCCTGCTTCCAGCTTCTGAATGATCTCAGCAACACGCGGTCCGTGCAGCGGGTTGCACTCGAATGTAGCGTTCAGATCGCCAGCGATCATAGCGTCAAATGCAGCTTTTACAGAGTCGAAAGATACAACGATGATGTCGCCGTCCGGTCCGCAGGTCTTTCCAGCAGCCTTGATAGCGTCGATAGCACCAAATGCCTCGTTATCATTCTCGCAGATAACTACGTCGATATCCTCATAGGATTTCAGGAAGGACTCCATAACTTCCTGGCCCTTAGCCTGTGTGAACTCACCGGACTGCATATCCAGCATTGTCCAGTTCTCATGCTCTGCAAGCTTGTTAGCAAAACCTTCTGTACGTCCGATCTGAGCGGATGCTCCGATTGTACCCTGAATTGTTACGATGTTGATCTCTTCTTCTCCGCGTCCCTGCTCTTCCAGATATGCTGCCAGCCAGTCACCGCATGTCTCACCTTCGAGAATGAAGTTTCCGCCTACCCAGCACTGATACAGGCTGTCGTCTGCAACGTCAACCATACGGTCGGAAAGAATAACCGGGATACCAGCGTCTGCTGCTTCCTGAAGAACTGTTTCCCATCCTGTCTCAACTACCGGAGCGATTACGATGTAATCAACTTCCTGCTGGATAAAGCTTCTGACTGCTTTGATCTGGTTCTCCTGTTTCTGCTGTGCATCATCAAAGATCAGCTTGTAGCCGTTCTCTTCTGTAAATGTTGATTTGAAAGATTCTGTGTTGGCTGTTCTCCAGTCAGACTCAGCACCAATCTGAGAATATCCGACTGTGATCAGGTCTTCTTCTGCAGAAGCACCTACTGACATCATGGAAACTGCCATTGCTGATACAGTTAAAAGGGATACGATTTTCTTGTTCATAGATTTTCCTCCTTCTCGTGCAGGGGCTGCACCCCTCGCTTACTTGTAATTGCATTTTATCAGTAATTTTTAATAAAATCAACAGGAAAATCTTTTGATTTGTTGTGTTTTTTACTACGTTTTTCGTGTCAAGTTTATTTTTGTTCGTTATTTTGCAAAAAGGTGTGTTTTTTTTTCGGTATCCTGACTACAGCCACCGTACCTTCCCCTTTTACACTGGAAAATGAAACACCATATTCCGGACCGTAGTTCAGCCGTATCCTTTCGTCCACATTTCCGAGTCCGAATCCCCGCTCATGCACCTCATGACCTTTCAGCTTTCTGCGCAGCTTTTCCAGTTCCTCCTGATCCATGCCAATGCCATTGTCACGCACTTCAAGAAAGACCTGGCCGTCCTCTTCGTAACCGGAAACAATGATCTTTCCTTTTCCCCGCTTGTTTTTGATGCCATGATACAGAGCATTTTCCACAAGAGGCTGCAGCGTCAGTTTCAGGATATAATAATCATAAATCGCCGGATCTATCCTGATCTCATACTCCAGGATATCCGCGTAGCGAAATTCCTGAATGCTTAAATAGCTTCGGATATGAGATTCTTCTTCCCGGATCGTGATACTGTCCTGTCCTTCACTCAGCGTCGTCCGGAAAAATTCCGAAAGCGCCGTCACCATTGCCACAACTTCTCTGTCCTGCCCGCCTTCTGCCATCCAGACAATCGCATCCAGCGTATTATACAGAAAGTGCGGATTGATCTGAGCCTGCAGGAGCTTCAGTTCCGTATCACGCAGATTCCACTGCTCTCGCTTGATATTCTCGATCAGGAACTGGATCTCTCCGGCCATATCATTGAAGCTGTTGGTAAGTACCTGAATCTCATCATCCGACTCGATCTCGGCCGGTGAGAAATTTCCTTTCGCGACTTCTCTGGTTGCCGTACACAGCTCCCGGATCGGCTGAGTAACACTTCTGGTAATCATTCTCGTCAGCAGTAGGCAGAGTACAAGAATCACAATGAGAATAACAGTCGATAACAGCACTGTAACATTGGCACGTTTTGCCAGATCAGCCCGGATATTTTCCAGATTGATCGTCTCATAATAGATATACTCCTGCATATTGTTCTGGATCAGCTCGGTGGAGCTCCGGATATCCTTATCCAGCAATTCAATGTTCTCCACATAATGCCCGCCTTCCCGGATGTTGTCATCAATCTTCTTTACAACCCGTTCCAGCCATCCCAGGCTTTTGTTGATACGCCGCAGCAGATCCACACTTTCATCTCCCGAAGCGGATTGCTGCCGTGTCACTGCAATCCGCAGTTCACCGATCATTTTATACGGATCACGCACTTTTGCCGAATCCACTTTGCTGCTGGCAACGTATTCATCCAGATTATCCAGTTCCAGACTTCCGATAATGGCACGGTACATGCTGTAGTCGAGGTCTGTCTTGAAATCCATACTGTAATCTTTGATAGCGGTGATGTTTTTTACACTTTGATTATAGGCCATGCTGAAACTGACCAGATTAAACAGCAGGTACAGGACCAGAATGGTCAGCGGGATCATAATGATCCCGGTCAGCAGATGCATACGGCTGTTCAGCGAATGTTTTTTCAGACTCTTCATACGCCCCCCTCGTTCTTGCGCAGACGGTATTCTTTCGGAGTACAGCCACAGGCTTTCTTAAAAATGTAGCTAAAATAGTGAGAATCCTTATATCCCACCTGATAACCGATCTCAGAACTGCGCATATCCGTACACATCAGAAGCTCCTTCGCTTTCTCAAGCCGTACTTCCGTCAGATATTCTATAAATGTCGTACCCGTCTCCTGACGGAACAGGGTACTGAAATAGCTGGGACTGATGTTGACCATCGCAGCCACCTGATTCATGGAGATTTCGTTGTTCTGAAAATTTTTCATTATGTAGTCTTTTGCCGCACCGATGACATTCCGGTAATTATTCCGCACGTTCCTGTCACGCAGCCGTATTGTCTCTCCGAAAAGATGCTTCACGTATGAGACCATACCTTCCCTGGAATTTGCATAATGTGAGAACTGGTTCACATCCATACACTCAGATGAGAGCAGAGAGGTATCAATGCCAAGGCTTTCCAGGAAATGGCATGCACAGAAATTCATATCCACGATCAGATAGTGGCAGAACATCATGGAACGATAGTTTCCCTCTCCTATATTCTCCAGATATTTTTCTACAAACCCGTCCACTTCCTCCTCGACACCGCTCTTCAGGAAATTCTCTACCAGCTTCCTGTTTATTTTGGAGGAATCCACAGACTGCAGACTCATGTCGCCTTTTGGTTCCAGATTGGTCTGCCCCATATCATCCGCACTTATGAACTGGTTCTGTTCCAGGAAAAACCGGCTGGAAAATGCCTTATTGGCCGTGTGATAAGCAGTTCCGATATCACGCATACGCTGCACGATCCCGCCTGAACCGCCGAAAAACCGAATGTCCTGGAACTCTTTCAGAATCCCTGTCAGACATTCCTGCAGCTCTTCTGTTTCCTGCACGGCCAGCTCCTGAGATTCAGCCTTCAGAAGAAAAGCCAGCCCCTCAAGACCGCGTTCAAATACAATTATATGCGGAAATTTACTTACTTCTGTTTCAATACGTTCTACGGCCCGACCCAGATCTCCGGAATACACGGCAGTATTTTCCGGTGTCAGAAGCTGAAACAGCAGCACTCTGTAGTACGCTGCCGTCAGATCCAGTCCCAGAGCCTGACCCTGAGCCAGCAGTTCACTTGTCGACCCCGTATGCAGGATCATGCGGTCAAACAGATGTTTTTTCTCCAGCTGAATACTTTCCTGCATTTCCGACTGATACTGCTCTACCAGCTTCCGCTGTGCCCGTTCCTTCCGTACAATATCAGCAACACGTTTTACAGCCTCCAGCAGCTTCTCCGAACTGATCGGTTTCAGGAGATATTCGGTAACCCCCAATGTGATCGCGCGCTTGGCATAATCGAATTCACCATAGCCGCTGAGTATGATAATCTTCGTATCCGGTAATTCCCTCCGGACAAGTGCGGAAAGTTCAAGCCCGTCCATAAACGGCATACGGATATCCGTGATCAGAATATCCGGACGGCACTTTTTGATCAGAGGCCATGCGAGTTCCCCGTCACTGGCTTCTCCGGCAAAAGTAAACCCTTCCTCCTCCCAGTGAATATTCCTCCTGATGCCGTTTCGCATGATAACTTCGTCTTCCACTAAAAATACCTTGATCATAACCCCACCCCGTTTTACTATTCCCTTTTTGGACAGAAAAAAGGAGGCGATGCTCCAATAGACTATTGATCTATGTCTGCATCCGCCTCCCGAATTCCCATATTTCTTACTGTGCTGCGAACAGGTTCTTATTTACGTAACCGATCTGTCCGTTGTAGCTGACCTTGTACCAGCGGTCTGTATAACCGATCGCTGTAACTGTTGTGCCGGATGCGATCGTGTCAACGATCTGTCCGTCCTGTGCCGGTGTCGTACGCATATTGGCTCCTGTACTTGCCATTACCGGAAACTCCTCCGCATATGACTGCACATCATACTCCAGATCTACGGATGTAGTATCTGCACCTGCGGATGCACTGCTGTCGCTGCTGCCATCATCTGTACCGGCGGTCTCACCTGCAAGCTCTGCATACAGCTGCTGTCTCTCCTCATCCGTCTTCGGCTCAACCTCCGACTCGGAAACGAACTGCTTGGACACATATCCGTGCTCATCAAACGAATCAAGATCTACAACGTACCAGTTCGGTGTCTCGCCGACAATCGTCAGCTTGTCACCCTGCATAAAGCTGCTGAAAATATATCCGTCTGTACCCGGATCCTGTCTGACATTGATATCGTCCATAGCGTACATGGTACGGATCTGGTCAAATTCGGACTCCTGAGCCTTCTCCTCGTCAACTGTCAGCACCTGCGGCTGTGTCTCGGATTCAGTCTCTGTCTCTGTTTCGGTCTCTGTCTCTGTTTCGGTCTCTGTTTCTGTTTCGGTCTCTGTCTCTGTCTCTGTTTCCGTCTCTGTTTCCGTCTCAGTCTCTGTCTCCGGAACCTTCTTTAATTTATCGCATCCTGTCACGAGCATTGCCATGGAACAGCATAACAGAAGTGCGAGTAACAGTTTTCTGTTCTTGTTCATCATATGGTTTCCCTCCATTATTCTTTATTTACTCCCAAAAAACAGCTCTTTATGCATCATATCACGCAAATTTGCCAAAGGCAATAGTTATCACAGAATTTTTAAAATTTTTAAGTTTCTGTTAACATCCGTATTTTACATGGACTTACGCTCTGCGATCTCCGCCATCTTCGCTGCATTCAGACGTGTATCCCCGTGCACACGGCTGTAGGAAAGATAGCCGTTCATTCGATCGATCTTGGTCAGATTGCTGGAACCGCACTTCGGGCAGACATCCATTTCCAGCTCCTGATGACCGCAGTCGTCGCAGTATGCCAGAGAAAGATTGACTCCTTCATAGTACCCAAAATCCATTGCACGGCGGATCAGGCTCTTGATCGCCTCAATATTGTAATCGATCGGGTAACGCACGTACTGAATCTTTCCGCCATTACAGAGTTCCCAGAATCTTCCCTCCAGATCCTGTTTCTCGATCGGCGTGATATCCTCCGTCACATGGCAGTGGAAACTGTTGCTCACGTACGGACGGTCGGATACATTTGCGACGATACCGTATTTTTTGCGGAACTGCTCCACCTGAAGTCCGCACAGACTCTCCGCCGGAGTACCGTAGATTGCATACAGCCAGCCGTCTTCCTGTTTGAATTCATTCACCTTGTCATTGATATAGCGCAGCACTTCCAGCGCGAACTGTCCGTCCTCTGCAATGGATTTGCCGTTGTACAGCTCCTGCAGCTCATTGAGCGCCGTAATACCGAAAGAGGAGGTCATCGGCTTCAGAATGCTCTTGATCTTCTCATGCGGCTGCAGATGTCCACCGTAGAAACCTCCCTCGCAGTAACCGAGCGGGTTCGTGGAGGCGCGCATCTCACCCAGATACTCATACGTACGGATATGCAGTCTGCGGATCATCTCAAGATAGTAATCCAGCACCTCATAGAAATCGCGGCTCTCCGCACGCGACTTTGCCAGGATCATCGGCAGATGCAGGCTGACCGCGCCGACATTGAACCGTCCCACAAATACCGGTGCATCCTTGTCATCCGCCGGCTTCATACCGCCTCTCTCGTACCACGGACTCAGGAATGCACGGCAGCCCATCGGACTGATGACCTTGCCGTATTTCTTGTACATGCTGGAAATATAACCTTCTCCTGTCATAGACAGCCAGTCTGGATACATGGTCTTCGCGGAACACTGAATTCCCGCTTCAAACACATCCTCGCAGGAGCCTCCCGGTCCGTGCAGCTTCTCATCGTAGAGGAAAACGATCTTCGGGAACAGCACCGGTTTTTTATTGCCCGGCCGTCCCTGTCCCTCCCGGTGTACCTCCAGAAGAGAAATGGAGATCATGCGCTCAAAGGAAGAAGTGCCCAGTCCCAGTGTCACGGTCACGAACGGATAGTCACCGCGCGAAGAACCGACCGTATTCAGCTTGTACTCTATTCCCTGCCAGCCCTGATCGCAGTCTCTGCGCACTTTCTCCTGCGCATAGCGCTCTGCACGCTTCTCAATCTCCGGCCAGGACGGATCTGTATATTTCATGAATTCTTCTTTGTATTTCTTATAACTCTTCTCTGCATACGGGGCCAGGATCCGGTCTACCTCCGGCACAGTGAAACCGCCGTACTGCTGTGCTGCCGTGCTGAGGATAATATCACCCATAACATCGAACGCTGTGTCCAGTGTCTTCGGCTCGTTGTACCAGACATTTCCCATCTCAAATCCGCCGCGGAGCACCTCTCCCACATTGAACAGACAGCAGTTCATCGTATCGAGACGTGCGGACTGGTCGTGAATATAAATATAACCGTCCTTGCAGGCCTGCAGCTCGTCCCTGGTCATAAAGAATTTACGGTACAGCTCCTTGTTCAGTTCATTGAAGATCAGACTGCGCTTCGTTGCGACCAGGGCACTGTCCGTATTTGCATTGCTCTTGTCTCCAATGTAACGGATGGACTGGCTCTTCGTATATACGTCATCCATCATATGAATGAAATCCAGCTTGTAGTTGCGATAGTCACGGTAGCTCTTGGCAACAGCCGGGTTCACGGCCTCCAGTGCTCCCTCCACAATATTGTGCATCTCCTGGATCGTGATGCCTTCCTTCTTCAGAGATTCTGCCTTGTCCTTTGCGAAATCGCACAGGAACTGCAGTTCCTCCTCTGTAAACGTATATAAAATACGTGCCGCAGATTTGTTCACTGCTACAATGATCTTATTCACATTGAACTCTTCATGCGTTCCGTCCTTTTTGATTACATACATGATCGTTGCGCCTCCCTGTTCACTATATATGGTGTGTATTCATTTTTGTTTTTCAATATATTGTCTTTGAAGTATACCTCATAATCTTCATTCTGTAAAGCTGTAAATTGCACTTTCCATTTTCTTCCGGTATGCACCGCATACGGATCCTCCTCCCGCAAAAACGGACACCGAAGTCTCATGAAGACACGATGTCCATTTTCCTGCTGTCAGCGTATCACCGCGCCGGATCACTGATCACGGAGGCCGTGAAATATGCTTCAAAATTGTTCGGATAATATTCCAGTATATATCCGGTCACTGCCCGCCTCGTCTGGCGCATGTAGGTTCCGTTTACTTCACGGTGGTCACCCTCCGACCAGAGTCCGATCAGATACGGAAAACGGCTTGTCACGAATGCACCTTTCTCTGTCGTATAATCCACCTCGGCACCGTATGGATACATCAGCGTATCCGTCTCTCCTACCACTTCGCCGACCACAGTCTGCCATTTCGTGATATCCTCTTTCAATGTATCATAAGACATATCCCGCAGCTTGGAATAACTGTATCCGGTCGCTGCAAATGTCCATCCGTCTTCTTTCAGCCTGTCCGCGATCTGTTTTGCCGTCTCCAGATTGCTCTCGTAGTTCGGGCTGGTGCCCTCCTCGATCTGATATCCGAATACCCCCGATACACCGGACAGAGAAATAATGCCCCGTGCCCCGCGGTAGGAAAAGTCCGGATGTTCCTCAATGAACTGTTCCAGTACCGGCACAACGTCATATGCGCCCAGCAGTTCATGTCCGCCCTCATCCGTATAGACTGCAGCCACCTCACCCTGATCATCCAGTGCAAGCCGCGTTGCCACACCGTCTCCGTTGCGCATTGTGCTGTAGTTCAGATTCTCAATGGACAGTACAAACGGCTTCTTGCCCTCCGGGATCACCGGATTCACTTCCGTCAAAGCCAGGCTGCTGTCCTCACCCGACTCATTTGCCAGACTATGCATATCAATGAGAATATATCCCTTCTTATACAGCTCATCCAGGATTGCCTCGAATTCACTGAGCGTGATCATCGTCTCACGATACACCTGCGCGTACTCATCACCGTCAAAAGCCCGTTCCGTATCCACCACGAGATTCGTAAAACTGAAATGTGGGATATCACCATCGTACGCATACATTCCGTCCAGCTGTCCCTGATACTCCGCGATCGCCTCCAGCGCTGCTTCATTATCCTGCAGCTCCTGCGCTCCCTGCAGCAGCGCGATCGCCTCTTCATATTTATACTCCAGTGCCAGCGCTGCCGCCTGATCCAGAACTGCCGTTTTCTGCGCCTCCAGTGCAGCATCCGCCTCTGCCTGTTCACGCTCCGCCTTCATCTTCGGTGTCTCCACCGGCTCGTTATTCTCATACATATCAAGCGTTCCGATGCACTCGGCAACCTGATAATTCAAAACACTTCTGGAACAGCCTGTACAGGCCAGAACTGCCGCCGCTGATACCGCCGCCAGCAGCCCGTATTTCTTTATCCTCATAAAATTCCCCGTTTCTGAAAATTCATGTTATCATTACCATTATAGCTTTGTGCCTCTGTTTAAACAAGTCCGTTTTTTATTTTCTGTCATTGGAAATTGACGTAAAAAATCCGATATAACAGATCTGCAGACAGAAGACCTTCTGTGTTTTTTGTCTGCGGATCCTATTATATCGGATCTCTTTCATGAGGCAGGACGGCAAAGTCTGCCATGATGTCTCTGCATCCGGCAGGCATTCCCCGTCCGGTAAATGCACTGCCTTATCCCAGCAGTTCCTTCAGCATTTTGTTCACAGCTCCCGGATTTGCCTTTCCCTTCATTTCCTTCATTGTCTGTCCTACCAGGAATCCAAGTGCCTTTTCCTTGCCGCCTTTATAATCTGTCACTGACTGCGGATTGCCTGCGATCACACGCTCTACCACACTGCGCAGCTCACCCTCATCATTCACGGTCTTCAGTCCGTGCTCTTCCACATACTTCTCCGGATCCACATCCTCCCGGAAGATCTGCTCGAACACTTCCTTGGCCACGGTCTGATTGATCGTACCGGCCTCTGTCAGGGCGATCAGCTTCGCCAGATGCTCCGGTGAGAAATCAAGCTGCTCCGGCTCCATGTTTGCTTCCTTCAGAAGTCTCAAAGTCTCGCCCATCAGCCAGTTGGAGACCTTCTTCGGCTTGTCGCAGATTGCAGTCGTCTCCTCGAACAGATCTGCCATTCTCTTTGATTCTGTCAGAATTCCCGCATCGTAATCCGGAATATCAAATTCTTTCTTATAACGCGCCAGCTTCTCGGTTCGAAGCTCGGGCTGACGGTCACGGATCTCCTGCAGCCATTCATCGCTGATGACCACCGGTACAAGATCCGGGTCAGGGAAATAACGGTAATCGTGTGCATCCTCCTTGGAACGCATCGGATAGGAATATTCCTTATTGTCATCCCAGCGGCGTGTCTCCTGAACAACTTCCTTACCTTCCTCCAGCAGTTCGATCTGGCGGGCACGCTCGCCTTCGATCGCACGAGCGATCGCCTTGAAGGAGTTCAGATTCTTCATCTCAGTTCTCGTGCCGAACTTCTCCGCGCCCACTTCGCGAACAGAAAGGTTCACATCCGCACGCATGGAGCCCTCCTGCAGCTTACAGTCGGAAGCACCGAGATACTGAATGATCAGACGCAGCTTGTCAAGGTATGCAATGACTTCCTCTGCACTGCGCATATCCGGCTCGGATACGATCTCAATAAGCGGTACCCCGCTTCGGTTATAGTCAACGAGGGAACAGTCCTCCCATTCGTCATGAATCAGTTTTCCGGCATCCTCCTCCATATGGATTTCATGAATACCGATGGTCTTTTTCCCAGCGGCTGTCTCGATCTCAATACCGCCGTCATGACAGATCGGCAGATACAGCTGGGAAATCTGGTAGTTCTGCGGATTATCCGGATAGAAGTAGTTCTTCCGGTCAAATTTGCAGTACTGATTGATCTGGCAGTTCGTTGCAAGACCGACTGCCATTGCATATTCCACTACTTTCTTATTCAGGACCGGAAGTGATCCCGGCATGCCGGTGCAGACCGGACAGGTATGTGTATTGGGCGCTCCTCCGAATTCGGTGGAACATCCGCAGAAAATCTTTGTCTTTGTCGCAAGCTCTACATGGACCTCAAGTCCAATGACTGTCTCATACTGTTTTGCCATCTCACTCCACTCCTTTCGCTGCGATTGCCGGTGCCTGCCAGCTTCCTCTCGCCTGCTCGAAGGCATAAGCTGCCCGGATGATCTGCTTCTCCATAAAGCAGTTGCCGATCATCTGTACACCGATCGGCAGACCGGCGGAATCATTGCAGCACGGCACAGAAATACCCGGAAGTCCTGCAAGATTAACAGAAACGGTATAGATATCGCCCAGATACATCTTCAGCGGATCACTGAGACTCGCACCGATCTTCGGAGCTGTAGTCGGAGAAGCTGGAGCAAGAATCACATCGTATTTTTCGAACGCACGGTCAAAGGCCTGTTTGATCAGAGCCTTGGTGCGGAGCGCTTTCAGATAATAAGCATCGTAATAACCGGAACTCAGGACGAAGGAACCGAGCATGATTCTTCTCTTTACTTCTTCACCAAATCCCTCCGAACGGCTCTTCTTGTACATTCCGTGCAGGCCTTCATATTCTTCTGCACGATAACCGTACTTCACGCCGTCAAAACGGGACAGGTTCGAGCTGGCCTCTGCCGATGCAATTACGTAATAGGCCGGAATCGCATATTCCACAAGGCTCAGATCAAACTCCTCTACAACAGCACCCTTCTGACGCAGAACATCAGCCGTCTTCATGACTGCCGCACGCACTTCATCGTCCAGACCTTCTCCCAGATAATCCGTCGGGATTCCGATACGCATTCCCTTTACATCATCCACGAGCGCAGCCGTAAAATCACAGTCTGCTCTCTGTACGGAAGTGCTGTCCTTTCTGTCATGGGACGTGATCATTTCCAGAATTGCCGCACAGTCGGATACATCCTTTGCGATCGGTCCGATCTGGTCAAGTGAGGAACCGTACGCGATCAGACCATAACGGGATACCGTACCATAAGTCGGTTTCAGACCTGTTACACCGCAGAACGAACCTGGCTGACGGATCGAGCCGCCCGTATCAGAACCGAGCGCATACGGTACTTCACATGCTGCTACGGCTGCACAGGATCCGCCTGAGGAACCACCCGGAACATGCGCCGTATTCCACGGGTTTCTGGTCAGACCGAATGCGGAGGTCTCAGTTGTGCTTCCCATGGCGAATTCATCCATGTTCGTCTTTCCGATCACAACTGCTCCTGCCTTTTCCATATTCAGCACGGCTTCTGCCGAATACGTCGGCACAAAATTGTGCAGGATCTTTGAGCTGCAGGTCGTCCGCAGTCCCTCTGTACAGATATTGTCCTTTACTGCCGCCGGTACTCCGGCCAGCGGTCCGGCAATCGTCCCTGCTGCAATACCCTCCTGCACCAGTTCTGCACGCTTCAGCGCGCCCTCTGCATCTACTGTCACAAAACCGTTCAGCGTTCCATCCAGCGCCGCAATCTGATCCAGACTGCACTGCACCGCCTCTCTGACGGAAATCTCTTTTTCCTTGATCTTCCTGCCCATCTCAAGGGCAGTCATTTTCATAATCTGCATTGTCTGTCTTCCTTTCTGGTCGTGTGAAACGGTGTCCGTCCTCCCCTGAAATTCTTCACGCAGGATTCTCCGCACCGTGAATTCACAAGCTATTCCACCGTCTTCGGCACTTTGAAAGAACCTTCCTTGCTGGCCGGTGCATTCTTCAGGATCGTCTCTCTCTCGTCACCATTTGTGACCACATCCTCCCGGAACACGTTATTGACCGGAAATACGTGTGAAAGCGGCTCCACACCGGAAGTATCCAGCTCATTCAGCTTGTCAATATAGTCAAGCATCCGGCTGATATCCTTTTTCGCCTGCTCCTTTTCCTCTGCCGACAGTTCCAGCTTTGCCAGAATACCGACGTAATCTATTGTTTCGTCACTGATTATATTTGCCATAGTTATCTCCTCTCACGCGCCGCTCAATAGCTCGGCACAATTTTCACAGCCGCATCTCCGTACAGATCCGCCTTTATCCGGAATCCTTCCGCAAGCGGGAAACGACAGAACATCTCTCCTGCATCCAGTCCGAGGAAGTAAGTGCTGTTATTCCGCTCAATCGTGATATAGGCGCTTCCGTTTTCGCCTTCCACCATAATGTCATACGCTCCGGATCCGAAATCTGCTCCTGCAGTCATCTCGTCCTGCAGTTCCAGATCACCGCCCAGGCTCTGCGGTGTATGCTCTTTGAGCGCATCCGTTCCGTCTCCGGTTCCCGCAATCTTCAGTCCCGCCTGTTTCTCCACATACAGGATTCCGCCTTCCTCCAGCTCGAACTGTTCAGAATATGCCGAATCTACGCATTTCATATCAAAGGTATCAAAATATTCTTTCTGCGCCTCTTCCGAATACAGCAATGCATATCCGCCTTCACTCGCGTCCGGATTCCACCAGTACACGTAAATCTGTCCTTCCGTACAGTTCAGCTGATACGTTCCGGCCGGAATTTCGTATCCGCCTGTATAAACACCGGCTGCCAGTTCCAGTTCAAAGTAGCCATCCTCTTCCGTATCCCAGATAATCTCCCCCGGATACGTTACGAGCCAGTCTTCCGCATCGTCTGCGATATCCTCGTATGCACGGATGTCTTCCCGGTCATTGTCCTCCCAGTCATCTTCTTCCCAGTCATCTTCTTCCCAGTCATAATTCACCCCGGAAACAAATACATCTGACTCGTCCGACAGATCGGTTACAAGACCCCGGGGCAAATCTCTGAGTGCCAGGAGGATAAGAAGAACTGTAAGCACCACACCCAGCCGGCTCTTCTTTTTCGATCCTGATGCCTGTCTTACGCTTTTTCCGGATGCTGCACCTCCGGATCTCTTCGCACTGCCTGCTTTTCCCGTACTGTTTGATGTTTTTGCACTGCTTCCTTTTCCCGTACCGCCTGATGTCTTCTCACTGCTTCCTTTTCCCGCATTTTTACTGCTGCCGGTTCCCGTATATTCATACGAACGGTCATACTTCCCTGCAGTCCCGCTGCCCGATCTCTTCTGCTGCTCCTTCCGTCCCCTGTCCCGGTTCAGATTGTCTTCGCACGCTCCTTGATGCAGTGCAGCACCTTTTGCATTGTGTTCATTCAGGCGATACTTTTCATCATTTTTTGTATTATCAAACCCGCACTCTCTGCATTTTCCGTCTGATGCAAGTTTTCCTCCGCACAGTGTACAACGGCTCATCTCTTTCCTCCTACTGCTGTATCAGTTCCCTCACTGTCCGCAACAAAAGGAGTCTTATCCGCACCGTTACGGTTCCAGTCGTGACAGGTCACGCGGGAATAATGTGGTTTCCCTTACATTATCCACTCCGACCAGCTTCATTGTCAAGCGTTCCAGACCAATTCCCAGGCCTCCGTGCGGCGGCATGCCATACTTAAATGTATCAAGATACTGATCCATACCCTCCTCTGACATTCCGCGTGCCGCAATCTTTTCCCGCAGCGCCTGATAATCATGGATTCTCTGTCCTCCGGTCGTGATCTCCAGTCCGTGGAACAGCAGGTCAAAGCTCAGAGTAAATCTTGCATCCTCCGGATCATCCATCGCATAGAACGGACGTTTCTTGGACGGATAATGAGTGACAAATACGAAATCTGCGTCGTATTCTTCCTTGAAATACTGACCGATCAGCATCTCCTCCTCCGGCTCGAGATCGTACGGATTGCGGATCTTACGGTCGTATTTCTCTGCAACGAGCTCTTTTGCGCGGTCGAAACGTACCATCGGAATCTTATCCACTTTCGGAAGCGTGATATTCAGAATCTTCAGTTCATCCGCATACTCGTCAGCGAGCAGCTTCATTGTATACTGCAGGAATCCGGTCTCCATCTCCATGATATCCACAAAACTGTCAATATAGCCCATCTCAAAATCAAGGCTCGTATACTCATTCAGATGACGCTTCGTATTGTGCTTCTCTGCACGGAACACCGGTGCAGTCTCAAATACACGGTCAAATACTCCGACCATCATCTGCTTGTAGAACTGCGGACTCTGCGCAAGAACTGCAGGATGATGGAAATAATCCAGTTTAAAAATATTGGAACCGCCCTCAGCCCCCTTGGCGCCGATCTTCGGTGTATGGATCTCCGTAAACTGCTGACTGTACAGGAAATCACGGAACCCGCGGACAATGGCTTCCTGAATACGGAATTTTGCACGCTCCTGCATATTGCGAAGTGCAATGCTTCTGTTGTTCAGCTTTGCCTCCAGAGAGGTATTCAGTTTCCATTTCCCGATCGGCAGCGGCAGCGCATCGTACGGTGTGGTCAGGATCTGTCCTTCCGTCACACGCAGTTCAATGCCGTGCGGTGCACGCTCATCGCTGCAGAGCGTTCCTGTAAATTCAACGGTCTGTGCCTCACGTATTTCCTTTGCACAAACGGAGGATCTGCCTTCCTCCAGCACACACTGCAGCAGTCCGCCGCGCTTGCGCAGCACTACGAATGTCACCTCACCCATTGCGCGGATCGTATGCACCGCACCATTGACCCTGACAGTCGTTCCGATACGTGATGCTTCCATCAGTTCTTTCAGTTCGAGTGTTTCCTTTGTTGTTGTTCCTGCTAAAAATTCCATGTTGTTCTCCTTCCGGTTCCGGGACCTTTCTAATATATTCAATGTCTGTATCCGTATGTGAATCTCCCGTTTTTCTGTAATGATGACAGTATCATTTGTCCTGTAATGTAAAAATGCACACAACCGACGCAAATCATACAAGTATGTTTGCTGCGGGTGTATGCATTTTTCGGATTCCCATCTGCTCAGACCTGCTGATATACATAAAAAGTCCCGGAACATCATAATATGATATTCCGGGACGGATAATCTTTACCCGCGGTACCACCCGCATTGCAGACATCTTCGTCTGCCTCTCTTCTGCACGTAACGTGTGCGTGACGTACTGCCCTACTGATCCGCTTTGCCCGGTATGCCGTGTCAGGCAACCGTTTTGTCAAGTACGCTGTTCGAACAGTCAGCTCCGGAGTGTTCCCGCTGTCTCCTTCCCTCCATCAGCACTCTCAGTCGGTGATGCCGAATTCCTGTCGAGTTTCAGAAACCGAGTCTCCTTCATCGCTTTTTCATGATTCTGTATCCTAGCACAATTTATTTCTTCTGGCAAGGCTTTTTTTATTTTTTCGTCATTTTTCAATTTTTCTGTTGTATCTTTTTTGTCTTCTGCTATAATGTAATGAGCAAATTTTTGATTCTGAAAAGCGGAGTGCTGCTGTTGTGGCATTGCCGCCGGATAGATATGGAGGATACAGGAAAATGAACCATCTGATCATTCCGGAGGACTATATGTCCCCGCTCTCTCTGTATGATACACAGATTGCGATCAAAACAGTAAAAGACTTTTTCCAGCAGACACTGGCATCTCAGCTCAACCTGCTGCGCGTGTCTTCTCCGCTTTTTGTTGATCCGAATTCCGGTCTGAATGACAACCTGAACGGTATTGAACGCCCGGTCAAGTTCGGTATCAAGGAGCAGGACGATGCAGAAGCTGAAATCGTTCACTCTCTTGCCAAGTGGAAACGCTATGCACTGAAGGAGTACGGTTTTGTACACGGCGAAGGTCTCTATACCGATATGAATGCCATCCGCCGCGACGAAGTCACTGACAACATCCATTCCATCTATGTTGACCAGTGGGACTGGGAAAAAGTTATCAATAAAAGCGAACGCAACCTTGACACACTGAAAAAGGTCGTACGTTCCGTATATAAAGCGCTGAAGAAGACAGAAGTCTACATGTCCATTCAGTATGACTACATAGGCGAAGTCCTTCCGAAGGAAATCTTCTTCCTGACTTCTCAGGAGCTGGAGGATCTCTATCCGGGTCTTACTCCGAAGGAGCGTGAATACGAGATCACAAAAGAGAAAGGCGCTGTCTGCATTATGCAGATCGGTGACATTCTCGCTTCCGGTGAGAAGCATGACGGACGGGCTCCGGACTACGATGACTGGGCGCTGAATGCAGATATTCTCGTATATTACCCGGTACTTGATATCGCACTGGAGCTTTCCTCCATGGGTATCCGTGTGGATGAGAACTCTCTGATGAGCCAGCTGAAAAAAGCCGGCTGCGAAGAGCGTGCAGAGCTTCCGTTCCAGAAGGCGATCCTTGAGCGTGAGCTTCCGTATACGATCGGCGGCGGCATCGGACAGTCCCGTATCTGTATGTTTTACCTGCGCAAGGCTCATATCGGAGAAGTACAGTGTTCGCTGTGGCCGGACGGTGTGGCTGAGGAGGCAGCACGTCACGGAATTCAGCTTCTGTAAAAATCCTGAAATCTAAAATATAAATATTCCTGAAAAGTGTAAAAGACCGCAATACCGGAGCATCTGCCCACGGTACTGCGGTCTCTTATTATGCCGGAATATACGATTCCGTTCTGTTTTTACATCTTTTTGATCCGTTCCAGTGCTGCCACCGTGTTCTCGTACGTTCCAAATGCAGTCAGACGGAAATATCCCTCTCCGCTCGGTCCGAATCCTGATCCCGGTGTACCCACCACATTTGCATGCTCAAGCAGATAATCAAAGAACTCCCAGGAGGTCATACTTCCCGGTGTTTTCAGCCAGATATACGGTGCATTGACACCGCCGGATACCGTATAGCCGGCTTCCTGCAGTCCTGCCTTGATCGTCTTTGCATTGTTCATATAATAAGCAATCTGTGTCTTCAGCTGAGCCTTGCCCGCCTCGGTATATACAGCCGCTCCTGCCTTCTGCACAATGTACGGAGCACCATTGTATTTTGTACCATGACGTCTTGCCCAGAGGGAGTGCAGTGCCACATCGCCGCTCTTGATATCCTTCGGAATAACCGTGTAGCCGAGACGTGTTCCTGTGAAACCGGCATTCTTGGAGAAGGACTTCAGCTCGATCGCACACGTTCTTGCGCCTTCACACTCATAGATAGAATGCGGAACATTTTCCTCTGAAATATATGCCTCATACGCAGCATCATAGATAATCACTGCGCCGACCTTATTTGCATAATCCACCCAGCCCTGAAGCTGATCCTTCGTGATCGTTGCTCCGGTCGGATTGTTCGGGAAGCACAGATAGATCAGATCCGGAGTCTCCTTCGGAAATTCCGGAGCGAAATTGTTGTCAGCCGTACACGGCATATAGATAACGTTGCTCCACATACCGGTTCCTGCATCATAGGTACCTGTTCTGCCAGCCATGACATTGGAATCCACGTATACCGGATAGACCGGGTCGCAGACTGCAATCCTGTTGTCCGTGCTGAAAATCTCCTGAATATTTCCGGAATCACACTTTGCGCCGTCAGAAACAAAGATCTCATCTGCCGCAATATCACATCCTCGGTCGCTGTAATCATTCTTTGCAATCGCATTGCGCAGAAACTCATATCCGAGATCCGGTGCGTAGCCCTTGAACGTAGCGGCATCCGCCATCTCATCCACCGCACCGTGCAGTGTCTCGATAATAGCCGGAGCCAGCGGCTGTGTCACATCTCCGATTCCCAGTCGAATAACTGTCTTGTCCGGATTGGCTGCCTGAAATGCACTGACCTTTTTACCGATCGTTGAAAAAAGATAACTGCCCGGCAGTTTCAGATAATTCTCATTAATTTTAAACATGGTACTTACCTCCTGCTTCTTTCATTCAGTCATATGAAAACTGTCAGGCCCCGGTCCCGGAGCTCCGCAGATTTTCTCTTACAGCGTAATCTCTCCATCAAATACGACCGTCGCCGGTCCTGTCATAAATACCGTATTCTTCGCACGATCCCATTCAATCCTGAGATCTCCTCCGCGGAGTCTGACCGTCACAATGTCTTCCGTCCATCCGTTCAGGATACACGCTACCGCCACTGCACATGCGCCCGTACCGCATGCCCAGGTTTCTCCCGAGCCACGTTCCCAGACACGCATCTGCACCGTACTGCGGTCAATCACTTTAATAAACTCTGTATTTACACGATCCGGGAAACACGGATGTTTCTCGAAATGCGGTCCGATCTTCTCGATATCCAGTCCGTCCACATCATCCACACAGACAATACAGTGCGGATTCCCCATGGAAACGCAGGTCATCTGATATACAGCACCGTTCACTGCAATCGGCTGATCTACCACCTCGCCGCACGCTGCTTCCCGGCATGCGCTTCCGGCGACACCGGTCTGCTCCATTGCCACCGGAATCTGCTCCGGCACAAGGATCGGAGCTCCCATATCCACACGTACCAGTGCGACTTTCCCGTCCTCTACCGTCAGATCCAGATATTTGATACCGCTTCCGGTCGCCACACTGATCCTGGTCCTGTCTGTCAGACCGTAATCATACACATACTTTGCCACACAGCGGATTCCATTGCCGCACATCCTGCCGCGGGACCCGTCTGCATTGTACATATCCATCTCAAAATCTGCAATCTCTGACGGCTTAATGAGAATCAGACCATCGGAACCGATTCCAAAATGGCGGTCACTGACAGTCACTGCCACTTCAGCCGGATTCTCCACCGTTTCACGGAAACAGTTTACGTATACGTAATCATTTCCAATTCCATGCATTTTTGTAAATTTCATTTTCAATATTACACCTCACCCCTTACGCACCATCAACCGGCAAACTAAAAACAAGTATATACCATACTCTGCCTCCAAGGCAATCTATTTCTTTCCCGTAACTGATTTCACGCCGGAGTTTATCTCTTATACCTTGGACAGTGCAAACAGCATCTGTGCCGTCTCCACCAGATTGGTTCCGCTGTCCATGCTTGTCTTCTGCAGATACCTGTGCGCCTCTTCCTCGGTCATATGATTCCGCTCCATCAAAAGCGCCTTGGCATTTGCGATCAGCTCTTTCTCCTTGTCACTGCGCTGCGCCGGTATCATCCGCTTTCGCTTTCTGCGCCGCTCCAGATATCCGATCACCATTTCCAAAGAGTTGACGAGTTCATGTATCTTCAGCGGCATAGCCACCCCGACCACTCCATCGGGCACTCCATCCTCAATCACTCTGGCCGATGCGATCAGGAGCATGCCGAACGCAGATCCCGCGTCCTCATACAGCTCCTCATACAGCATATCCGGATACTTATACCCACATACGAAGACACCTGTGCCGAGCCGGTCAGCAGCCGCCAGAGCCTGAGCACCGCTGGTACATACCGCCGTCACACTGTAACCGCTGCGGACCAGCAGATTCCGAATACTCTTTGCATCTTCTACTTTCGGAAATACTACTATGATTCCTACCATCCGAATCCTCCCGTTTTGCTGTCAATCCCTGCTGACAGGAAGGGCTTCCCCTTCCTAATATTCATAGTGGCATCCAGTCAGAAAAATTCCACCGGATACCGTCAAACGGCAGAATAATCAGATTCTTGAGAGATAACGGTCTATCTCCCACTGACTGACACTCGTCTGGTATTCCTTCCATTCTTCTTTCTTTGCTCTGATAAAACGTTTTGCAATATGGCTTCCCAGAACGCTGCAGATGAACTCATCCTGCTCCAGAGCCTCCACCGCCTCGATCAGCGTGCGCGGCAGACGCTCAATCTTACGTTCCTTCATTTCTTCCTCTGCCATGGCAAAAATATTATCATCCACCTTCTCCGGCGGCAGAATCTGATTGCGGATACCGTCAAGGCCTGCAGCCATGCAGACTGCCAGCGCCAGATACGGATTCGCTGCGGAATCCGGACTTCTCAGCTCAATTCTCTTATGCTCGTTCCCCATATCCGGAATACGGATCAGCGGAATCCGATTCTTTGCTGACCACGCGATATGTACCGGCGCTTCATACCCCGGCATAAGACGCTTGTAGGAATTCACCAGCGGATTCGTCACGGCCGTAATAGCACAGATGTGCTTCAGCAGACCGCCGATAAAGTAACGGCCCTCTATACTCAGATGCATCGGATCCTCCGGATCATAAAATACATTGACTCCGTCCTTGGAAAGAGAAAGGTTCAGATGCATTCCGGATCCGTTGATTCCCTCCTTCGGTTTCGGCATAAACGTTGCATGCAGACCATGGCGTTTTGCGATCGTCTTTACTGCCAGGCGAAACGTAGTGATCCCGTCCGCTGTCTTCAGTGCTTCATCATACTGAAGATCAATCTCATGCTGTGCCGGTGCTGACTCGTGATGAGATGCCTCCACTACGTATCCCATCTCCTCCAACGTCAGGATCATATCACGGCGTGCATTTTCACCAAGGTCCAGCGGACCTACATCAAAGTATCCTGCCTCCTCATGAGTGATCATGGTCGGTCTGCCCTCGTCATCTGTATGGTACAGGAAGAACTCACACTCCGGTCCTGCTTCAAGGGCATATCCCATCTGTGCGGCTTCATCCACAACTTTCTTCAGAATATAACGCGGGTCTCCTGTGAACGGCTCGCCGTCTGCATAATAAATATCACAGATAAACCGCGCCACTTTTCCGTGCTGCGGTCTCCATGGAAAAATACTGAATGTATCCAGATCCGGATACAGATACAGATCTGAATGCTCGATGCGGGTAAATCCTTCTATTGATGCCCCGTCAAATGAAATGCGGTTGTCCAGCACCCGTTCCAGCTGGCTCGTAGTCACTGCAATGTTCTTCAACGTTCCGAACAAATCCGTGAACTGAAGACGAATGAATTCTACATCCTCTTCCTCCATCATTCTGCGGATGTCTTCCTTAGTATATCTGCTCATACGCACACTCCTGTTTTCTGTTTTATTTATACTGAAACACACGGTTCATTAAATAACCAAAAAAGGGCAGTCCTTCCCTATAAGAAAAAACGCCCTTGTTTATTCATTACGATAATACCAGTGGTCATTTTTTTTGTCAACCGCAATTTTTTCCGAACTTTTCCGCAAATCACTCAATTTTTTGCCCGCCGGTCAGCCGCTTTCCGATGAAGCCCCGGGATTCTCCTGATCCGTATGAGTTCATCTCTTCATCTTTTGGTACAGCTGCTTCTTCTCGCCCTTGATCTGCCTGCTCTCACGCGCCTTCTGCAGTGCCTTGTTAAATGTGAAATCATCCAGCGAACATCCACTCAGATACTGCTCGGTCTGCTCCGGATATTTCACGAGTGCCATGCTCAGCAGCCAGGCAACTGCCATCTGCACATAATATTCCTTCTGAAACGGTCTTTCACAGAAAGAATAAACAAGTTCAAGGTACTGTTCTTCCAGATAAAAATCAAGCAGCAGCACATATACCAGCCGCTGCTTCCACGGCTGTTCCGTGTTCCACAGACACTCCAGCTCTTCCAGAAAATCTGCCTGCGACTTGCGGATCCATCTCTGTTTGGACGAAGTGAGATCACAGGTCGCCCAGTTGTCGATCAGATCAGCCAGGCGGTACAGATACGGAACCCGTTCTTTATATGGAAGTTTCGCATATCCGAGCACCAGTCCGTAAATTACATCTGTCTCATAACAGGTCTTCTGATAGGAATCCAGAAATTCCACTGCATTTGTTCCGGCGATTTCTTTCGCCAGCTGATGCAGTACAGGAGTACGGACACCGATCAGCTCCACATTTACCCCCAGATTCGCATGAAATTTTCTGTAATCTGGATCCTCATGTTCCTTCAGCTTTTTGAGCAGCTGTTCCATATCCATAATCAATCCCACCCATTCAACCTTTCCCGAATCGCCGCTGTCATCGTTTTCACCCACGATCACACACACTTTCAGCCACTTTAAACATGCACCCGCTCCCAGAGCAGCATATTCTCTTCAGACCGTACAGCCACTCTTCCCGTATCCTTCAGCCACAATTCAATTACTCAAACCATGCGATTGCCCGTACCGGAGAACCGTCACAATCATCCAGCTTCAGCGGGCAGCAGCTGAACCAGAACAGTTCCGTACCGCATTGATCCAGATTTTTCAGATTTTCAATATTAACGATGTCCGTTGCCTCAAACAGCTTTTTGTGCCGTGTCAGATTCTCATCTGCAATGGGGTCAAGTCCGATCACATCGAATCCGATTCCCTTGTATTGGCCATGAATGATATACTCCAAAACCTCGTCATCAATGCAGGGATAGTCTCCAAAATAGGCATCCGTTCCCCAGAATTTATCCCAGCCAAGATTAAAAAGCAAAAAGTCGGCTTTCTCAGCACGATCTCCATACCTGCGCAGGTATTTCATGGTAATGGCCTCCCCCTGCTGTAAGTCACGGCAGTCGATTACCAGCGCCCTGCCGATAAACTGGTCGGCCGGAAACTGCTCCAGAGTAGTCCGTCCCGGAAATAAATGTGCCGGCGGATCCATATGCGTACCCGTATGAGTAAACATTGAAATCTTTGTTTCCTTGAATCCATCCTGCTCATAAGTATTTGCCGGCTCAAATGTCGGCGGTTCCGTTCCCGGATAGACCGGCATATTCCTGCATATTGTGTGAGTCAAATCAATTACTTTCATGCGAATAAACTTCCTTTGCTGCTAAGAATAAAACGATTTCATTTACTTTACAGTACCATCACCAGAGTTCCCGCACCGATCAGAATACATCCGACCAATGATTTTACGGTAAATTCCTCATGCAAAAATACAAATGCCAGAACCAGCGTAATGACCACGCTCAGCTTATCGACAGGAACCACCTTGGATGCCTGTCCGATCTGCAGTGCCCTGTAGTAGCACAGCCAGGAAGCCCCTGTTGCAAGTCCTGACAGGATCAGGAATATCCAGCTCTTTTTGCTGATCACTGAAATACCGCTCTGAGCATGAGTCAGAAACACCATGCCCCATGCCATGATCACTACAACTACTGTTCGGATCGCTGTTGCCAGATTTGAATTGACACCGTCAATACCGACCTTTGCCAGTATTGAAGTGAGTGCCGCGAATACTGCGGACAATAATGCAAATATAAACCACATATGTAATTCCCCCACACATAAAATCATACTGTATGAAAATCTACTGTATTCCAAGTCCCCGAAGCACTTCTGTACTCAGCTCCGGGAAGGGAATGACCGGATCCGGCTTGGCCGGATGCGCTCCAAGCATTTTCTCCATCCAGACCATGTTATACCACGTTCCGAACTTGTATCCGCATTTGTGGAATTCACCAACGGCCGAATACCCGAGATGCGCGTGGAACTGCACACTGTTCCTGGTCAGATGTTCATCTTCTACTTCCGGATATCCAATGCAGGCATTCATATTCAGAATGTTCTGTGCCCGGGAAACATCCTCCAGAGCTGTATAGATTTTTCTGCCAACTCCCGTTTTCCTCTGATTTTCTTTCAGATAGATCGTTGTCTCCACCGCCCAGTCATAGGCAGCGCGCCCTTTAAATGCGCCGGTGTAGGCGTAGCCGAGGATTTCTCCGTCCCTTTGAGCAACAAGATACGGGAACTTTTTCAGCGTATTGTGTATCCGCTCTCTGAATTCTTCCAGTCCCGGCACCTCATATTCAAACGTAATGGCTGTCTTTTCCACATATGGAGCATAGATTGCCAGTATTTCTTCTGCATCCTCAGGCGTTGCTACACGAATCATTACTTCTTCACTTTTCATCTTTCTGTCTCCTCATCTGCAAGCAAATTTATTTTCTGATATATGTTTCCGTCTTTTTACCTTATCTCAGTGAATCCCTAAAATCCGAACTCCTCATAATCCTCCGCTGTATACCGATGATAGATCACATGTTCTCCCTCAACCGAAATGCAGTACCGATAATCGTCCGGCTGATTGTCTTCAAAATAGACCAGATAATCGAACTCCCCGTTTGCCATCTGCTCAACATGCACACAGTCGGAATACTCATAAAATACCTGCAGCACTTCGTCTAATGTACATCCATGTGTTCCCACCACCCGGATCAGTTTTGCCAGGAATCCATTCCTGTTCAGATTGTTATGAACATACTCTGCCCCTTCCGGCGGAACACCGATACAGAATCTTTCGCCGCTGTTCGCCACCAGGATCCCACCCAGTTTTTCTCTGGTGTCATCCGCAAATTCACACAGTATTGTCCTCATATCACTGATCCCGCAATCCGTATCCAGAAAGCGGTTGAGCGAGGACAGCGGATAATACAATCTTACGGTTTCTTCCAGGTATCCAAGCTTCAGCTGCTGTTCCTCGATTGAGTCAATGATATTTTTCTCTAATTTTTCAAAGGTCATATTTTCCCCTGCTCTTTCCTCTGTATGTAAAATTGATTCATCGCTTCCGCCAGCTGCTCCGGATCCTCCTGATTTATCTCATGTCCTGCATTTTCTACTATTTTCAGTTCTGCATAATTCAATGCAAGCACACCACCCAGCGACAGGCCGCAGAGATTTATCGGTTCAGCGAGTACATCACAGTATGCAGCTTTTTTCTTTTTTCATATAAGTCTCCCCTGGAATTCACAGTTGTCAAACATTACATCTTTTTCTGCTATTATGGCATCTGCTACTTAAAAAAACAAGTGGAAATGTATTTCGTCATTTTAAAATACACCCGTTTTAAGGATGATCAATCTCTGTTGCCTCTTCTACTGCCCGCCTCCGTGGCTGTGCTGATGATCTTCCAGCAGTTCATGAACATGCTCATGCGCTTCGCCGGCCTCTCCGTGCACATGCAGGTGCGTATGTTTATGGGTATGTACGTGGCTGTGTACCAGATCTCCGTGACTGTGTTCATGCTCATGGACATGTTCATGTTCATGTGTATGCTGCAGTTCGATAGAATCCTTCACCATAAGGACTGTACTCACGACCATGATCGCCAGCGCAGCATAAAACTGCAGACCGGGACGCTCTCCCAGCAGAAACATTCCAAATGCCGCTCCAAGAAACGGCGCAATGGAATAATATGCACTGGTCTTCGCTGCCCCCAGATCCTTCTGCGCCTGAATATAGCAGTTGATGCTCAGGCCGTATGCCACAAATCCCAGCAGCATTACTGTCAGAATCCACCTGATCTCCGGTACAGATTCACCTGATGCGAGTGCAATGATCAGACTGCCCGTTCCGGAGAAGCAGCCTTTGATCACAACAATCTCCACGGAACTTTTGTTGCTGATCATCTTGGTGCAGTTGTTCTCAAATCCCCAGCATACACAGGCGCCCAGCACAAAAAGTGAACCACTGTTGAGCACAAACGCACCGCTTCCTTCAAAACTGAGTATGATACTTGCCACTGTCACCAGACCAATTGCGGCCCACAGTCTTCGGGAAATGACCTCTCCAAAAATCACGAGCGCGATAAGAGAAGTGGCAACAATCTCAAAGTTATTCAAAAGAGAAACATTTGCCGAGTTGGTTCGGGCAATACCGGACATGAGCAAAATGGGCGCTGCAATATCCAGCACCACCATAGCTACGGTATAGGGCAGTTCCTGTTTCGTCAGCCGTTCCTGCCTCTGCCCTCTGCCGGATGCTCTCTCCGCCGCCCCATACAGCAGCAGGCCGATTCCTGCCCCGAGATACAGAAATGCCGCCATCATAGTCTCTTCCACATATTGCAGCAAAATTTTAGATAATGGTATGTTTATCGCATACAGCGCCGCCGCCAGAACAGCGAGGACTGTAGCCTTCTTTTTGCTTTTCATCGTACCCCTCCCGTGCCGCCCGCCAAAGCCTGTACCAGTTTTTCGGACCGCACCCTGAATCTGAATTTACTGAACCCGGATTTACTGAACCCGGATTCACTGAACCGCCTTCCGGTTTTTCAGATAAGCATCCGCCTCATCTCTTGATTGGAAGACAATGATCTCCCTGTTGTCCTGATACTTTTCAAGCAGCTCATAGATGGCCGGCAGCTGATCCCTGGAAAAATCCACGATCCATTGTCGGAACTCCTCATCCAGTTCCGTTTCCACCCACGGCATATCTTCCCGTTCCTTCCCGATGCGTGCTTTCGCACCTGCAAGACAGACCTCGAGCGGGAAATCCAGAAAAAATACTGTATCACACGCTTTCATCCGGACTTCAAGAGTTCGCTGATAATTTCCATCAATGATCCACTTATCTTTCCCGAGAATATCATTCAGTTTTTCATCAAACTCTTCCCCTGAAATATTTGTCCGGTCAGGTTTATGCCACAACATATCAAGGTAAAAGAGCGGCAGGCCGGTCACATCCCTCAGTTTCCGTGCAAAGGTGCTTTTTCCGGCACCAGGACATCCGATCACCAGTATCTTTTTTAACATTATCTCACCATCTTCTCCCTCTTCAGATAAACCGGGACTCATCTCTCATTTGACCTATATCCATAAAGTATACCGTAATTTTCATTAATTTCAATTCATTTCCGTTTTTCTGTCCAAACAAAAAGAGCAGATAACATCTGTTTCTTTCGATCAGATATTACCTGCTCCATGCTTCAGATTCTGTATTTTCCGGTTTCTTTTCTTATGGTTTTTTATTATTTTTTCTTATTTTTTTCTTTTTGCCTTTTTATCAGCTGTTCCCGCCATGGTGCTCTTACGATCCTCTTTCCGTTATCTGTTCTCTATTTCTGAATCGGGAACCATACCTGTGTGACCAGGTCCTCCGGATTCTTCACCTGCTGCGGACTGTTCATATACATATCAAACGGTGCAGACGCCACCTGATACTGATTCTCCTCAATCCACCTGAGGACAGCAGCATAAGCTTTGCCGAGCATATGATACGGTCCCATATAGGTACAGGCGGCACACAGTCCCGGATTCAGCAGTTTCACGCCCTCTGTACCTTCCGCCGCGGCACCGCAGTGTACCGGGACACACACTTCTATATTCGCATGTTCCGGCTGGAACTCTCTGTCCAGATAAAAGGTCATGACCGGGCCTGACGGCTGCAGACCGTTCCTGAAGATTTCCTCGAAAACAGCACTGACCACTGTGCCGAACTGACTGATCTCAATCGCTGCTGTCTTACTCATTACCCATACCGGTTCAAATTCTTTTGCTTCTACTGTAAGTTCTGATTTCTGTTCCATCATACTTCCTCCTGACTGAATTTCATGTACTTTTCTTTCGATATAGTGTCGTAACTGAATATTTTCCTGGATCTGATCGTTCAGCTGCGCAATACGTTCTGTAAGAAAATGCTCCAGCAGTTCCGCATCGCCGCTCTCCATAATCGCTTTGATCTGTTCCAGCCGCAGATCATACGTCTTCAATTCAGAAATAAACAGGATCTCGTCCACCTGCTCTTCCGCATAATAGCGATACCGGTTCTCCTCATCCACATGTGCCGGACGAAGAAGACCGATCTCATCATAATAGCGCAGCGTCTTGGTGGAAACACTTCCTATTTTTGAGAATTCTCCAATTGAATACATGCTGCTTCCTCCTTTCGCACTCCACTATACACGTTCCAGTCAGGGGGAATGTCAAGAACAATTTTTCATTCAGATAATCTTTTTCATTTTTGTCCGATATATCTTTATAAAATATATAATTTCTGCTGTCGCCGTAATGCTCCATGAGAACACATACAGCAGATACAGGGACGGAATCGTCCGGAAGTATGCAAATATCGTATTCACCCAGATAATACGGAATACGCAGGATCCCATGATCACAATGACCGTCGGAATGCCGCCCTTTCCAAGTGCTCTGGATGCTGCGATCGTACAATCCATGAATGCAGAAACACAGTAGGAAAGACCCATGATCGTCAGTCGTTTCATACCCGCCTCGATAACAGCTGCCTCACCGGTGAACAGAGACAGGAAAGAGGTACCGAAACATACCAGTGTCCCACCTATTATCGCGCCGATTCCAAAGGAATATACCAGACAGATCAGATAACTGCGCAGCACTCTCTTCTTCCGGCCTGCTCCGTAATTCTGCCCCATAAAACTGCCGCACGCGGTGTAAAAGGCTGCCATCACATCATAGACAAGACCATCCGCATTGGCGGCTGCTGAATTGCCGGCTACCATCGTTGCATCAAACGAATTCACACCTGCCTGAATGAACAGATTTGCCATCTGGAAGATTGCGTTCTGCAGTCCGGCCGGCACACCGATCGCCAGAATATCTGCTGCCCGCCGCCTGTTCAGGCGAAAATCCGCCAGACGAAGTCCATAATCTTCCCGGCTCCGAAACAGTGCGATCACGATCAGTATTGCTGACAGATACTGCGAAATGGCGCTGGCCAGCGCTACACCTGCCACCCCCAGTCCGCAGACAATAACAAAGAACAGGTTCAATACCACATTCATCACCCCGGCCAGTATCAGATACAGAAGCGGCCGTCTTGTATCTCCCACTGCACTGAACACGGCATTGCCGAAATTATAGACAGCCAGCGCCGGCATACCCAGCAGATAGATCCGTATGTACAGAACTGCCCCGTCAATAAGCTCCCGCTTCGTACTCATAGTCTGAAGGATCCATCTGGCAAACCCCACTCCGGCTGTCATGATGATCAGACCCATAAGAAGGCTCAGAATTGCAGCCGTATGAACCGTCTGTACGATCCCTTTTTTGTCCTGTGCTCCGTAGCAGCGCGCAACCAGCACATTGATGCCTCCGGACATTCCGATCAGAAATCCGGTGAACATCGTGACCAGTGTCGTAGTAGAACCGACAGACCCCAGCGCCATTGCCCCGACAAACTGCCCTACTACCGCCACATCCGCCATGTTGAACAGAATCTGCAGTACGTTGGATATCATCAGCGGGAAACTGAATATCAGTATTTTCTTCCATAAAGAACCTGATGTCAGGTCCTGTGCTTCCTGTCTCATATACTCTCTTACTTCCTCTTTCGAAACAAAATCAATAGGTTCTCCAATAGCGGATTATACTCTGTCCGGAACTGAATAACAAGCGTAAAATCCGGAGACAAAAAGAATCCTCCATTCCGCCGCAGTGCGATCCTCACGAAGTGTTTCTTTCGTAGGAGACAAAGTTTTCCGTGAACGGAAAAACAGCAGCCGGCCATCTCAGCCTGCTGCTGTTGCACTCCATGCTTTATATCATTCTTCCGTTTCCGGCAGCTTTTCGAAAACCATTGTGTTCGATGACCGGAAGATACTCTCTGACGATCCCACCTGGTTCACGACAATTTCATTTGTCCCCTCGTCAAGCTGACTCTTTTTGATGCGGAGCAGATTACCGGACAGATATTTCGTGCTCACTTTGGAGCCGTTGACGTATATCTTGCTCCACTTTGTGAAATTCTCTCCGCTGATAAAATAGTATTTATCCGCCTCAATGATCTCGTCAATGATCACATCCTGTGTGCCCATCACAAGATCGGATGCCGGATACGGATTCTCTCCTCCATACACATAATGCTCTCCATAGAGGATATCATACTGCAGAAGCTCCATGCTGTCCTGATATTCCTCCTCTGTCGCAAAGTTATCGCGGTTCTGATGAAAAGTGAACATGGTTCCGTTGCTGATGCCGAGCTGCTTCGTCATATCAGCCAGCAGCTGATATGCCTTCATATCGCTGTCCTGCTTCTCCAATCCAAAGTTGTTCCATGTTGCATACTGAGTCAGGAACAGGCTTCCTGTCGTCATATCCTCCTCTGTCAGTCCCATAGTCGGCAGATGATCCCCGAACATGACTACAAATGTCTTTTCATTCCGCTCCTCCAGCATTGCGATCAGGTCACCGATGAACTCGTCCACCTCATGCAGCTGGTTCACATAATATTCCCAGGCATATGCCATGCCCTCGTCTTCCACACCGGTTACTACAATATCCGGATTCTCCAGTACTTTCTCCTTCGGATAATCACCATGTCCTTCCACCGTGATCGTATAGACAAAATCCTGCTGATCCGGTGTATAATCAAGAGACTTCTCCACCTCGCCGACAAGAATATCATCCGTCGGCCATGTGCCGATCGGCGTATAATCCGTGATGTTCATCATTTCCTTGCATGTAAACGTGTCAAATCCCATCATGGAGAACGCATTTCTGCGGCTGTAGAAATTACCTCCGTTGTTGTGCACGACATGTGCCCCGTAGCCGAGCTCCTTCAGATCCGCTGCAATACTTTCGCAGTTCGTCTCTTTCAGGATCGTTTTGTATGGATATTCGCCAAGACCAAAAAACTGCATTCCCATACCGGTCAGAATCTCAAACTCCGTATTGGCTGTACCGGCTCCGACCACCGGGACCTCCAGATATCCCGATGTATAGTTGTCATACAGATAATGAAAATTGGGAATCGGATCCTCACTGGTCTCCAGGAAATTAATCAGTCCTGGATCAACAAAAGATTCCAGAAGAATACAGATAATGTTCGGATACTCCTGCTCCGCCCCGTCTTCTTCCGGAATCTTTTCTTCCGTCATCTCTGTCATATTCTGTTCATCGGAAGCCGTCGTCCGTACCCTCTGCACTGCTTCCAGGGAAGCAGATGATATCTCATCTGCCGCCCAAGCCTGCAGTTCATTTTCAGCACTTTCTTCATTCACGGAAGCCTGGACTGTGTCCTCTTCATTCACGGAAACCTGCGCCATATCACTGATGCACTCTGCTTCATCAGCAGCTCCCTGCTGCTCTTCGCTGCTGGCCGTCATCGTGGTCTCCCCGTTCATCTTTGCCAGCACGGTCTCAATAGACTCCTCGGAATACTCCTCCGGAGTACTCATTCCGCGGTCAAGCACACTCGCGGAAAAGCTGTATACGAAACCGTAATCCTTGTAACCCTGTGCAAGGTTCTCAAAATATTTAGTCAGAATATCGTTATCCACTGCAGCATTCGTTACCTGTGGAATCAGCATCGCCATAACACAGATCATGATCAGACCTGCTGCTCTGTGCAGCTTACCCTCAAACTTCGGTCCTCTGAACCACATATAAATAAGGAACAGTACGACTGACACCACTGCCGCGATCACAATGATAGCCTCGGTTGCAGTGAAATAATTGCTCTGCATCGTAAACAGATCACCGACCATCTTGATATCTGTAAACCCGAACGGTGTAACACGCTTCGCCAGGACACAGCCGTTAATTATTCCCAAAAACAGCCACAACACAGAGATTATTGTTCGAAGCACTGCTCTCCTCTTCACTATGTAGACCAGCATCAATGACGCATAGATGATCATTGAATTGTACAGGAATACAAGATTCCGGTCCACAACAAACTGACATGCTTCAATAAAGGAGTGCCGCGACACCCATTCGATCAGGAAACATACCCCGCATGCCAACAGCACATGAAACAGCAGTGAAAAACGATTCAGTATATTAACAGTCTTCTGCATTCGCGGCGAAAGCGTTCTCGGAACTCTCTCCTTCTTAACCTTTCCTTTTTTATTCTGCCTTTTCAACAGCATCGATCTTCAAACCCCCATATAACCTTATGTAAACTATTGTAAACTTCTAAAAATCCATCTGAAAGATTAATCCAATTCCCGTAAAAAGTCAACGGGCTACCCCTAAATTTAAGGTTTTATTCACTTTCTTTCCATAATTTTAGGATTTTTCAAAAGAGAAAAACGCTCAAATAACGCTGGATTCTTTTCTTATAATATGATAGTTTATAAATAAGAATGAATAGAAGGGTTTCTTTATTTATGAAAAAGTCACTATATCTCTTTATCTTTTTGGCACTTTTTTTGTCAGGTTGTGAGAAAAACTCATCATCAATCCCCCCTGAAAGTCTGTTCCGCATCAGTAACGGTGAAACGTATGCCGGAGTAAAATCCGGTGACGGACCGGCTGCATTTCAGAAGGCTTATGGCAGTTATACGATCCAGGTCGGATACGATGAACCGGACTCTTCCCTGAACACCATGCCCATTCATGAGATTCCCTACGATGAAGATATCTACACAATCATATCCGGTTTTTTCATCGACGGCGAACCGGTTGCGGAGGAGACGATCTGCAGCGATAATCAGATTGAAGTTTCCGAACTGCATGATCTGCTCAGTTCCTCTGACTATCTGCGCAGTCACGAGGTCATCTACCGCTACCTGATCTTCACCTGGGCAGACGGTATCATCACAGACATTGCTTCGGAAGAACTCAATTATAATGAAACATTTGAGGTCCCCTGCCTCGAATAAAATGGAGCCTTAACAGAAGTGAGTCCCCGGCAATCGGGGACTCACTCATACTTTCTTGCTGATTTCCCGCGCCACAATATACACACGCTCGGATTCTGCCTTCGGAGCTTCCATTGTGAATGCATCGCAGACTGCCTCCAGCTTCATTCCCGCCTGTTCCAACAGTCCGCACACCAGCTCGAGATCATATGCTTTCTGGTAATGCGTCTCTTCATATTTCTTATACAGGCCATTCTCCTCCCGGATAAACAGTGTCAGATCATATTCATTGATCTGCGTTTCCTCATCATACCAGTTCTCCCAGATGAAACTGCCCTCCTCGCGATTCTCTGCAATGACAGAATCACCCAGCAGCTCTTCATATTTGTAAACAGTATTCAGATCAAAAATAAATACCCCGCCCGGATCCAGATAGTTATTCACCAGCCTGAATACTTCCAGAAGATCCTCCTCATCTGTAATGTAATTCATGGAATCACAAACGCTCACCACTGCACGGACAGTCCCGTACAGTTCAAACTCCCTCATATCCTGCAGCAGATACAGAATATCGTTCCCTGACTCCTGCTTTTTCTCCTGCGCAATTTCCAGCATCTCCATAGAATTATCCACACCGATCATATCATATCCGCGTGCAGACAGCAGCTCTGTCATGGAGCCTGTACCGCAGCCCAGTTCCAGTATGAGGCCATCCTCCACTCCATAATGAATAAGGAGACTGCTCAGATATTCACACCATTCTTCATATGGAACATTGTCCATGAACAGATCGTACACTCTTGCAAAACTTTCGTAGGAAGCCATCTTTTCGCCTTTCCGGGGTCGCTGCCCCTGTTTCTTCTATATAAATACATATTGCGACATGCCCGCAGATTGCTGTGCTTTTGTGCTTCCGCGATTCTGGCAATATTCAAAATCCTTCCCGGACAGATCAGTGAAAGAAAAAATCCAGTATCCCGTACGCCACACCGGTCATCATTGCCGCCGACACCAGCACACCCAGAAAAATAGCCAGCGCAGCACGTCCCGTCTTCATTCCAAGCAATGCCGCCACAAGCGAACCGGTCCATGCACCGGTCCCCGGCAGAGGAACTGCCACAAAGACAAACAGTCCCCAGAATTCATATCTGCCGATCTGTTCACTTTTTTCCATCGCATGATGTTCCACCTTCTCTGCCAGCCTTTTCGTAATGCGGACTTCCTTCATTATCCGCAAAATTCTTCTGATCAGCAACAGAATAAACGGAACGGGGAGAAAACAGCCTGCTATACAGATCAGAATCGCTCTTACCATGTCGATCCCGAGATACGAAGCAGCCAGTAGTCCTCCCCGAAGCTCCAGAACCGGAAGCGTGGAAATCAGGAATACTGCCGCTTCCTGCGATGGAATCCCCCCCAATGCCTCCAGCACCATATGTACCAATGTCACCATATTCTGTGATGCACTCCCCTTTCTCTGTGATACATGCGAAATTTGCTGCAGTCCGGTCTTCCGGAATATTTTCGTATCATGTATCTCACAGGAGCGGTGTGCTCACTGTTCATCCGCCGCAGTTGCGATTTCTGCTGCAGCTGTCTGTTCTCTCATGGCATTTCCTGCCATGACCGTTATCGTTTCAGGATATCATCTACCGGTTCAGATATTTTCTCAGAAATGCATACAGCGCCTCCATCTCATCATCCGTACCAATCGTAATGCGAAGATGATTGCTGATCCTCGGTTTATTGAAATATCGTACGTAAATCCCTTCTTCTTTCAGCGCTTCGAACAGCTCCTTTGCCGGACAGCTCTCATGTGCTGCAAAAATAAAGTTCGCTTTTGAATCCGCAAAAGAAAATCCGAGCGCTGTCAGCTCCTTCTTGGCCCGCTCACGTGTTGTGATGATCTTCCTTCGCGTCTCTTCAAAATATTCATGATCCTCCACAGCTGCCACACCGAGTGCGATGGCTGTCTCATTCATGGTATAGGAATTAAACGAATATTTCACATCATTCAGATACCGGATCAGTGTCTCATTTCCCATTGCGTATCCGATACGCATACCTGCCATGGAGCGCGACTTGGAGAACGTCTGTACCACGAGCAGATTATCATATTTCTCAATCATGTCCTGTGCAGACACTCCGCCGAAATCAATATATGCCTCGTCGACGATAACTATGACATCCTGATTATGCTGAATGATATCTTCAATATCCTCCAGCGGCAGCAGCGCTCCCGTCGGTGCATTGGGATTCGGGAAGATCACTCCGCCGTTCTCACGATAATAATCCTCCTTCACGATTTCAAATGCATCGTTCAGAGGCTGGCATTCGTATGGAATACGGAAGACATCCGCCCACACATCATAAAAAGAATATGTAATATCCGGAAACAGAATCGGTCTGTCAGAATTAAAGAAGGTCAGAAATGACATGGCCAGCACATCATCGGAACCTACACCGACAAATACCTGCTGCGGTCTGACTCCCTGCTCCTTCGCGATCGCATTCACCAGAAGCTCTGCCGTCGGATCCGGATATTTCCGCATCGTATCCGTTGTCATCCCGTGCAGCACCTGTGCTACACGCGGAGACGGCGGATACGGATTCTCATTTGTGTTCAGTTTGATGATATCCTTGCGCTTCGGCTGCTCCCCCGGTACATACGGGACAACCTTTCGTATGTTTTTCTCCCATTCTCTCATTTCGGTCTCCTCTTTCCTGTTCTGTCGATTTCTGCGCAGGCATCATTCCCGCACTATATTTCTCCGGTGGACTGTTTCAGCCTCAGCAGTCCCTTCTCCTGAAGGAATGCCGGATGATAGGATTCCTTTGCTTTGCGCAGTCCCGGCTCTCCCATATCCTCCTCACGGTTCACGTACCGGTACTGCGATGCCTCATGAATCAGGAACTGCTGGTTGATCATCGGATATGCACCCTGCACATCAGCATACGCTTTTTCGATGTGAATGACCATGGTGTCATCGCACACCGGCTCCCCGATCGTAAATGCCACCACACGGCCGCCTGCCCGGATCAGACCTCCCTTCAGCTCCAGCTCCTCCATCAGGCGGAGGGAATTCAGTGTGACACACATCTCGGCATTCTTATCGGGATCTTCCTCGCAGCCGTTCTGCCGCCTCCACTGCAGTGCCATCTGAAAACATTCTTCCACATTGTCCTTTGTAATGGGCTCATAGCTCCAGTCCGGCCAGTTCTTTTTAAATTTATTGATATGATTCTTCTTTCCATGATATTTTTTCCCGGAAAGATTGATCAGGTTCTCTGTTTCATACACATAGTCAGCAGAATCTCGATAATATTCTATCGCAAATTGATCCGGATACAGCTCCTCCAGCAGTGTGAACTGTTCCGGCGTAACGTTGGTCATTCTGAATTCGATCCCCTGCTCTTCACACCATGCCATCAGCATATCCACCGTCTCCTTCAGATGAGACCGGTCACCCAGCGGAAATGTAAATACTTTCTCATCCGTATACTGGAATACCAGCATCTCGCCTGCGAATGTATAACCCACTCTGTAATGGCGACACCAGAGGAAAAGGTTCGCAAAGGTGTATTCGCAGCTGCGGGTCGGGTTCACGTGAAAATAGTGATCGATTGTTGCTTTATCTGTAAGTTCCGGTTTCTTGATTGTAAGTTCCATAAATGCCTCGTAATTAACCATTATACAATTTTGCGTAAATTCCGTTTTGTGCCAGCAGCTCTTCGTGTGTTCCCTGTTCCTCGATTCCTTTTGATGTCAGGACCAGGATCTTCTGTGCATTTCGGATCGTGGAAAGACGATGCGCAATTACGAATGTCGTCCTGCCTTTGGCCAGCTGCTCCATAGACTGCTGCACGATCTTCTCGCTCTCATTGTCAAGCGCTGAAGTCGCTTCATCAAAAATCAGTATTGCCGGATTCTTCAGAAATACTCTTGCAATGGAAATACGCTGTTTCTGTCCTCCGGAAAGCTTCACACCGCGCTGTCCGATATCTGTCTGATAACCGTTCGGCAGCTGCATGATGAAATCATGTGCGTTGGCAAGTCTGGCTGCCTCCATGACTTCCTCATCCGTCGCATCCGGTCTGCCGTAACGGATATTTTCCATAATATTCTCGGCAAACAGATAAACGTCCTGCTGCACGATTCCGATCTGGCGGCGCAGATCTTCCAGCCTGATCCTGCGGATATCCATTCCGTCGAGCAGGATCCTTCCGCCGTCCACATCATAGAAGCGCGGTATCAGACTGCACAGCGTTGTCTTGCCTCCTCCGGATGAACCGACAATCGCCAGATATTCCCCTGCCTTCACATCGAGATCGATATGACTGAGCACCGTATCCTGTTTTTCTTCATATTTAAAAGAAACATTGTCAAAGCATACATGGCCTTCCGCCCGGTCAATGCTTACTGCATCCGGAGCATCCTTGATATCCGGCTGAATATCCATGATCTCAAGGAAACGCTCATAGCCCGTGTATCCGTTCTGAAACTGTTCCGTAAAGTTGATCAGTTTCTTAACCGGCTCAGTAAAATTGTTGATATACAACAGGAAGGTAACAAGGTCCGTGACCTCCATCCGCGCGCCGGTGATCAGACACGCGCCGACCACCAGTACCACGATCGTGACAAGCGTTGTCATTGCGCCGAGGCCGGAATGGTAAAGTCCCATATACCAGTAGCTGGTGCGCTTTGATTCCACAAAACGGTCATTGCCGGAATGGAATTTTTTCATCTCGACTGATTCATTGCTGAATGATTTGACCGCCCGGATTCCTGACAGACTGTCTTCGATCTGACTGTTGATATCTGCAATACGGGCACGGTTCTGCTTGAATGCCCGCTTCATCTTCCTGTTCAGAACAAATGCATATACAAAAATAAGCGGAACAAACGCAAACGTCACAAGTGTCAGCACACTGTTGATTGAGCAGAGAATGATGAACGAGCCGACGAACTTGATCAGTGAGATAACGACATCCTCCGGTCCGTGATGCAGCAGCTCGCTGATATCAAACAGGTCTGAAGTGATACGGGACAGAAGCTGTCCGACCTTCTGATTATCATAGAAAGAAAAGGAAAGCTTCTGATAATGTCCAAATATCTCATTGCGCATGTCACGCTCAATACTCGCACCCATGATATGCCCGTAATATGCAATATAAAAGTTGCAGAAGCACTCCAGTGCCACCATCGCCACCATTACTGCTCCCAGTTTCAGAATGGTCCGCAGCGCCTCCTCCCCGGGCAGGATGATCACATTTGATGTAATATAGCGCACGATCAGCGGAATCGCCAGCGTTACACCCGCTCCGAGTATTGCAAAAAACATATCTGAGAAAAAAAGTTTTTTATACGGCCTGTAGTAACCTGCAAGCCGTTTCCATCTGTGTTCCATAGGACCTCCGTTTCAACAAATCAGAGTTTATTCAGCCAGTCCTTCCGCTTTGATCACCTCTATTACTTCGTTCACGTATTTTTCGCAGATCTCATCAGACTCTGCCTCTACCATGACGCGCATCACCGGTTCCGTACCGCTCTCACGTACCAGGATTCTTCCGTCATCGCCGAGCGCCTCCGTCACAGCAGCCACAGCAGCCTGTACTTTTGCATTTCCGCGAACCGCAGCCTTGTCAGCTACACGAATATTCTTCAGCAGCTGCGGATAGATCTTCACCTCGGAAGCCAGCTGTGCCAGTGTCATCTTTTTATCCATCATCACACCCATCACCATGAGTGAGGTCAGGATACCGTCACCTGTCGTTGCATATTTGGAGAAAATAATGTGGCCGGACTGCTCTCCGCCGAGACGATGGCCGTTCTTCGCCATATTTTCGTATACATATTTATCACCCACGGCGGTCTTTTCATAATTAATACCCGCTGTGTCCAGAGCCTTGTAAAGGCCCATGTTGGACATGATCGTGGTGACGACCTTGTTGTTGAGGAGCTTGTCGCGTT